>NZ_JBHXWI010000022.1:0-153847 GCF_042671975.1 Rhodococcus sp. NPDC127593 | reverse complement strand
CCGCGGTAGCGCAGGGCGCCGCCGTCCTTGTCGGGTTCGGCGATGTCGCTGGTGAACGCGACCACGCCTTCCAGTCCGCTGACGAAATCGTCCGGCACCGGTGAACCGGGAGGTCCCAAGACTGACAAGGTCGTTTGGTTCATGGGGCAGTCTCTTTCTCGAAGGTGGGGTATCGCCGACGAGCGGTTTCGTCGACGGGGAAACGCAGTTCAGATCGGTACGCCGCGGCCGCGCGAGCATCGATCAGCGCAGCACGGGCCGAATCCCCGGGTAACTGACCGGCTCATCATCGCTCACGTCCGCACCGCTTCAGTGGCACTGCACTGCCACTGTTCAGAATGCGATCCGCCGCTCAGGCTCGTGCTGCAAGGTACTGCTCGGACTCCAAACGACGAATGTGCGTGACGGAACGGGCGAGCTCCACCAGATATCGTGCCAGCGCCACTGTTTCGGGCCCGCCGATGCGCTGCCGGTGGGATGCCATTTGCTGGAGGACCAGTCCGTCCAGCATCCCGACCAGGTAGTCCGCCAAAATGACCGGATCGATCCCCTCTGCCAGAGCCGATATGGCCAGCCGGTCTGCAACCGCATCCACGTGCTTACGGAAACTCTGCGCAGCAAGGTTGTCGCTCTGCTGAGTCCGCAGTGCCCACAGCAACAGTTCGTACTGCGCAATGGCGACATCCGAGCTTCCGTCGAACAGCTGCTGATAACCGCATACCATTGCCGCCACCGCGTCCTCGAGAGGTGGACTCGAGTTCGGGTTGCTCGACTCCCAAGGCCCCGACGCAAAGGCCTCGGTGTTTTCGAGAACGGCGGCGAACAACTCGGCTTTCGACCCGAAGCTGTAGTGGAGTGCCGCGAGGTTGAGGCTCGCTTCTTCCGCGATGCGACGAGTGGTGGCCTTGGACAGCCCTTCACGCGCGATGACCCGCGCAGCGGCGCGCACCAACTGAGCGCGTCGCTCGGTGAGCGTGGAGTACCCCAACGTCTTTCTCCGTCCTAGTCCACCGGATCCGATCCGGAAGGTCATTTCGGTCTGCGCCACCTCACCCTTGGATGCGGGTGTGGTGTCCGGACCACTCTCTGTCTCGCAGTTGATACTTCTGGATCTTGCCAGTAGATGTCTTCGGAAGTGCGTCAATGACATCGATGACGTCGGGCACCTTGAACTTCGCCATTCGAGTGGCCGCATGACTCCGCAGTTCGTCGGGTGTCACCTGCGCGTTCGGCTTCGTCACCACGAATGCCTTGGGTCGTTCCCCCCATTTTTCGCTGGGTACGCCGATCACCGCAGCTTCGAGAACGGCCGGGTGTGAGACAAGCACCTGTTCGACCTCGACAGAGGAAATGTTCTCTCCTCCGGAGATGACGATGTCCTTGCTACGGTCCCGGAGCTCGACGTAGCCGTCGGGATGCATGACCCCGAGGTCACCGGAGTGAAACCACCCTCCTTCGAAAGCCTTTTCGGTGGCCGCGGGATCGTTGAGATATCCCTTCATGACGCCATTGCCTCGCATCACGATTTCGCCGATGGTGGACCCGTCCGCGGGGACGTCGGTCATGTTCTTGTCCACCACCCGCACTCCGTCCGTGTGGATCATTCCTACGCCTTGACGAGCTGCGAGTCTGGCTTGCTCGGTTGCGGGTAGCTCGGCCCAGTCGGACTGTGTTTCGCACACCGAATACGGTCCGTATGTCTCGGTCAGGCCGTAGACGTGAATGATCTCGAACCCGAGCACCCGAGCTTGCTCGATGATGGTGGGGCTGGGAGGGGCGCCGGCCGTTGTCACCGTGACGGCCTGCGGAAGGGCCGCCGCCGAGGGAGAATTGACCAGCATCACCAGGACTGTGGGGGCCGCGTTGAAATGACTGACCCCCTCGGTGCGGAAGAGGGTCCAGATCTTCTCGCTGTCGATTGCCTCGAGACAGATGTGGGTGCCACCGATGGCGGTAATCGCCCACGGTGTGCACCAGCCGTTGCAGTGGAACATGGGCAAGGTCCAGAGGTAGACGCTGCCGGAGGTGTGCCGAGAATGGATCAGCTCCCCCATCGCATTCAGGTATGCGCCCCGATGGGTGTACATCACCCCTTTGGGACGCCCGGTGGTGCCCGAGGTGTAGTTGATGCTGATCGTCGCCAGCTCGTCCCGGACCGTCCAGTCGATCGGCTCGTGCGCATTGTGATCGAGAATCTTTCGATATTCGACGGCATCGACGCCGGCGATATCGCCGGCACCGATGACCACAACCGTGGACAGTCTCAATTCACCGGCGATGGGCCGGATCGAGTCCAATAGCGACTCGTGGACGACAAGGATCTTGGCGTCGCAGTGGGCGAGGATGTAGGCGATCTCTGCCGACGCCAGCCTGGTGTTGAGTGCCACCAGGACACCCTTGGACAACGGAACTCCGAAATGCGCAACGAGTAGTTCCGGAACGTTGGGAGCGAGATAGGCCACGCGATCCTGCTCGCCGACGCCGAGGCGAGCGAGCCCACGCGCGAGTGCGGCGGCCTCCGCTGCGAACTCGCTATAGGTCGCACGTCGACCTCCGAGGACGATTGCGGTCTTGTCCGGAAAGGTCTTGGCGGCACGGTCGAGGAAAGCCAGTGGAGTCAGGGCAGTGACATTCGGTTCGGACACGGGTGCCAACTTTCATCGGAGAATTCGGGCCGGAACACGCCTGATCGCGCGATCGTGGGACCACGACGAGGCCGACGCTTCCGGATAAGCAGCACGCCTCGCGCGACAGCCGGAGAAGGGCTCCCTACATGCGGCTGCGCGGTGAGATCACCTGACTTGACCATATGGCCCACTTGCCTGTCAAGAGAAATTCTTTCGACTCCCCAGATCGACAGCCCAGGCACGCGAGGACGCCTCGCCCACTTCGAAGCCGAGAACGGCACCGTATCCTTACCGCACAGAAACATCTACGTAACATTGAATATTGTTGCACGGTAATCTATTCCGAGCATCAGACGTACGACTTGACAAGCCCGAAACCGACGCGGTTAATGGACAGAGTCCGCTAGTTGATCAACTGCACAAGTCATGCGGCTTAATCAATTGCCCCGAAGGGATTGACAGCCGTCGAGTAGACCAACTAGCTTGACCATGTGCCCAAGTCGAGTGACTTGGATCACGACCCAACCAGGATGTGATCGCTCCGTTCGCTCGCCGAGAGCGGGAGCCACATCGGATTGCCCACGAACGCAGCGGAGGAAACCATGGTCAGCGAAGTATCGGTGCTCGGGCTCGGAAACATGGGATATGCACTGGCGTGGGCATTCGACGCTGCTGACCGTTCTGCCACCGTCTGGAACCGGACGCCGGGCAGGAATGTGGGACTTCAGGCGGAGTCTGCGCCCTCCGCAGCGGCCGCGCTTGCTGCCAGTCCCCTGTCGGTGATCTGCCTGTCGGACAATGCAGCGGTTCGCGCCTTGCTCGACGCTCCTGAAGCGGTGTCCGCGGTGAAGGGCCGAACCATCGTGAATCTCTCGACGGGAGTGCCACGCGAAGCGGGCGAACTGCAGAAACTCTTCCACGACGCCGGCGCCGAGTACCTGGACGGCATCATTCCCGACTACCCCGAAGCGGTCGGCACCAAGGACCTCGGAATCGTCTACTCGGGGTCCGAACAGGTGTGGAACCGCAATCGCGAACTGCTCTCCGAGCTGGGAGGCGCATCCTGGTACGCCGGGGAATCCGTCGGAGTGGCGGCGGCGATCGACACGGCGATGTGCATCAACTTTTATCACACAGCTATCGGTGCATTCGTCGAGTCGACTGTCTTCGCGCGGCACGAGAACGTGTCGTTCGAGAGCATCGAACGGGTGGCACTCGAACTGGTCGCTTTGCTCCGCCACCAGATCCCGATCGCGGTCGCCGAAATGCGGGCGGGCAAGTTCGACACCGATCAGGCCGATATCGACGTGCACTGGCGCGGGACCGAGATGGCAGCGGAGGCGATGAGCGTTCTCGCCGGACACCGCGACCTGCATATTGCTCCCCTCGTCGCCGACCTGCGACGAGCCCATGAAGCAGGTTTGGGCGACAAGTCGCTACCCGCACTGTCCACCCAACTTCTGCCCTAGACGCACCCCTACCCGATCACGCGCGACGCATAGTCCTGACACATACACAAGGAGATGAACAGATGGCGGCCTTGCAGACTGTTCCGAACGACACCCCGGTAGAACACATCATCGAGATCGTCGACCGCGAGGGCGGCGTGATCGTCGAGAACTTCATCGACGATCAGACCCTTGCCGGGCTGTGGGACGATCTCGGACCTGACCTCGACAAGACCCCCGGCGGAGCCGACGAGTACCTCGGCAAGAAGACCCGTCGAATCTCGTCGCTGTTTGCCCGTAGCAACCGCATGGAAACGGTGGTCACCCAGCCGTCGTATCTCCAGACCGCCCGCGCGCTGATGCAGAAGCCCGTCAAGGTGTATCTCGACGAGTGGATGGACATCACGCCCACCATTCAGATCAGTATCAGCCAGGCCATCCAAATTCACCCGGGTCAGGGCAAGCAGCCCCTCCACCGCGACGACGCGATCCACCTTCGCCGCCACCCCGGCCCGCACAGCCGCGTCCAGCTGATGCTCGCGATGAGTGAGTTCACCGAGGAAAACGGCGGCACGATGGTCATTCCCGCCAGCCACCATTGGGACGACGAGCGCACCCCCCTCGAGTCCGAAGCGATTCCCACGGTGATGGCAGCCGGATCTGCACTGATCTGGGTGGGCGGTGTCTATCACGGCGGTGGGCACAACCGGTCCGACCAGCCGCGCACCGGCCTCACGATCGGTCTCGATCTGGGCAACCTGCGGCAGGAGGAGAACCAGTACCTCGCCATCCCCCGCGAGAAAGTCCTCGAGTACTCCGAAGAGGTCCAGCGACTCCTGGGCTACGACGTGTGCCCGCCGTTCCTCGGCGCGTACGAGATGAACGATCCTCACATCCTCCTCGAGGACAGGGAGATCAGCACGACCATGGCCGCACAGACTCTGTTTGGAGCAAAATGAGCACCGCCACCACTCCCCCGATCGTCCGGGAGGACGACGCGACGCCCTTTGTCCGCGCCATCACCACAGCGCTGCGCCGGTCCGCAGGCACGCCGGCCGGCATCGAATTGCTGTCCACCCTGCCCGCTGTCGTCGGCGTTCGCTCGGCCTCCGATTTCCAGAGGGCGACAATAGTTTCGGGCGCCTCGGAGGTCCGGGTGCACCGTGGTCTCGCAACGGACACAGACGTGGTCGTCGACGTCGATCCGGCAACTCGCCGCCTCGCTGGGAGCCAGGACGACGTGGAGCCCGGGGCGGCAGCGGTCGCCGCGGTCCTCGAGCCGGAATTGCCCGAGCTGTCCGATGTCGCGGCCGAATTCTGGGAGCTGACGAAGAATATCCCCGGCATGCCGGCGCTGAAGTTCGTCGCGACCGACTCGGGCGACCAAGTGGTCGTCGGTGACAGCGCACGACCCTATGAGATTCACGGTGCGGAAGCAGATTTGCGCCGCATCCTCGGTGGTTTGGAGACATTCCCCGATTCGCTGTTCGCGGGCAAGTTGACCATCAGTGGCACCTTCCGCGAGTGGTCTGTTGTCACCGGCGCATCTATGAAGGCGGTTTACGATGTCTGACAATTTCGATGCGGCGGCGTGGGTCGATCAGCATTCCATCCGCACCGTTCGGGCGGAAACCCTCAGCCTCGACGGTGTCCTGATCGGAAAGCACCTCGCCCCGCAAAAGTTCATTTCGGGCGCTCACGGTGGCGGATTCAGCTTCGCGGACATCGTCTTCGGTGTGGACATGGCCAACATCCCTCAGCTGGGATTCGATTTCGGTGACTGGCGCGGTGAACTCCGCGACATCCAGTTGAGGCCGGATCCGAGCACCCTCGTCGTGGACCCCTCTCTCGACGGTCTGGGGTCTGTGCTGTGTGACATCACCGACCAGAACGGCGTGCCGCTCCCAGTCTGCTCACGGTCCACCCTCAAGCGAATGGTCGAGGAGCTGGCTGCGCGTGGGTATACCGGCAAGGCCGCCATCGAGATCGAGGCCACCGTTTTCGAGGAGTCGATCGAGCAGGCCCGCGCCCAGGACTTCAAGAATCTCCACCCTCTGGGTGGCTCGTCGGGTGCCGTCTACGTCCTGAGCCGCTCGCGTGATTTCACCGAATACATGGATGCGGTTGCGCGTCGACTCGACGAACTCGGAATCCCCTGGGAAGGCTGGGCCGACGAGTCCTCGATCGGACAGATCGAATTCAACATCTCCCCCACCGACATCGTCACCGCCGCTGACCTGTACGTGCGGACCCGCCAGGCCATGCGTACTGTCGCGTACGAACTGGGCCGCACGGTCACCTTCATGGCACGCTGGGCACCCGACCAGTACGGTCAGGGCTCGCATATCAATCTGTCCCTCGAACGAGACGGGGTCAACGCCTTCCACAACCCGGACAACCCGCACCGGCCGTCGCAGGCGATGACCGACTTCATCGGTGGAGTGCTCGAGACATTGCCGGCCGCAACGACGTTCCAGTTCCCGACGATCAACTCGTACAAGCGCATCGTAGAGTTGGATGGCCCGCCCACCAGCATCACCTGGGGCGTGGAGAACAAGTCGACGGCAGTGCGTGCGATCTGCCGCGATGCCAAGCAGACCCGAGTCGAGTACCGAGTGACCTCAGCCGACGTGAACATCTATCTCGCGTTCGCGGCTTTCCTCGCGGGCGGCATCATCGGGCTCGACCAGCACATCGATCCGGGACCCGAATGCGATGTCATGGCGTGGGGGCTTCCCGCAGGAACGGTACCCAAGATCCCGACGAGCCTGTCCGCAGCCACGGACATCCTGGTCGCCGACACCCTGTTGTCGAAGGTCCTGGGAGCGGATCTGGTCGACTACTGGGCCGGTACGCGCCGGTGGGAGTGGTTGCAGTTCCACACCACAGGCGGCGACCCGGACGCCGGCATCTCCGACTGGGAACTTCAGCGCTACTTCGAACACATCTGACAGCGAACACCACGATCGGCAGGAAGCTCATTATGAGAGCGGCAGTGCTCAATTCGGCTCCGGGAAAACTCGAGCTCGAAGACCTCACCATGGACGACCCCGGACCACGTGAGGTGGTCATCCGCACAGCGGCGGTAGGGCTGTGCCATTCGGATCTGCACTACATCGATGCGACCTGGAGCACCGACTTGCCAGAGGTTCTCGGGCACGAAGTCGCCGGTGTCGTCGCCGCGGTCGGTAGCGAGGTGTCGTCGGTCCGGCCGGGTGATCACGTCGTCACCTGCGCCACCATCTTCTGCGGGTACTGCCGATACTGCACCAACGGCCAACTGTCCCTGTGCCTGAACCACCAGGCACTGCGGACCAGGCCACGCCCCAAGCTCACCAATGCAGCGGGCCGGCCGGTAGGAACGATGGGCGGACTCGGCGGCTTCGCCGACAGCATGTTGGTTCACGAGAACGGTGTCGTCAAGATCGACAAGGTCATGCCCTTCGACCGGGCATGCCTTCTCGGCTGCTCGATCGTCACCGGCGTGGGGGCAGTATTCCGGGGCGCGCAGGTACAGCCGGGATCGACTGTCGCGGTCATCGGGTGCGGCGGTGTCGGGATCGCAACGATTCAAGGCGCCCGCCTTGCCGGCGCTTCCCAGATCATCGCCATCGATGTCAACGAACATGCCCTCGAGCAGGCGAAGTTCTTCGGTGCGACTTCGACGGTCAACGGCCGTGAAGTCGATTCCGTCGAGGCGGTGCGCGAGCTGACCGGCGGTGGAGTCGACTACTCGTTCGAGGCGATCGGAGTCCGCGTCACTGCCGAGCAAGCCGTAACCATGCTCGCGCCGGGCGGCGTGGCAACGATTCTGGGCATGGTCCCCGACGAGCAGCCGCTGCGCATCCCGTCGTCGGAATTCTTCGTGAAGGAAAAGCGCATCCAGGGATCCCTGTTCGGATCGAACCAATTCATGGTCGACATCCCACGGTTCGTCGACTACTACCTCCAAGGCCGACTTCGGCTCGACGAGATGGTGTCCGAACGGATCCGACTCGACGAGATCAACGACGGATTCGACGCCATGCGCCAGGGCGGGATCACCCGCGTCGTCGTCGAATTCGATCAGTAGAGACAGGAGGAAGCATCGTGCGACCACTCATCGGTATCTCTGGGCGTCGTTGGCAAGGAACCCGCGTCGACATGGAAGCCCGCTATCAGAAGAAGCCGTTCGACGTCCATGTCTCGGATTTTGCGACCAAGGTAGCCGCCGCCGGTGGTCTACCGGTGCAACTTCCGTACGAATCCACAGGCCCGGATCTGATCGACCGCCTGGACGGACTGTTGATCAGCGGCGGCCAGGACGTCGACCCGGTCCGCTGGGGCGGCGAACCTGTCGATGCTTGCGACATTGATCCACTTCGCGACGAATACGAAATCGCCCTGATCCGCGATGCGCTCGATGCCGGAATCCCGATACTCGGTATCTGCCGCGGAATGCAGATCCTCAACGTCGCACTCGGCGGCAGTCTCGTACCCGACCTGCCGACGCACGAACTTCATCATCAGCAGCCAGGTCAGCCGGTCGAGAACGAGACGCACACGGTGCAGTTCCTGACCGGATCGACGATGTTCAACATCTACGGGCGCACCGCAAACGTGAACTCCCTCCACCATCAGGCCGTCGACACCTCCGGGACCGGTCTCACCGTGACGGGGTGGGCACCCGACGGGGTCGTCGAAGCAATCGAGTACGGCGACAAACCTGTCGTCGGAGTGCAGTGGCATCCGGAATGGCGGCACAAGGATGCGATCTTCGACTGGTTCATCGACCAGGCATCAGCAGATCAAGGAGGTCGCCGTGGAGCTGCATGAGTACGCCGCAGCCGACGCGACCGAGTTGCGTCACCTGATCCGCTCCGGGACCGTCTCGGCCGGTGAGGTATTCCGGGCTGCCGTCACGGCAATCGAGAAGGTGAACACGAGCCTCAATGCGGTCGTCGGACCCCTCTTCCAGCACCCACTCGAATACGACACCCGGGGCCCGTTCGCCGGCGTCCCGTTCGCGGTCAAAGATCTGTTGCTCACCGCACAGGGTGTTCCGTCCGAATCCGGCAGCGCTCTGACCCGTGATTTCGTTGCCTCTGCCGACTCCGATCTCATGTCACGTTGGCGCGAGGCAGGTTTGGCGACTGTGTGCCGTACCTCCACCCCGGAATTCGGGTTGAGCTGCACCACCGAGCCAGTTTTCAGCGGACCAACCCGCAACCCCTGGGATCCCACCCGCACCCCCGGTGGATCCAGTGGTGGATCAGCCGCACTCGTCGCGTCCGGCGCAGTTCCCTGGGCGCACGCCAACGACGCGGCCGGTTCAATCCGTATCCCCTCGGCTCTGTGCGGGCTCGTCGGGCTCAAACCGACCCGGGGCCGGACACCGGTCGGTCCAGGTGCCGACGAACCCCTCTTCGGATTGACGAGCGAGTTCGCAATCACCCGCACGGTGCGCGATGCTGCCGCACTCCTCGACGAGGTACACGGCGGTGTTCCCGGCGACCGTTACCTGGTCGCTCGCCCACCTGGCCGGTATTCCGACGCCCTCATCGATGCGCGGCATCCTCTTCGGATCGCGGTGAGCACGGAGTCACCGTTCGGTACCGCCGTCGACCCGAGGGTCGCCGAACAGGTCCTGGCAACTGCCCAGCTGCTCGAACAACTGGGCCACCACGTCGATTACGCGCAGCCAACCGTCGATGGCTCGATGCTTCTCGAACTCAACATCCGCTTCTTCTCCGCGTCGATCGGCCACACGATCCAGGAGATCAGCGGAAGCGACGATGCCGATGCATCGCTGGCACGTGTCGAGGCTTCCACTGCCGCATGCGCCCGCCGCGGTCTCGATCTCCGCTGGACAGATGTCGCGGAGGCCCGTTCCTGGCAGAACGACATCACGCGGAGCACCGCCGGCTTCTTCGCCGACGAGTACGACGTCCTGATGACGCCGACGGTCGCCACTCCCGCCTGGAGCGTCGGGAGCATGCGCGGAAACCAACCGGGCTGGAGCGCCGAATCGTGGATCCGCGAGATCTTCGAACACGTGCCCTTCACCGTGTTGTTCAACGTCACTGGTCAGCCGGCGATCTCAGTGCCGATCGGCATGGTCGACGGTCTACCGGTCGGTGGTCAATTCGCCGCCGCGCAGGGCGGTGAGCACACCTTATTGGCGCTGGCCTCAGAGCTCGAGCAGGCCGCGCCCTGGGCCGGCCGAGTGCCCCCCATTCATGTCACAGCAGACACCATCGACCCGTCTGGAGCCGTCGCAGGCCTCGGCGGATCCGTACCCGAGGAAGTGCTTCAGTAATGGCCCAGACACGCGCAGAGTGGGAACAGTACATCGGCGAATTGGTTCTGCCGACCGCGATGTGGATCGACGGTGGCTGGCGAGAAGGCACTGGCGACTCCGTTCACGATGTGATCAGCCCGCGCAACGGAAGCGCCGTCACTCAGGTGCCGTTGGCCGGCGACGACGACGTCGACCTCGCTGTCGCCGGTGCACGGGCTGCCTTCGAACGCGGCGACTGGTCGCGGATCTCGGCGCGTGAGCGTGGCAAGGCACTCCAGCGGTGGGCGGATCTGATTCACGACAACCGTGACGAGCTCGCGGCACTGGTCGCCCTCGAAATGGGCAAGCCCGTCCTCGACGCCCGCGACATCGAGCTGAAGACCACCGAGCAGACGTACCGGTGGTACGGCGAGCTTGCCGACAAGCAGCTCGACGAATCCCCTCGAGGACTCGCCGATGCAGTCGCCTTGGTCACGCGCGAGCCCGTCGGTGTGGTCGCCGCGATCACCCCGTGGAACTTCCCCATGACGCTGAGCAGCTGGAAGATCGCGGCAGCACTGGTCGTCGGCAACAGTGTCGTGGTCAAACCCGCCATCCAGTCCCCGTTGTCGCTGCTTCGGGTCGCCGAGCTCGGTACCGCCGCAGGTCTGCCCGCCGGGGTGCTGCAAGTACTGACCGGGACTGGTGGACAGGCCGGATCGCGTCTGGCTCGTCACGAGGGCGTCAACTGCCTGACATTCACCGGCTCACCGGGTGTCGGGAAGCAGCTGATGCACTACTCCGGCGACTCCAACGCCAAACCCGTGCATCTGGAGCTGGGTGGAAAGAGCCCGCACATCGTGTTCGCCGACGCGGACCTGGACGCAGCAGCAGAGTCGGTCGCATGGGCGATCACCTTCAATGCCGGCCAGATGTGCACTGCAGGCGCGCGACTGATCGTCGACAAGCGCATCGAGAAGCAATTCGTCAGCAACGTGATCGAAAGGATCGCCGCCAAGAAGGTCGGTGACCCCTTTGCCCCCGAGACGGTAATCGGTCCCCTCTCCAGCGCCAAGCACCGCAAGGATGTCGCAGCCCATGTCCGGCGCGGCGTCCAGGAAGGTGCCACACTCGAACTCGGGTCCCCCGACATCGCCGATGGCGACGGGTTCTACTTCGATCCGGTCGTCTTCACTGGTGTCGCCCCCAAGCAGGCGTTGTTCCAGGAGGAAATCTTCGGCCCCGTCCTCGCGGTGACATCGTTCGATGGCGCCGACGAGGCTGTGGCGCTGGCGAACGACTCGCAGTACGCACTCGGGTCCGGAGTCTGGACCACGAATCTGCGTACAGCCCATGATGTCTCACGCCGCATCGACGCCGGAATCGTCTGGGTCAACTGCTTCGAAGAAGGCGATCTGACCGTGCCCTTCGGCGGCCGCAAGCTATCCGGGCACGGCGCCGACAAGAGCGAACACGGACTCGAAAAGTTCACCTCGCTCAAGACCACCTGGATTCAGCTGTGAACGCGCGATCAACGGAAAGGGTGAACGCATGGCACGGATAGGAGTTCTCGGACTCGGCCTCATGGGGTCCGCAATCGCCGAAGCATTTCTCGTGGCCGGCCATTCGGTCACCGTATGGAACCGCACGGCGTCGAAGGCCGAACGGTTGGTGGAATTGGGCGCCTCGGCAGCAGGCACCCCTACCGAGGTGCTGGCCGAGAGCGAGTTGACCGTCATTGTGCTGTCCGACTACCGGTCGGTCCGGGACGTGCTGGACGAGATCAACAGGGACTCGCGCCGCCCGGAGGCTGCAACGGTTCTGAACCTGACGACCGGAGACGCGGCAGCAGCTATCGAGTTGCAAAGCCACCTGGCCCCCACCGGTATCAAGTATCTCGACGGTGCGATCCTGGCCTACCCCAAGGCGATCGGCGCCGACGCCGACGTCGTGATCACGGGCCCTGAAACCGTGTGGGATGCGCACCGTCCGGTGCTGATGTCGTTGGGTTCCGGCACCGCCTTTGTCGGTGAGCAGATCGAGCACGCCAATGTCATCGACACTTCGATCACCGGCAGCTTCTTCTGCGTTGCGATGGGGGCGTTCTACGAGGCCACCGCGTATGCCGCGCGTTCAGGGATGACAGCGGACAAGCTCGTGCCCTACGCGCTCAGATGGACAGACCAACTGAGGACCGAGATCGAAAACGGCGCACGCGAGATCGTCTCCGGTGACTATACGACCGACCAGGCGGCCGTCGTTACCTACGAGAAGGCGATCGCCATGATCACCGAGTCGATCCAGCATTCCGGGCAACCTGCACACCTGAACGCTGCTCTGCTGGAAAATCTGCGCGCCGCAATGGCTGCGGGGCACGGTCGAGATTCTCTTGCAGCGATACACGCAACCCTGACCAGGGATGTCGGCGCATGACCGAAACGCGTACCACGGAAACAGAAAGAGCGATCATGGGTAACACCACAGTGACCGACAACCACATCGCCATCATCGGAACCGGATTCTCCGGGATCTGCGCCGCGATCAAGCTGAAGGAATCCGGGATCGAGGATTTCGTCATCTACGAGCGTGCCGATGACGTGGGGGGAACGTGGCGCGACAACACCTATCCCGGGGCCGCATGCGACGTTCCCAGTGTCCTGTACTCGTTCTCATTCGCTCAGAATCCGGAGTGGACCAGGACCTACAGTCCGTGGAACGAGATCCACGACTATCTGGTCAAGGTGTCCAAAGACTTCGAGATCGACTCGCACATCAAGTACGGTGCCGAAGTGTCCGAACTCCGGTTCGACGACAGTGCTCTGAACTGGACCGTGAGCTTCACCTCGGGTGAGTCCGTGACTGCACGTTCCGTCATCAGCTGTGTCGGTATACTCAGCCAACCCTCGATTCCACAGATTCCGGGATTGGAGTCGTTCGAGGGAACTACCTTCCACTCGGCGCAGTGGCGTCACGACCACAATCTCGAAGGCGAGAAGGTCGCGGTCATCGGAACCGGCGCGAGCGCGATTCAGTTCGTCCCGAAGATCGCCAACGATGCCGAGAAGCTGTATGTCTTCCAGCGTTCACCCCACTGGGTCATGGAACGCGGTGACCAGCCCATCAGCGCCCGCACCCGCCGCCTCTACCGACGCTTCCCGCTCCTCGAGCGGTTCGAGCGGTGGCGCACCTACTGGGATTTCGAGACCCTGTCCCGCGGCTTCCTCGGCAACCACCCGAAGGTGGTCGAGAACTACCGCGAGAAGGCCCTCGATTTCCTCGCCGAACAGGTGCCCGAACCGGGACTGCGCGCCAAGCTCACCCCCGACTACGACCCCGGGTGCAAGCGCCGCCTCGTCTCCGACGAGTGGTATCCCACTCTGCAGCGCGACGACGTCGAGCTCGTTACCGAGGGCATCGCCGAGATTCGGCCGCACTCGATCGTCACCACCGACGGCGAGGAGCACGAGGTCGACTCGATCATTTTCGGCACCGGGTTCACCGGCACGAGTTTCCTGGCGCCGATGAAGGTGTTCGGTCGCCGTGGTGTCGAGTTGTCCGACGCATGGAAGGATGGGGCCGCAACGAAATTGGGGGTCGCGACCCACGGCTTCCCGAACCTGTTCATCATGTTCGGACCGAACGCCGGCCTCGGCCACAACTCGGTGGTGTTCATGATCGAGGCGCAGGCACGCTACATCACCACAGCCGTCAAGCGGCTGCTCCGCTCCCGCGGTGCCGCCCTCGATCTCGACCTCGACGTTCAGACACGCTGGTACGAGCAGACCCAGAAGAAGATGCGCGAGACGGTGTGGGTGACCGGTGGTTGCAGCAGTTGGTACCAGTCCGCAGACGGCCGAGTCGACACCCTGTGGCCGGATCTGACACCGAACTTCTGGCGTCAGACGCGGCTGTACAAGAAATCGGACTTCGCCGCGATCCGGCCACAACGCAACTGACATTTCATCGGTCGGCGCAAAGTTTGTCGGAGCGCCGACCGATGTGGCCGGCCAGGGTGTGCCCGGGACAATCTGTAAACAACGTGAACTGGAGAAAATAAGATGCGGGTGGTATTCGTCGGCGGAGCCGGCGCCATGGGTTCACGCGCGGTCCGCACCGCCGCCGAATTCGACGAGTTCACCGAACTCGTGATCGCCGACTTCAACATCGCAGCGGCGGAGTCGCTGGCCGCCGAGTTGGGTCCGCGGGTCTCGGCGGTGAAGTTCGATGCTGATCGCGACGATCCACGGCAGTTGTTCTCGGGTGCGTGGGGCGTGCTCAGCTCCCTCGGGCCGTACACGCGGTTCGGGACCAAGATCATGAAGGCGGCGATCGAGTCGGGCTGCCAGTATGTCGACATCAACGACGACTGGGAACCGACCCTTCAAGCGTTCGAACTCGATGAAGCGGCCAAGGCTGCGGATGTAACAGCGCTGATCGGGATGGGCGCAAGCCCGGGCGTGTCGAATGTGCTCGCCGCCAAGGCCGCCGCCCAACTCGACGAGGTTCACGAGTTGCTGACCGGGTGGGCATTGGTCGGGATCGCGTCCGACGCCGGCAGCGTTCGCCCCCAGGCCGCCATGCTGCACGTGGTGCACCAGTGCACCGGCACCATCCGGGCGGTCGAAGACGGCGAATGGGTGGATGTGGCGCCTCTGCAGACCCTCCCGATCCACTACCCGGGTATCGGGGACGTCGTGGTGCGTACCGTCGGGCATCCCGAGGCCGTAACGCTTCCCCGCACCTATTCGGGTCTGCAGCGCTGCGTCAACGTCATGTCGGGTCCCGACTGGTACTTCGACTACGTCACCGACCTGATGGACGGCGTCGAATCCGGTCGAATCACTGTCGACCACGCCGCGGTGGCGATGGACCGCACCCCGCCACGACCGACCGACGCTCCCCGCACCCGCCGGCTCCCACCCGTATTCGCTTGGGCCCGGGGCACCCGAGGCGGGGTCGAGACGATCGCCGCGGCGGGCATCACGCGCTGGGCACCAGGAAAGATGGCCGGCGCCACCGCCGTCCCCGCGGCCGTCGCCCTCCGGCTACTGGCCCGCGGCGACTTCTCGCTCCGTGGTGTGGTCACCCCCGAAGCGGCAGTGCCGGCGGAGGAATTCTTCGCCGCACTCGACCCCCACTACACCGAACCTGCCGGAACCGAATCCCCGCTCGTCGAACTTGTCACCACACAGGCGGTCCCCTCATGAGCAACCTGCTCAACAGCGTCACCGACCACGTCGAACACTGGGCACACCACACCCCCGACGCGATCGCCGTGTCCTCGTCCGACACCGAAATCAGCTACGCAGAACTTCTCTCACTCATCGACAGCACCGCCGCACGCCTGTCCGCGGCCGCGGTCCGGCCGGGAGACCGGGTCGTCCTCTCGGGCATCAACACCCCGGCCTGGGTAGTAACCTTCCTCGCGGCGCTGCGCATGCGCGCGGTGATCGTGCCCTTGAACTCGCGGCTCGGGGCCGAACAACTCCGGCCCCTGATCGACCTCGTCGAACCCCGCATCGTCCTCGTCGACCACACCCAGCTCGAGGTGTTCACCACCGCACGAATCGCCGAATCCGGAACGCCGGTGCATTCGCTGGGCTCAGGGGACATCACCGACGCGTTCACCGGGATGCCCACCGATCACCGCTGGCACGCACCCACCTCAGAAGACCGCGATGCCCTCGCCCTGCTGAGCTTCACCTCCGGAACAACCGGAAACCCCAAGGCGGCCTCGATATCTCACGCCTCCCTCGTTGATTCGTCGAGTGTATACGTGCCGTGGATGCCGCTCGGCGAACGCGCGATCTCGACCATCCTGGTTCCGCTGTTCCACAACACCGGTTACGTCGACCAACTCGGATTCATGCTGGTCATCGGCGGCCAGGTCGATCTCGTGCCGCGGTTCCGCACCACGACCGCCATCGACGCCATGACCCGGCGACCACCGTCTCACCTCGCCTCCGTCCCGAGTATCTACCGCATGCTCATGCTCACCGAGGACGCTGACACAATTCTTGGTTCCTGCCGGCACGCCCTGGTCGGGGGTGCCGGAATGCCACCGGCGTGGAGCACCGAGTTCTTCGAACGCTGGCCAGAGCTGAACCTCTTCCACGTCTACGGCCTGACCGAGTTCACCTCGGCTACTCACTTGCTGCCCGCCGAGGAAATCATCGAACACGGCGACACGGTCGGCTACCCCGTGGCAGGCGTGCAGTGCTCTATCCGTGACACAGAAGGCAAAGAGGTGCCAGTGGGCACCGCCGGCGAGGTGTGGGTCAGCGGGCGGATGCGGATGCTCGAATACTGGAAGCGGCCCGACGCCACCGCAGACGCGTTCAGCGGACACTGGCTCCGCACCGGCGACGTCGGAGCCGTCGACCCGGACGGGCGACTGCGGCTCCTCGGCCGGATCAATCAAGTCATCAACCGCGGCGGCGAGAAGATCCTGCCCACCCAGCTCGAGGACCTCCTCGCACACAGCACCGCGATCGCCGAGGTCGTCGTGGTCGGCCTCCCCGACCCGGTCATGGGAGAACGTATCGTCGCCGGCGTCGTCCTGCGCGACGGGCACACGCTCGACGAAACCGACGCCAAAGCACAACTGCACGGCCGCGTCCCCGACTACGCCGTCCCCGAACAATTCGTCATCATCGACGAACTCCCCCACAATGCCAGCGGAAAGATCGACCGCACACACGCCACCGAACTGATCAGCCAACTCACATCAGTCGCTGCCGAGTATTCCTGAATCCCCCACGCTGCGGTCCGTCACCGTCACCGTCACCGTGACGCCGACGGGAAGCCCGTTCGTCTCCACATCATCTTTCCGGAAAGGTCGTCATGGCCATCAGCTCGTCACGAATCGTTCTCGCCTCGCGCCCCACCGGCAGCCCCACAGTCGACAACTTCCGTCTCGAACCTTGCGGCACCCCCGATCCGGGCGACGGGCAACTGTTACTCCGCACGCAGTTCCTCTCGCTCGACCCGTACATGCGGGGTCGCATGGACGCCGGCGAGTCCTACGCCGACCCCGTCGACGTCGGGTCCGTGATGGTGGGTGGCACGGTCTCTGAGGTCCTCGATTCTCGCCACCCCGACTTCAAGCCCGGCGACATCGTGTTGTCAGATTCGGGATGGCAAACCCATGACGTGGTCGACGGCGCCGACGTCCGCAAGCTCGATCCCGCCGCCGGGCCTGTCTCGACCGCCCTCGGCGTTCTCGGTATGCCCGGAATGACCGCATACGCGGGTTTGCACGAGATCGGAAAGCCGAAGCCCGGCGAGACCGTTGTCGTTGCCGCAGCCAGCGGACCTGTCGGCTCCGCGGTCGGACAGATCGCGAAACTGCGGGGGGCGCGTGCCGTCGGAATCGCCGGCGGGCCCGAGAAGTGTTCCTTCCTGCTCGACGAACTCGGTTTCGATGCTGCGATCGACCACCGGGCGCCCGACTTCGCGGACCGGTTGCGGGCTGCGGTCCCGAACGGTATCGACGTCTACTTCGAGAACGTCGGCGGCGAGGTGGCGTCAGCCGTCCTTCCACTCTTGAACGATTTCGCCCGAGTACCGGTCTGCGGTCTGATCGCCCAGTACAACGACACCTACGTGGCGGACGGCGCTGACCGGCTTCCCGGGTTCTTCTCCAAGGTCCTGGTCAAACGCCTTACCGTGCGCGGCTTCATCGTCTACGACTTTGCCGATGACCTGCACGATCAGTTCCAGACGGACGTGTCGCGCTGGTTGGCCGAAGGACGGTTCGCGTACCGCGAAGAAGTGGTCGACGGACTCGAGCAGGCACCTGCAGCATTCCTCGGGCTGCTGCAGGGCAAGAACTTCGGGAAGCTCGTGGTCCGAGTCTCTGACTGACCGCAGCCCCAACCACATTCCGTACACCCAACCCGGAGGGTGATTGTCGTGTCGTCACACGAACGGAGCATCGCGCTCGTCACCGGCGGCGGCGCCGGAATCGGTAGGGCATCGTCGTTGTCGGTGGCGAAGGCCGGAACCTGTCGTCACCGACATCGATGGCGACACCGCCCACCAGACGGTGGAGGAAGTCGCGGCCGCGCCCCTGACCGAGATTTCGGTCGAAATGTGGAATCGGTTGATGAAAGTCCATGTCACCGGCGGATCATCAACGCTTCGTCGACCGCCGGACTCATCGGCGCGGCACAGCATGTGCTGCACGGGGTCTCCAGAGGCGCCGTCCGACTCGTGTCCAAACACGCGCAATCGAGCAGGCCGCGAACAATATCCGGGTGAATTCGATCCATCCCACGTTCACCCGTAGTGCGACGGCGGACGAAGCAGCGATCGCTGCAGGCACCACGCTCGACGAATGGGCCGGTGGGACGCCGAAAGGCCGCCTCGCGGACGTTCAGGATGTTGCCAATGTCGCGGTCTTCCTCGCCTCCGCCGAATCTTCCTAATCTCGCGGGCGGTGGATACGTGATCGACGGAGCGGGGACCGCGCGGTAGGCCCGGGGTCCTACTTCGATGTCTTCGCCGTCCGCCTTGCCGATGTCGCCGCAGGCTTCTTGGACGCTGCCGCAGGGGTTCTGCTCGAACGCCCCTTCACAGTTTTCGTGCGGCCGTGACGTTGCTCGATGAGTGCCGCGAAGGACTGGGCCGCGAACTCCATGCCTCGTTGGAGTTTGTCGTCGTCCTGATAGGTGAACCACTGCAGCGACAGTCCGTCCGCGACGGCGGGGATCTGCTCGGCGAGCAGGTCGACCAGGGACTCGTCCTCACCCTCGGCCAGGCCGTGCCGCAGGACCTCGGCGAAGAGCTTTTCATGGATGTCATACGACCGCACCGCCAGATCGGGGTACTGAGGCTGGCGGATCGACCACATCAGCAGCTCCATCTGCGCTCGGGTGTAGTCCGGGTCACTGCGATACCACGCCACGATCTCATTCAGCAGGCGAGCCGAGGCAGCGGCCAGCCCCTCCCCCTCCACGCCATAGTCGGCCTTCTCCTCGATCTTCTCGGCCTGCTGCTTGAACAGCTCGTAAAAGATCTCCTCCTTGCTGCGGAAGCAATAGTGCAGGGTCGCCGGGGGTGCGCCGGCCTCCTCGGCGATCTTGCGGGTGGTCGCACCGGACACCCCGTGCTGCGCGATCACGCGAACCGCAGCCTCCACGAAGAGATGACGGCGCTGCTCAGCCGGTACATGTGCCATATCCGGTTCCTCACTATCGGCCTGATTGTTCATAACCGCCGAGGGTGGACGAACCGACCTGGGCGATTGACTCAGTCATATCCTACGTCACAGTAATGGGATTCTCTGGGCCTACCAAAGTTCGTGGCGTCGCGTCAGGTGCGTCCGTGATAGTCCCGCCTGGATCCCCACCACCGCCTCCCGGCAAGCATCGAAAGCCGTCGGGCTATGCGGGAACGAAGCCCAGTTCACCAGTCGGGCAGATCCGCGGCTGCAATGCGGTGTTGGTGACGCGTTTGAAACATGCCAGAAACGACGAATTCAGTTGATGCAAAACAGTTCTAGCTATTTCTGGCCAGCACTTGACACCACGGCAAAAACAGCGCCTAATGGACCGACTTTGACTGGGGCATTCGAACAAGTCATTCGGTCAATATGGGTTGAACGCCCCACACCACTCCCGCGAACAGGCGTTGACACTTCAAACTCGAGCAACTATCTTGACCATATGACCAAGTCAGTGACTCAAGTCACTGTCCCATGAAATTGTGGCGGCTGAAGCAGCACCTGCCACGTGACGAGATTCCCTGCTGACCACCTACCGAAGGATGGAAGTCCGATGACCAGCACAACTCAGGCAGCCCTCGCTCATGTTCCGAACACCTCCACGGCGGACGAGATCGCAGCGATCGTCGAGCGCGACGGCGGTGTCATCATCGACGGGATGCTCACCGACGACCAAGTCGCCCGATTCAACGCCGAGATCGACCCGCACCTCGACGGCCTCCGGCCCGGGTCGCTGTCCTCGAACGAAGGAGTCCAGGACTTTCACGGTGCGCAGACCAGGCGCCTGACGAATCTCGTCACCTTGAGCAAGACCTTCCGCGAAGAGATCATCGATCACGACCTCGCCCTCGCCGTCGCGGACCGGGCGATGCTCGACTCCTACGACTCGTACTGGATGGGCACCGCCCAGGTGATCGACATCGGCCCCGGAAACAGGGCACAGCCGCATCACCGCGACCTCGAGAACTACCCGCCGTTCCTCGCACTGGGCCCCCACGGCCCTGAGGTGATGTGCAACTTCCTCATCGCACTGACCGACTTCACCGAGGAGAACGGCGCGACCCGCGTCATTCCGGGCAGCCACAAGTGGCCCGACTTCAACGACCGCGGCACCCCGGAACAGACAATTCCCGCGACGATGAGGGCGGGCGACGCCCTGTTCTTCAGCGGGAAACTGGCGCACGGCGGCGGGGCCAACGTCACCTCCGATGTTCGCCGTCGGGGAGTGGCCTTCACCTTCAACCCCGGATACCTCGTACCTGAGGAGGCGTACCCGCACGTCATCGATCTCGAGCTTGCTCGGACGCTGTCCCCCCGGGTGCAGCAGCTGCTCGGCTTCCGCTCCTTCCACGACGACAGCCACGGGTACCCCGGACTGTGGCAGGTCAACTACGACGACATCGAGGACTACCTCGGCCTGTGAGCCGTCAGCCCATCGTTCGCCGATACCTGCTCGGGCAGGATCCTCGCGTGGGGCCGCCCACGACCGATCGGAGTAGTACATGAATTCCACACTCGAAGGACGCGGTGCGATCGTCACCGGCGCCGCACGGGGATTGGGGGCCGCGATCGGCCGCGTCCTCGCCGAACGCGGTGCCCAGGTCCTTCTCGCCGACGTGCTCGACGACGCTGGCGAGAAATATGCAGCACAACTACGCGCCGAAGGACTCGACGTCCACTACACGCACCTCGATGTCACCGATGAAACCTCTTGGGGTGACGCCGTCGCACTGGCGCAGCGCTGTGTCGGCGGCGTAGGGGTCCTGGTCAACAACGCTGGGATCTCCGGTCCGGGTGAAGGCGTCGCCTCCGACCGCGAGGCGTGGGACTCGATCGTCGCCGTCAATCAGACGGGACCATTCCTGGGCATGCGTGCCGTCGCACCGTCGATGCGTGCGGCGGGAGGCGGATCGATCATCAACATCGCGTCGATCATGGGGTACGTCGGTGATCCCGACTACCTCGCATATACCGCCACCAAGGGCGCCGTCAGGCAGATGACCCGCAGTGTCGCGCTCGAACTGGCGGAGTCCCGAATCCGTGTGAACACGGTGTGCCCCGGTTACATCAAGACCCCGATGAACGACGACGAACTCGATCTCGCCTCGTCGATCGACAACACCCCCCTCAAACGGCTCGCCGAGCCGGCCGAGATCGCACGAGCAGTGGCCTTCCTGGCATCGGACGACAGCTCATACATGACCGGCTCCGATCTCGTTGTGGACGGCGGCTATCTGGCCCGCTAGGGCACCGGCGACTCGGCCGCCGCTGCACTCCGGAGATCGCGTCTCGAAGATCTGTGGTCGCTCCTGCGCCGGATGGCAGCCGTCGAGTGCCGCATGCCGGCCGGAGGTCGGTTTCGCTCCCCACCGGGTCGGCCCCGATCACGCTGCCGCCGGAATTCGGGAAGTGTTGCGACCATATAGTTTTCGCACCCGAGGCATCATAATTCTGTTGTCTCGCGTGATCTCTGCACGTGAGCGACATGCCGGAGGTCGGCTTCCGTGCTGAAACCGGAAGCCTACCCCGGACATCGTTGGCCGATCCCCTCTCCCCCAAGGAGTTCCAACGTGGATGTGGATCGGTCGCCACTCTCGCCCGCCGACCCACGGTTGCCTCGAGACATGCGGTATCACTCGGCGCACGATGGTCCGCACCAATAAAGCTGATTATTCGCGTAACCGTGGGCCAGGGCGCGGGTCTCGATCCTAGGAGACTGGTGTCGTGAGCGGTGGTCGAATTCCGCGCCCTCCTCAGAGTCGAACGGACCCCTTCGATCACTTTCCGGGCTGCTGTCCGTACGTTCAAGACGTGGTCCGCCCCCGCATCGAGCAGCGCGATCTGATCCTCGTGAGAGCTGAATTCACCGATTACGATGAGCGCTTCCGGACCGCGTAGTGCACAAGATCTTCGCAGCGGCAAACTCATCGAGGCGGTGGAAACGAACATCGGCGATCGCCACCCGAAGGAAGCACCCTGGGTTGACGTAGCAGATCACTGTCACGGAAACCGGCATCCGCATCGATGAGTAATACGCAGGAAGTCGGCGCGGTCGGTGTCTGCAGAGGTCCGGAACCGCAGGATCGGCAAGTCCCAGGCCTGTAGGAAGTCTGGCGGTGCCGACCGGTCGGTAGAGACTCGTTGATCAGCAATTTCGCCGCAGGCCCCAGTCGCCGTGCTCCGTGCACTTGTTGATGTTGTCCTCGGACATTGTCACCACTTGTCATGGCGGTCAGCCGCGATCATTCTCGGTCGGGTCCGCAGCTGCGCCCCGCGATACGATGCCGCGGAGCGCTCCACGTACCGCGTTGGTTCGGCGCGGCGCGGCGCGACTGCGCACTGCGCGGCATGCCACGGCTGAAGCGCCTCGGATTCGAAGAGTGGTCTCGCAGGGAAGATTGGGTCACCCAAGAGGCCGATGGGTCATGGGTCATGTACATCTGCAGTCGTCGCGTTCGCGAGATCCAACCAGGCGAGCCCGGTGCGGGTGCGCCTTCTCTGATCGGACCGTTGGGAAACATCAACGTAACACCGGTACCTGCAGGTCAACAGTGTGTAACCGGGGATTCGGTGACGTTGACATCGCACTCGAAGAACACGCCTAATTACTTGAGCCAACGACTTGATCGCTTGGACAAGATGGTCGCACAGGTACGAGTTGGCCGGGACACAGCGAAGCGATTCGGTCAAGTGTTGACACATCCGGCTTGGGCAACTAACTTGACCGAATGCCCCAGTCGGTGACTCAGCTCACGTTTGACGGAAGGACGTGAGGGCAGTCACCAGAAGGTGATCCTCATGCCGAAACGAACCAAGAGGAAGTCCGCCGCTCCTGCCCGCATTCACTGGTCGATACGAGCGGCTACCGCATCCATCAATCGCTACCCGACGTCCCACCCCATTTGAAAGAGCAACTCTTGACGAGGCAACTACGGCCTGTCATCGTCAGGACAGGCCTGGAGGATCCAGCAATGATTGATAAACCGGCATCTGCCGTCACTGGCGAGATCGAACTACCCGGTCTTGATGAAGGGCATCTGAGTCGAACTCAGATCATCTCGCTCGCTCTGGCGTCGTTCATCCCTGCCGTGGCGATCGCCAGCTTCCCCGTTCTAATGGTGGCCACGGCCGGCAACGGCAGTTGGTTGGCATCGTTGATCTCTGCAATTGCGACAACATGCGTCGGCGTTGCCGTGATCACGTTTGCCAAGCGGTTCGTCGCCACGGGGTCGCTGTATTCGTATATCGCCGAAGTCTTCGGTCCTTGGGCGCGCTACCTGATGGCCGCGACCCTGTTCCTTGGTTACCTTGCACAAATTCTGTCGATGTTGTTGATCATCGGCCTCTACTCGGGCAGCTTCCTCCTGTCGGTGGGCGTCGATTCCGGGCTGGACCACGGCACCCAAATCTTGATCTACGTAGTGTCCGCGATCGTGGTCATCGCGGTGACATGCAGAGGCCTGGACACGTCGGTCGTCGTCGCGGTATCGCTCACCGTATTGTCGTTGCCGTTGATGCTGCTGATCACCGGAGCCAGCGCTATCCACACGGGCCTTCATCTCGGCGAACAGTTGTCACTGCAGGGCTCGACGACCAGTGGCATCATTGCCGGCATCGCTATTGGTGCTGCCTTTGTCGTCGGCCTCGAGAGTTGCGCCGCCCTGGCCGCCGAAACCAAGGATCCCAAACGCAATGTCCCCGCAGCCGTGATGAGCGTCCCGGTGATCCTCGGCGTCGCGTATCTCGCCGCAACGTTCCTTCAAATCCCCGGTTTGATGCAGGCCTCGACGAACATCGAAGCGGGGATGTCCGGACCCGCAGCCCTCGCGCAGCAATCGGGCCTTGGTGAGGGAATCGGACAGGCATCGGATCTCGTCTTGGCGATCGCCACGTTCGCGTCCCTCATCGGCTTCGCCAACTACGGTTCCCGGTTCGCCGCGACACTGTCAGCGGACGGACTGCTGTCGATCCGGTTCGCGCAAGTACATCGTCGTCTACACAGTCCTGTCAATGCCATTGTCCTGACGGTCGGTGTCGGTCTCGTGGGGCTCGTGACCATGGTCGCGCTGGACCTGGGATCGCCGTTGACGATCTACTCTGCCGTCGCGACGCTGGTCGCATACTTCTGGGTCATTCCCTATGTCCTGATCTGCGCTGGAGCAGTGAGACTGGTCGCGCGCGAGAAGAAGTTGGGTGCGGGTCTGGTCATCGCGTGCACCGTGGGCGCGCTGACGATGGCATGGTTGCTTGTCAGCGCAATCATCAACCCACCCCCGGCTCCGATCGACGCGATGACCTATGTGTTCGTGGTCGCCACAGTGGTCTTGTCGGCAGCGTTCGCGGTCGCCGGGCGAAGACGCACCCAAGACTCCGTGAAATCAATGGAAACACGTCCGGTCACGCCTGATCCCGTCGCATAAGTCCCCTCGGACCCAGCCAAGAACAAGCAGGGACACGCCAATCGGGCGTGTCCCTGCTCATAGATATCGACAACCACGCACACTGGTTCGAACTCTGAGCGCACTATCGACCTCGGACAGAAATCGCGTCAACTCTCTCGCGCAACCTCCTGAGCCAATTGATAGCCACAACAAATCCACTGCCCGCGGTATCGTCCGAACCCTCATCGTCGAAGTAGCGACGATCGCCGACCAGCGCGGAGCCGGTGGATCGAGGCAGCATCACATCTGCACCCAGTCGAGGACAGCGCTCCAACAACAACCCTCCCTCGGACCCGACATGACACGGCCGAGCAGGTTCCGGTGGCAACACGGCGGCCACAACCCGGTCGAGCAGTAGAAAGGAACCTGTCTGAAGCCCTCAGACAGCGTCCGAGGGCGGTTTTACATGCGTCGAAACCTCTCCCCGCGCAATAGGGGTGGGGCGGCGGACCGGTCTGAATTGCCGTCACGACAACGTGCTGCTGCCGCACAGCCCATTTCCTCGCCTTACCTCGACGTACTGGTCTGGGGTGACCCGATGCCGGATGCTGCGGTCTGACCGTCTTCCGGCCCGTCGAGGGCGCCGATGAGATCGACGTTCGGTTCGCGGTCGATGCGGGTCGCCAGAGGCTTTTCCTGGACGAAGAGCAGGAGGAGGACCGCGAGGATCACGAGTGGGACCATGTAGAGGAAGATCGGGGTCAACGCGTCGTTGTAGGCGCCGATGATCACCTCACGTACCGGCTCTGGGAGGCTTTTGAGGATGGCCGGGGTCAGTGAGTTCTCGCCTCGAGGAAGCGCCGTGCCGGTTTCCGGCATGCGCTCGGCGAGAAGGTTCGTCAGGCGCGTGGTGAACAGGCTTCCGACGATCGCGGCGCCGAGTGAGGCCCCGATCTGGCGGAAGAAGTTGTTGGATGCGGTTGCTGTTCCCACTTCACTTGCAGGGAACGTGTTTTGGACGATGAGTATGAGGATCTGCATGCCGAGCCCGAGTCCGACTCCCATGAGAGCGATGTAACACCCGATCACTACCAGTGACGTGGTGGGCGTCAGTGTCGACAGCAGCACCAGGGCACCCGCGACGATGAGGGTGCCGATGATCGGGAACCACTTGTATCGTCCGGTCTTACTTACGACTTGTCCGGATCCGATCGAGGCGACGAGCAGCCCCGCCATCATCGGAATCATCAGCAGGCCGGCCTCGGTGGCATTCTTGCCCGTAACCATCTGCAGGTACGTGGGTAGGTATGCCAAGGCGCCGAACATCGCGATTCCGGTGATCAGACCCGCCACGGTGGTGAGAACGAAGTTGCGTTCGGCGAACAGGTGCAGGGGGATGATCGGTTCCGCAGATCGACGTTCGACCATGACGAAGGCGATGGAGGCGCCGACGGCGCCGACGATGAGGCCGATGATGACGGTCGAACCCCAGGCGTAGGTGTTGCCACCCCACGTGGTGAAGAGGATGAGGCAGGTGGCTGCGACCGCAATCAGCGCCATACCCCAGCCGTCGATCGTGGGTTTGGTGGTACGGCCCTTGGGCAGGTGGAGGAACAGTACCGCGGCGGCGATGGCGAGAAATCCCAGTGGCACGTTGATCCAGAATGCCCAGCGCCAGCCGATGCTCTCGGTGAACCACCCACCCAGCAACGGTCCGCCGACCGAAGCGAGTGCGAACACACCGCCCATGGCGCCCATGTACTTTCCGCGTTCGCGGGCGGGGATGACGTCGGCGATGATCGCTTGGGACAGCAGGATCAGTCCGCCGCCACCGAGGCCTTGAACGGCGCGCCCGATGATCAGAGCGGTCATGCCGGGCGCGAGGCCTCCGATGATCGATCCGGCGATGAAGATGCTGATGGCGCCGATGAACAGACCTTTGCGACCGATGAGGTCGCCGAGCTTTCCGTAGACGGGCATCATGATCGTCGAGGCAAGGATGTATGCGGTGGTCACCCACAACATGTGGTTCACGCCGTTGAGCTCCCCGACGATGGTGGGCAGCGCAGTGCTGAAGATCATTTGATCCAATGATGCAAGCAGCATGGTAATCATCAAGCCTGCAAATACCAGCACAATGCTGCGGTGATCGCTCGAAGATGCCTCCGCCGGCCCACGATCGGTCAGCTCCGGGGTGGGGTCCGGGGACGGCGGTGTCGGTGTGGTCATCGAGATCCTTACTTCTGATGGTCTGCGGGCCGAATGATTTCGGCCATCAACTCGAGCGCAGGGGTGAGGAGTTCAGCTCGGGTCTGGTTCTTGTCGCTGTTCTGCCAGCGGCGGAAGACGTAGCGCATCGCGGCTCCCGCTGTCATGACCGTGGCACTGGCCTCCTCTTCGGCGTCCACCCTCCCTGCGAGGTGTCGCTGTTCCGGGTTTGCCAGTAAACGCTGCGCCACGAGTCGGGTCAGAGACTCCTCCAGTTCGTGCAAGCCCCTCAAGTGGCGCTGCAGAAGTTCCGGATTGCCTTTGATGATCTGGCGGCGCTGCGACTGGAGATCGAAGTCGTCACCGACGCCGTGTACCGCAGTCTCGAAGATGTGAACCACCGCGCGCAGCGGGTCTGCAGGGAATTCGTCGAGCAACCGATTGACGGTGTCGTCATCAGGAATGACGAGTACATCGCCGATCACCGCGGCATCTTTGGACGGAAAGTAGTTGAAGAAGGTCCTGCTCGAGACGTTGCTCGCGGCACAGATCATGTCCACTGTCACCGCGTCGTACCCACGCGCGCCCACCAGTTCGACCGCCGTGGTTTCGATGAGTTGACGAGTCGCCAGCCGTTTACGCTCACGCAACCCAGCCTTTTCTTGCATGCAGTAAATGATTGCACTCACTGCATGTTTTGGCAATCCGCTGGAGGTTGAGGCGGCTTCAAATGACCTCACCCATGGTGAACTGCGCTGAGGCAGGGTCGTGCGTCAGTGCCCGGACACCGAGTCGACGATGGCGGCGCAGAGCAAAGGGCCGGCGGACGTCTTCGTCCAGTCATCTGGGGTGCGCGGATCGACAGATCCTCGCACCGAGCGTCCCGGCGAATGTCCTCGAACAACTGCACCCGCGACTCCAACCCGAGACCCCTCACGGCGAAGGGTGTGGTGACGCCCGATCATCGCGTCCGTCCTTGTCGTCGATACACTCGTCGAGACTTCTCGCATACCTCCCTGGCTCGCGAATCGCGAGACTTTCACCAAGTTGACGTGCCGCTGTCAGTCAGAGTCTGCCGCGTCACGGTCAGGCAGGTTGGGAAAGAATTGCATGCTATCGATATCGGACAGAACGAGTTCGCGGTCATAGGACAACCGAACTCTGCTCCCGAGCCATGATGTCCGCGACAGTTCGACCAACTGTCGAGTACCCGCAAGTCGGGACTGGGCGTGCACCACTACGAGTGGTATGTCCAAGTATGAGTGCAGGAGTTCGGCCTGGAGCGTCGTCGCAAAGCCGATCTCCGCGAAACACTCTGCAACAACAGGTTGATCGGGTGCCAAAGGAACGATTGCCTCAGCGCCGGCTAACTCGGCCGGCGACCAAGATTCCGTGAGGCCGATCGGAATTTCGTCGACAAGATGTATCTCACGGGCGAATATCAAGCGTCCGGGCAGCACAAACTGCTTGAAGGTCCTCTCCAGTTCAGGTGGAACGGGGGCGCCCACGTTGTCGTCCATCCGAGATCTCGCGTCGTGGCCTTTCGCGATCAGTTGCTGCCGCCACGGTTTGTGCAGGTCGAGATCGAATCTGCCTGTCAGCTCTCGACCTGTCACATAGGTGCCGGATCCACGTCGACTCTCGACGTATCCGTCTTCGACCATGGCCGCGATTGCCCGGCGGACCGTCACTCGACTGACGCCGTAGTGCTCCATCAACGCAGCTTCGGTGGGAATGCGAGCTCCCGACACGAACTCGCCCTCATCGATGCGGCGTCGCAGATCACGTCGGATCTGCCCCCAGGCTGTCAGCGGGGAATCATGCTCGACGACAAAGGCTGCCACTTCTCCATTGTCACCCATGCCGGCCCCGGCACGCCGCAACAGGTGGAGGATTGGTCACCGAGGTAGCGAATAGATGGCTCGCGCCACCTGAGCACCCGGCGCGGAGAACTCCACCGGCAGCCGTGAGAATCCGCGGACCATCTGCTTGACCCAGCGTTCGGGCTGCCCGACGATGCGGATCTCCGGTCCTGCGAGAAGTTCCTCGACGGCGATCTTGGCGGCGAGCCGCGCGAAGGGTGCACCCATGCATGCATGGATGCCCTCGCCGAACGACATGCTTCGATTCTTCGGTGTGAACTCGCGGTTGATGTCGAATGTGTCGGGATCGGAGTAGACACGCTCGTCGCGGTTGGCGGAGCCTTGCAAGAACATCACTCGCGAGTCGGCGGGAATTGTGACACCCGCAATGACGGTGTCCTCGGTCGTCTGACGCGACAGGTTTTGACCTGGTGTCTCGTAGCGGAGGGTCTCGTCCACGAACTGCTTGATCATGTCAGGATTTTGCCGCAGGTAGCCCTGCAGACGTGGGAACTTGTCGAAGACATACACGATGTTGGTCAGCAGGGCCGCGGGAGCGTCGCTCGCCGCCGATAGCACCAGGTGTGCCAACCCGTCCATCTCGGCCTCGAAGACCTTTCCCTTTCGCTGTGCCAGCAGGATCTGCGTGTAGGCGTCCGAGCCCGAAGTGTCGGCGCCTGCATCGATTTCCACCCGTCGGGCGGCGAATCGTTCCGCGAGGAGGACTTCGGTTTCTTGATTTGCTGCTGCCGCATCGGCCGGGATTCCGAACTTTCCAACGGTTCGCTCCATGGCGCGCCACAGGTGTTCGACAATGACTGCATTGTCCTGGGCCGGAGAGCCGAGCAGTGAGATGCCCATTCCGATGGACATCGGCAGCGCGAAGTCACTGGCGAAGTCCCCACTACCCTTCGCGTGCATGTCAGCCAACAGCTTTCGCGCAAAGTCCCGGGTACCTTCCTCGCGAGCGAGGATCTCGCGGGCAGCGAAGGTGCGACGAACCGCTTGGCGCAGGGCCGTATGGCGAGGCGGATCCTGAGCAACGAGGATCCCTTCACCGTAAGAGTCGTGCGTGCCGTCGATGTCGTTCCCAAGCCCGTTGACGAACTGCTGGTGGTTGGCCAAGCCTGCACGGACGTCGTCATAGCGTGACACCACGTAGATGTCGCGGTCCGGGTTGTAGTAGACCGGAGCCGCATCTCGGAGGCGCCTGTAGGTGTCGTAGGGATAGTCGTAAGCGGAATACGACAGCGGGTCGTAGTAGACGGTCAGATCGTCCGGTGCGGTGGCATGTTCGACCGAAGCGGGCGAAGTTCCGGCATCCGACTGCCGATCGGTGCCGGGCGACTCCGCGGCGGGGCTCGGGTGATGCGCGACTGAGCATCCGTGCACAAGCGGTGCCTGCGTATCAGCGGTGGATGTCATGGACTTCGGACCTCACTTCGACGTGTACAGCGCTTGCGCGCCTGGATGTTTCTACCGTGTAGGCATCGGCTCGTCGTCGATCCGACGTGGCCACTGCGGATGCGGTTGGAGAACTACAGCGAGCGGTACTTCTCCTGGAATTGCTCCTCGAGGTCCTCGAGGGTGCGACCACGTGTTTCGGGCGCGGAGGTGATCATGAAAAGTGTGCCGAGGAAGCACACCACCGCGAACAGGAGAAATGTCCCGAAATGCAGGGCTTCGACCAAGATCGGGAAGGCAAGCGAAATGAGTGCGTTGATGCCCCAGAGCGCGAGTACTGCGAGGCCGATCATGCGTCCTCGCCACTTGAGCGGGAAGATCTCGGCGATCATCAGCCATACGACCGGACCGATGGTGCCCTGGACGATACCGACGAAGACCAGAATGCCGATGAGCAGTAGCCAAGGACGAACGGGATTGCCTTCTGGGAGTGCCAGTCCAATGGTTCCAACGAAAATGTGCCCGAATGTCGTGCCGGCGAAGCCGAAGATCAACAGCGTGCGACGGTTGAACTTGTTGATGAACGTCAGGGCGAGAAGCATTGCGCCGACAGCGATCACGCCGGTGAGCACGTTGAACGTGATGGCGCTCGAGCCGAATCCGGCCTCGTCGAGTACCTGCGTGCCGTAATACATCATCGAGTTGATACCCGTCAGCTGCTGATACATGGCCAGGCCGATGCCGACGAACAACAAGTGGCGAATCCAGGGCGTGCGGAAGATCTCGGAGTAGGTGCCGGCCTTCTCGACCTTCTCGAGTTCTGCAAGCTGGCGAACTTCGTCCATCTCGGCGACAGCACGTTCGTGGGATCGGACGGTCAACAGCACCGCCAGAGCTTCGTCGTCTCGACCGTTGGCGATGAGCCAGCGCGGACTTTCGGGCATCCGCAGCATCCCGAAGAACAAGAACACGGCCGGCACCACAGCCACCGCCAACATGTAGCGCCACACGCCGTCGTGATGCCCGAAGATGTTCGCAATGATCGCGTTGACAGCGAACGCCAGGAACTGGCCGGACACGATCATAAGCTCGTTACGCGAGACGATGCTGCCACGCTTCTCGAACGGTGCGACCTCGGCGAGATAGACCGGGACGGTTACCGATGCTCCACCGACGGCAAGACCCAGAACGAAACGGAAGACGAGGAAACTTCCGTAACCGGGTGATACGACGCATCCGACAGCGCCGATGAAGAACAGAATGGCAAGCAGGATGATGTTGCGTCGCCGCCCCATCGCATCAGAAAGTCGACCACCACTGAACGCACCGATCGCCGCTCCGATGAGCAAAGTGAACGTGATCAGTCCTTCCTGCACCGATGTCAGGCCGGACGCCGACAGTCCACCGGGTTCGACCATGAACGACAAGGCACCGTTGAGAACGCCCGTGTCGTAACCGAACAGCAGGCCGCCGAAAGTAGCGACGACTGCAACGAGGCCGATTCGCCGGTTGTAAGCACCATCGCCGAGAGGCGGCAAGTCCATTTCCACTGAATTAGTGGTGAGTGATCCGTGGGACACGTCTCCTACGCTCCTTTGCGTAATTCGCTCGAACCGAAAAGTCGGTCATGACGCGAGTTGATCGATATCGAATGCTAGGCCATGGACGTGGTCCGCGTCACTATCTCAGCGGAAACTCTTTCAACTATTTTTCGTCGAGCCGGAATCCGATATTTGTATTGCTTTCATATCCAATCTCTTCTTTTGTGCAGGTCACGGGGCCAACGCAACAAGTTCAGGCCCGCCAACCACCGAAGAATCGCGCGGATCGTCCGGACCGGTCTCCCGTTTCTGCAGGCACGGTCCAACAAGACTCCATCCTCGATTTGTATCGCCATCAATACAACTTGGTATGGACTCGAATACAACTTCGTCAAGGATATGTATTTACTGGAATACAGAATCTTCAGACGTCGAAAAATAACTCGTCGAAAACCTTGGAATTCGATTTTCGGAGCTCCATTCCGGTGTTATCGTCCTTGTCACACAATCAACTACATTCACCGCCAGGGAGACCCGTCATGGACACGACGAACACCATCGAGTCGCAGCCATCGGTCGCGATCGTCGGCAGCGGACCGTCCGGGTGCTACCTCGCACAGTTCCTACGCAAGCAATGGCGCGAATCCGAGATCGTCATATTCGATCGCCTCGACACCCCGTACGGCCTGGTGCGATACGGAGTGGCTCCGGATCACCCGGGCACACGCGCCGTGTCGAAACAGTTCGACCGCCTGTTCACACGCGACAACGTCACCTTCGTCGGCTCCACCATCGTGACCTCGGTCGAAGGCTGCGGCGATGTGACACTCGACCAACTCCGATCGACGTTCGACATCGTCGTCCTGGCTACGGGCCTTCACGCGGACCGTACACTCGACTGTCTCACCGACCTCCCCGGTGTGTATGGGGCCGGCAGGTTGACGCGTTTGATCAACGGCCACCCCGACGAGACAGTCGAAGGTTTGCACCTCGGCGCACACATCGTGATCGTCGGTCATGGAAATGTCGCCATCGACCTGCTCCGACTGTTCCTGACCGCGCCGGAGCAGCTTCGCGCACTCGGTGTCGCAGATGACGTGATCGGCGCCATCACCTCTGGTCCCGTCCGCGAGATCGATATCGTCGGTCGATCCCTGCCTGCCGCGGCCAAGTTCGATCTCGCGATGATCAAGGAACTGGCCAAACTGTCCGATGTTCGCTTCGAGGCCGATATGGTCACACCCGCGGACGACGAAGATCCGTCGCGACATGATGCGGTCAAGATGCTGATCGACAGTTCCGAGCCGAGTGCACAGCGCATCGCCAGGTTCCACTTCGGTTGGGAGCCCGTCGAACTGGACGGCCACGACGCCGTCGCCGGCCTCACTGTCCAAGCACTGGACGAAAGCTGCCGGACGGTCCGTCTCGAGACCGACTCCGTCTGCACCGCCATCGGGTTCGCCGAGAACGAGAGCGCACCGCTACTCCGGGCCGACCACGCCTCGGCCGAGCATGTGGACCTCGACCGGGGCATTCTGGGCGACAGTCTGTTCTGCGTCGGATGGGTCCGACGTGGACCGCGCGGAACCATTCCCGAGAACCGCGCCGACGCACGCATGGTCGCAGACACCATCATCGCCGACTTCAACGCTCGCAGCACTGCGGCATCCAAGCCCGGGTACAGCGCGCTCGACTTCGCACACCATTCCGCCACTATCTGATCGAGGAGTACACCATGAGCAGGACCGTCATTCTTTTCGGAACCGAATCAGGCAACGCTGAGATGGTCGCCGAGGACCTCGTCGAGGAGCTCGACGGCAACCATAATGCCGTGGCCATCGACATGACCGACTACGACATCTCGGAATTCTCCACCGAAGACAGCTACATCGTTGTGTGCTCGACCCACGGTGACGGCGAACTTCCCAGCGGCGCGCGCCCGTTCTTCGAGGCGTTGGAGGCCGACTCCCCCGACCTGAGCGCGGTTCGCTATTCAGTCTTCGGACTCGGGGACAGCAGCTACGAGACCTATAGTCACGGAAGCGAAATCATCGACGAGAAGCTGCGCGCACTGGGTGCCGAACGTGTCGGGGAATACGGACGCCACGATGCAAGTGACGGCTCCTTGCCGAACGACGACGCGCTCGAGTGGTTACGCACTGTCTTCGTCGCATCCTGAGCACTCGACCCGAGGAACCCCATGCCCGCTGTTCTCGTACGTACCCTGCCCGACGAACTCGTCCACGACCTCGACCGCGATCTGCCTATACCGCTCTACGCTCAGCTCGCTCAACGGATCGAGTCCGCGATCACCAACGGCACGCTCGAACGAGGATATCGGCTGGAAAGCGAGACCGTTCTTGGTCGGCGGATCGGGCTCTCGTACTCCACGGTCCATTCCGCTGTCGACGTTCTCGTCAAGAAGGGCCTGCTGATGCGCAGCCGAGGAATAGGAACCCTGGTCATCCCCTGAGCCTCACCCGAAGTACACCGCCACCACAAACCGTCTCACCCAAAGACAACGAGGTTCACCACTCATGCAGTACCGCAGCTTCGGCCGCACAGGCTGGGATGTCAGCGAAATATCCTTCGGGGCCTGGCAACTCGGCGGGCAATGGGGCAAGGTCGACGACGAAGAGTCGATCGGGACACTCCTGCACGCCTACGAGCAGGGAATCAATTTCGTCGACACCGCCGAACTCTACGGGGCAGGCCACAGCGAAGAAGTCGTCGGCGAATCACTTCGGCGGTGGACTGGCGACAAAGTCTATGTCGCTACGAAAATACAGCCCGTCGTGTGGCCGAGCCCCGACGAAGACGGACCGCTCATGTCCGGCCGCTATCCAGAATGGCACCTGCGCCACGGTGTAGATCTAGCGCTGAGGCGCTTGGGCGTCGAACGACTGGACCTGCTTCAGCTGCACGGCTGGTTCGCCGACGGCACGCGTAACCTGGACTGGCTCGAGACCCTCAACGCACTTCGCATCGAAGGAAAGATCGACAAGATCGGAGTATCGATCCGCGACTATCGACCGGAGGAAGGCATCGACATCGCCTCGCTCGGCCTCGTCGATTCGATCCAGGTCATCTTCAACATGTTCGAGCAGCGTCCTGCCGACGCACTGTTCCCGGCCGGACGCAAGACACGGACCGCCTTCATCGATCGCGTTGCACTCGACTCGGGTTCACTGGGCGGACAGTGGACGGCCGAGACCTACGACTCGTGGGAACCTGGCTCCCAGCAGCACGAGATGTTCCGCGGCGAACGTTTCGCCGAGACGCTCGCTCGGGTCGAGGCGCTGAAAGAACTTTGCTCGCTGTACTTCCCGACGCTTGCCGAGGCCGCTATGCGCTACGCACTGAGCTCCCCCGAGGTTTCCACGGTGATCGCCGGAATGAGCTCGCGCCGGAACGTTGCGCGAAATATCTCCTACTCCGACGGCAAACCCTTCCCTGAAGAGCTTCGGCTGAAGCTGTCCGAGCACAACTGGCCGCGTAACTACTACAAGTAAAGCGAGTGCGTGCCATGACTTCTTCGACTGCAAGAGGCGCCGTGCAAGCGGAACTGATGTCCCCTTCCGAGCTCGACGCCGCACTTGCCGCGGCCCCGGTGGCGTACCTACCCTTGGGCACTCTCGAATTCCACAGCGCGCATCTGCCGATCGGGCTCGACGCGCTCACCGCCCACGGAGTCTGCGTCGGAGCCGCGACCGATACCGGCGGCATCGTGCTTCCGCCGGTGTACCAGGGCACCGGCGGTGGGCACTCGGACTACCCGTGGACGATCATGATGAACTCCCCTGATTCGATTCGGACGCACCTCGAGCAGACCTTGGCGAAGCTGGAGTCGTTCGGCGTCCGACTGGCCGTGGTGTTCACCGGGCACTTCGCCGACGAGCAACTCGAGATGATCGACGATCTTGCCGAGGCATGGAACGGGCGGTCCGATCGCACACTCGCGGTGTTCGCTACCGCGGTCAATCGTTGCCCCGCCTCACCGGTCCCACCGGACCATGCGGGGTACTTCGAGACCAGTCTGCTGCACGCACTGCATCCGGAACTCGTTCACATGGAACGGCTTCCGTCGGCAGAGATGTACCCTTCAATCGATCCGGAGGGTGACACAATGGGCCCGCAGCGCCACGATCCGGCTCATCCTTTGTGGGGGATATTCGGGCCCGACCCACGCACTGTAGACATGAATAGAACTGATTTCGTTCGGTCGGCATTGGTTTCCTGGATCGCGGCCCAGGTTGCGACAAGCCTGCACTGACTTGCTACCTGCTGGTCAGGAGTTGTGAATATGACGACTTCAGATATGCAGTCCTACGTGCGCTTCACGGCATCGCCTCGCACGCCGGAGCCTCACCGGAACTCAGCCGCAGCGCACAAGACGCGCTCGAACTGATGAACGTCGGCGTCAACTTCCTCCGCGAGCACATGCACTCCGAATTCCGGATCCACCACGCCATCCTCGACGAGGGCGGGCGCTCCGTGAACGTCGTCCACCCGTACGCCGAGGCCTACCACGTCGTCCGAGCATCCAACGTCCGAGAGATGCGCGCACTGTTCGCCCGTGTCCGCAAGAACGCCGAAGGCGCCCCTGATGACTGAGACGACGGTCGAGATCGAGATCGACCGTAGCTCTTCGAACCTCCTGGGAACACCGTGCTGGAAGTTTCGATGCATCGAGCGCGGGGAGTAGTCTCGCGGCTGATCAGCGCCTGGGCCACCAATTCGAATGAAGCCCTGGCGGCGATCGACCGAGCCCACCTTAGTGCTCGCTTCCCGTCTGTTTCACTACCCACGCGGCAATCTTTGCGCGGGAGGTGAATCCGAGTTTGGCGAGGAGATGCTCTACGTGTCCCTGGGCAGTGCGGGGCGAGATCACGAGTCGAGCTGCGATCTCCTTGTTGGTAAGGCCCTGGGCGACTAGATCGGCGACCTGGCGTTCTCGTTTAGTCAGCTTCGGCGATGTTTCCGTGGAGGCCGAGGAAGTTGGCGCCGGCTCGCCGAGAGCGTAGGCGAAGGCGGCTCCCAGCCCCAAGGACCGGCCTTCCCGGCGGGCCGCCTCGTATGCTCGCTCCCCCAGAGCCAGACGACTCGACTGCTCGCACTGCTGGTGGTGAGCGAGCATCGTAGGGAACACGACTCCGGCGCTGCCAATGGAGTGCCCCAGGGCCTCGGCCGCAGCAATCAAGACGATCGCGCGATGCGCGTCACGCTCGGTCGCGGCGAGCCAGCCCAGGGCTTCGAGACAGGTGGCGACAGTTCGTGGGCTGTTCACCTGCCGCGCCAGGCGCAGCGACTGTTCGAGTAGCCGTGCCGCCCCAACCACATCACCCTGCCGCCACACTGCAACACCCATACCCCACAGTGCGTACGCGCGGTACATCGATTCACCGCGCGCTTCCGTGGTTGCGCGGACCTGCTCGTAGCACTCGATTGCCTGCTCCGTTTCGCCGAGGAGTTCGTGGGCTATCCCCAGCATGTGTAGCGCCCCGATGTGCAGTGGGTGGTTCTTCCGGCTGGTGAAAGTCTCGAGGGCACTGTGTAGGAGCGAGGGTGCACGACGAAGATCACCGCTGAAGAGCGCGAGCATTCCGTCGGAATAGGCCACGAGTGCGTGGACCAACGGGTCGGTCGACTGTTCGGCCAATGCGCGCCCCTCCTCCACGAGTGCGGTTCCCACCGGAATCTCACCCTGCAATTCGGCCAGGACGCTGTCCGCATACAAGCCCTTGACTCTTTCGCGGGTAGGCAGTCCCGGAGCGCTGGCCAGGAGGCGATCTAGCCAACGCCGTCCCTCGCTGTACCAGCTCTGAGAGATCCAAAAGGGGAATAGGGCGGCGGCGATGCGCAGTCCGGTCTCGGGGCTATTTGTCGCGCAGAACTCCAGCGCCTCTCTCGTATTCGACTGCTCCCGCCCGAGCCGGGCGATCCAGTCCAACTGCCGCGAGCTTATCCATTCATCTTCCGCCGCAAGTGCCAACTTCTCGTACCAATCCCGGTGCTGCCTGCGAAATTGGTCGTACTCACCGCTCTCCTGCAATTGCATTCGACCGTAGTCGCGCAGAGTCTCGAGCATCCGGAATCGGACCACGGGACCGGCTTCTTCGCGGATCAGTATCGACTTGTCCACCAGTGAGGTCACCAGGTCGAGGAGATTCTCCGGCTCCAGACCGCGGCCGCCGATCTGTTCGGCGGCGTCGAGTTCGAAGCTTCCGGCGAACACCGCCAGTCGAGACCACACCGCCTGCTCATCCGGTGTGCACAGCTCGTAGCTCCAGTCGATACACAGTCTGAGAGTTTGCTGCCGTGAGGGCGCCAGCCGGCTGCCGCGAGTGAGCAGCGCATAACGATCGGTGAGCCGCTGCAGGATCTGCTCGGGCGACATCGCCCGCAGCCGAGCCGCCGCCAGCTCGATCGGTAGAGGCAACCCGTCCAGTCGATGGCAGATTCGGGCGACTGCATCCTTGTTGGTGTCGGTGAGCTCGAACCCCGGGACGGCGATGACGGCGCGGTCGACGAACAGGGTGACCGCGTCATAGCGGGGTAGGCCCCGCAGCGTCGAGTGCCGATCTGGGTCGGGCACCGTCAGTGGCGGAACCCGCAGCGCCGCCTCGCCACCGATCCCCAGAGGTTCGCGGCTCGTGGCGAGGACCCGCACTCCTCGGCAGGCGCGCAATAGGGTCTCGACCAGCCGGGCCGCCGCGTCCACGATCTGCTCGCAGTTGTCGAGCACCAGCAGCAATTCCCGGGAGGCCAGGAACTCCAGCAGTACCTCATGCAACGGTGTCCCCGCCTGTTCACGCAACCCGAGCGCGGCAGCCACTACATCGCTCAACGACGTCCCGTCGGACAGCTCACCCAACTCCACCAGCCATACTCCGTCAACGAACTCACGTCGCATATTCTCGGCAACCCGCAAGGCCAGACGGGTCTTGCCGACACCGCCGATCCCGGTCAGCGTCACAAGATGGGAGTCCGACAGCATCGCCTTGGTGTCCGTCAGTTCACTCCGACGCCCGACGAAGCTGGTGAGCTCGATCGGAAGGTTTCCCTTGACGCCCCGAGTGGCATGTGACGTCGGTTGGCGGTGCGCCAACGTAATGTGCTTGGCGAATGGTGTAACGCCTGGAACCGGTGATTGCTGCTGTGCGCCTGGTTCGGCGTGCAGAGACATCTCGTCGGCGGGGAAGCCGAGGCGCAGCTGGATCCGCCGCAGTTCGTCACCGAGCTCAGCAGCGGAGGGCCGGTCCTGAGGATTTGCGGCCATTGCGCGTCCGATCGCCGCGGACACGTCGTCGTCGATTCCGTGCTCGCGCAGATCCGGTACCGGCTGGGTGGTAATCCGCAGGAACTGGGCCACCACCTGCTCACCGCTGCGGCGCTCGAAGGCGGCATGACCGGTCAGGGCGCTGAACAAAGACGCACCGAGTCCGTATACGTCCGAGGCCCGGCTCGGCGAATCGCCCCGGAGCACCTCTGGGGCGGTGAAGGCCGGCGAACCGGTGACGGTACCCGTGCCGGTCTCGAATCCGCCGGACATGTGCGCGATCCCGAAATCACCCAACGCCGGATCCCGGTAGTCGGTGAGTAGAATATTTGCGGGTTTGATGTCACGGTGCAAGATCCCGAGCCGGTGCGCGGTCTCCACTGCCCCGGCCATCTTTACCCCTAACCGCAGCGACTCGTCGATCGGGAGCGGCCCGTGTCGGCGGATCCGCATATCCAGCGAGTCCTGCGCGTGGTACTGCATCGCAATGTAGTGGACACCACCCTCGGTGACGCCGACTTGCAGCACGTTGACGATATTCGGGTGTCCGCTCAGCCTGCCCATAGCCCGCTGTTCCCGGAGGAATCGCGCTCGATTCACCTCGTCCAGGTCGGCGGTGAGCACCTTCACTGCGACGACACGTTCGATGCCCGGCTGAGTGCAGCGGTAAACGACGCCGAAGCCACCGCGCCCGATCTCCTCGGCGTTCTCGAACCCTTCTGCCTCTAGCTGCGCAACGACCGCTGCGCCCACGTTGCGTTGCGTTACCAGGGGATCTTCGTCCTCGGTCATCAGCTATCCAGCGATCCATCCGATCCGCGACGCTCGACGATCGACACCGCGCATACCTTGAAAACCTGTGTTCTCAGGGTAACGCCGCCACCCGATGCCTCGGCCCTATCTCGACGTTCTCTCAACCTCGATACGCCGCGCAGTTCAGACGTCCGGCACCCCGCAGCCCGGCATTGGTGCTGGCGCGATCAGCCCGAGCGTGGGCGCGAATCATGAGTTGGACATCTGATCGATTGGCATGGCGTCGACGGGTAACGCGTACTCACCGGTCTCCGGGAAGTCGATATCGACGCACTCGCTGTACGAGCAGACCCCGACGTGGCTCACCGAGTACCGACTGATCTCATCTCGACCGGGAACTGTCACCTTCCTGTGCTCGTCCGGAACGTATCGCCTCGGCCACATTTGTGCCTGCGGATCGCTCCCTGTCCGAAGTGAAGAGCGCGGACCGAGCATCCGCGTTCGGAACGTTTGCAGGGCGCGGAGCAGAACCGCCCGCGTGGGGCGCGGTCCGCTGCAGGGCACAGAGCACCATTTACAACGTTTGCGCCTGGCATAGATATGCCCACCGCTCGAACTCCATCCGATCCCGCTCGTCTGCATCACAAGAGTCGAGAAGATCGATGCAGTCCTGCCTCTTGCAAGTACGGCACTCGTTACCGAGCCGAGTCATTGACGCTCGATTCTCGAGGTTCCGCTGTATCACTACTCAGTGTGCTCTGCACTGCTCGCACACTCGAATGCGACTCACCTGGAAGTACCGCAGCGTCGGAATGCCCTGCCGGCAGCCGAGGGCTCGGCTTCCTCATTCTTTCTCGACACGAGCGCAGGCCGTTGGTTGAGTCTGCGTTCGCGGTCTTCGCGCAGGGATCGGAACCGTTTCCGGAGTCGCCATTCCTTGCGTTCTTCCTCAGTGAAACCTCCCCAAGTGCCGTGGGGTTCGGCCGTTTCCAACGCGTAGTTCAAGCACGCCGCTCGCACTGGACAGCTATCGCAGATCAGTTTGGCAACACGTATCCGCTCCGACCGTGCTTCACCACGTTCGTTGTCCGGGTGGTAGAAAATTGTCGTGTCGGTACCACGACATGCAGCGGACAACTGCCAGTCCCACACCTCCGAGATCGGTATAGGTAGTTTCGGTAGCTTTGCAGGCATCCCTATTCCTTCGTGCGTGCCCGGGTGCCGGGAGCTGACTGGACCGTGGTGTACGAAGCGTTTGAGGCTGTATCCGCGCTTGGCGTAGAAGGAAGTTCACGGAGGTGGGGTTCTAGATCCCGCTCGAACAACTCCAGGAACCGCTTCTGATCATGCCCGGGAGCGTGGAACACCAGGTGGTTCAACCCCGCATCGAGATACGGGCGGATCTGCGCCACCGCCTCATCCGGATCCGACGCCACGATCCACCGCTTCGCCACCTGCTCGATCGGCAACGCATCCGCCGCCTTCTCCATCTCGATCGGATCATCGATGCTGTGCTTCTGCTCCGGCGTCAACGACAACGGCGCCCAGAACCGCGTGTTCTCCAGCGCCAACTCCGGATCCGTGTCGTACGAAATCTTGATCTCGATCATCTTGTCGATCTCCGCCACATCACGGTCCGCCTTCGCCGCCCCCTCCGCGACCGCCGGCATCAACTTCTCCGTGTACAACTCCATGCCCTTACCGGACGTGCAGATGAACCCGTCACCACTACGACCGGCATACCGGGCCACCACCGGACCACCGGCGGCGATGTACACCGGAATCCCGCCCTCGGGCACGTCGTAGATCGACGCCCCCCTGGTGTTGAAGTACTCGCCCTCGAAATCGACCCGATCACCCAACCACAGTTCGCGCATCAACCGGACCGCCTCCCGCAGCCGCGCGAACCGCTCCTTGAACTCCGGCCACTCTCCGGCAAAACCCGTCGCGATCTCGTTGAGCGCCTCACCGGTACCCAACCCGAGCATGATCCGCCCCGGATACAGACACCCCATCGTCGCGAACGCCTGCGCCACCACCGCCGGGTTGTACCGGAACGTCGGCGTCATCACCGACGTCCCCAACTGCAGCCGCTCCGTCCGCTCCCCGACCGCCGTCATCCACGCCAACGAAAACGGCGCATGGCCACCCTCGTGCCGCCACGGCTGAAAATGATCCGACACCGTCGCCGAGTCCATCCCGTGCGCCTCCGCCAGAACACCCAGCTCCACCAACTCCCGCGGACCGAACTGCTCCGCAGAAGCCTTGTAACCCAACTTCACCATCACGCCTCCACCAATGCTTTGAGTGGTTCCAGAACCTCACCTGCGAAACGTCTGAGGGTGTCTGCAGCAGCGAAATCGTGGAACCGGAGGACGAATAGTTCCACTCCGCGTTCGTGTTCCCGTCGAAACTGCTCGACCAGCTGCGCGGAGGTGCCGACGAGGGCGGCTCCCCACGCAGGTACCGGCATCCGCCGCGCGGTCACTGCTGCCACGTGTTCGACGTCCGCTTCGTCCGCTGCCATTCCGACGGCGTACTGGGCGGAGATCCGTGCTCGACCTTTCAGCTCGGACAGTTCCTCGAGTCTGTTCCTCGCTCCCCCAACGCAGTTCCACCAATCGGCGTACCGGGCGACCAGCGGCATGGTCAGCGTCGGGCCACCACCGCCGATGTGAATGGGGATCCGGCCGTGCACGGGAAGTGGAAGTCCGTACGCGCTATGCAGCTGGAACTGCCGGCCCTCGTAATCGAAGGGCTCACCGGTGAACATCAGTTCCAGGATATCGAGAGTCTCCCCCAACGCTTCCGAGCGCTCACGTCTGGATCCGAGCGGAAACCCGAACGCGGTCAATTCGGCCTCGACCGAGCCCCAACCCAGTCCCAGATCGAGCCGCCCACCACTGATCTGGTCCAAGGTGGCCGCCATTTTCGCGAGCAGCGCGGGATGCCGGAACGGATTGCATCCAACGAGATGGCCGAGTCGTATTCGCGAGGTCACACCGGCGACTGCCGTCAGCAGAGTCCAGCTTTCGAGCGTGTCGCACGGAGGAGCGCCCGGCGCGTAGAGGTGGTCCATCAGCCAGAAGGAATCGAACCCGCATTCTTCCACCACTGTCGCGGTCGCGAGTACGGCGGACACATCCATCTTGAACTGGGGGACGTAGACGCCGAACTGCAGGTCACCCATCCGGTGGCGTACGTCGGCCGTCATGGCTGCCCGGGTAGCAGTCGCAGGAACAGCGCTTCCGCCTCGGCCAGCAGTTCGTCGCCGTCGAGGAGGCGCCCCGTGATCCACGTCTTGCGACCGTCTATCCGGTCGATGGATGCTTCGACTCGAAGCTTCCTGTGGATCGGGGTGATCTTCCGATAGTTCACCTTCAGGAACGCGGTCCGCGATCCCGGCTGTCCCTTGATACTCACGAAGATCCCGAGCAGATCGTCGAACAGCAGCGGGATGGTGCCGCCGTGGACGGCACCGTTTCCGCCCAATTGGGAGTCGGTGAACTCGACGACCGCGACCATGTCCCGGTCGCGTAGTTCCTGGACAATGTACGGGATCAGCACCGGATGTCCCCGGCCGGTCAGATCGGGCCGCCGCGGGTAGCGTTCGAGCTCGGGCACCCGGAACTCCGTCAGCCGCTCCGTCGCATCCCGGAACTCCCGGTTCAACTGCGCCATGAGTTCGACCGAAGGCGCTGCTGCACACAGTGCGGACTGCAGTTCACGGAACGTCTCGACGAGCTCACCGAACTCGCGGCTCCCCGGCATTTCCTCCACCACGTCTCGCGCCCACTCCCCCGGTTGATAGGGGGACGTCACGGATTGTTCACTCGGGACAGTCGATTTGGGCACTGTGACTCCTTCGTCTCGCTCCTGATCGTGGGAAGCGGAGACCCGCGCGCTCCATCGGAACGCGCGGGTCCGCTCGATTTTCGTGCCGGGACACCGCCGGGTCTATCGGCTGATCAGCCGTTCGCTCATCATGGCGATGTCGCGCTCGAACTCGCCGAGACTGCGACTGGACGGCTCGATCGTGATCCAGGTGACGCCGGCGTCCGCGTAGGCACTCAACCGCGGTGCGAGGGCGTCGCAGAATGCGGTGGAGTCGCCGGACTGCTGCAGGTTCTTCTCGAAGGGCACGAACGAGACGTCGATGGACGACTTGCCGGCTTCGGCCCGCTTCTTGTTCTGCGCGGAGATCATCTCGCAAAGGGTGTCGATGTCTTCGAGCGGCGGAGTTCTCGTGATCTCCGCCATTTGAGCGGACTGCGCCATCGGCATCCATCCGTCCGCCGATTCGACGACGCGACGTCGGGCTGCCTTGCTGTTGCCCCCGATCCAGATCGGTGGTCCACCGGGCTGCGCCGGCAGCGGGAGCGAGAGGTGGTTGCTGCATCCGAACTCCGGGCCGTCGTGATCTTCGCCCACCCAGGTGGCGCGCATCGCGGCGATGGCCTCGTCGAGCAACTTCCCACGGCGAGCGAAATCTGCTCCCAGCGCGTTGAACTCGGTCTCGAGATAGCCCGCGGCCATGCCGAGGGTGAGCCGTCCACCCGACAGCAGGTCGAGGCTCGCTGCCGATTTGGCCCCGAGGTAGGGGCTGCGATACGCAGCCACCATCACGTACGTGATGAGTCGAATCCGTGTCGTCGCCTCCGCTGCCATACTCAGTGCGACGAACGGGTCGAAGGCGTGGTGACCGCCGTTGGCGAGCCACTTCTTGTCCGGGTACGGGTGCTCACTCATCGAGAACCCGTCGAAACCGGCGTCCTCGACGCACTTGGCGACCTGCCCGAGACTACTGTTGCCGATCCACTGCGGGTAGTGCTTCACGGCGCGCATCGGGAACATCAGATTGAATTTCAGATCCATGGCCCTGAGTTCTCCTGTCACTTCAGCAGTTCGCGCGCGATGACGACGCGCTGAACCTCGGTGGCGCCCTCACCCAGTCGCTTCACGCGAAGGTCGCGAAACCACCGTTCGAGTGGCAGTTCGTCGGAGAGCCCGAGAGCGCCGTGGATCTGGATGCACCGGTCGATCACCTTGTACGCCACCTCGGTGCCGTACATCTTGGACACGGACGCGTCGGTCCGAACGTCCCGGCCGAGATCCGCGTTCCACGCCGCCTGGTACATCAGCAGTCGCGCGGCCCGCAGTTCGACTTCGCAGTCGACGAGCATCCACTGGATACCCTGCTTGTCGGCAAGTTTTCCGCCGAACACATCCCGGTCTTTCGCCCACCGGCACGCCATGTCGAGGGCCGTCTGCGCGATGCCGATGGGACCGGCTGCGTACTGGATCCGGCCGTGCACCAGAAAGTCGGAGGCGAGGGCGAACCCTCTGCCCTCCTCACCGATCAGGTTACCGACGGGGATGCGGACGTCGTCGAAATGCAGTTCGTACGGCGCGAACGACGCCATCACCCCGATCCGGTGGAAAGACATTCCCGGAGTGTCCTTCTCCACGATGAGACAGGAGATGCCGCCCCGGCCCTCACCGGTGCGTGCGTAGACGACGCCCCAGTCCGCCTTCTCCGCGTGACTGGTCCACATCTTGCTCCCATTGAGCACGTAGTGGTCGCCGTTGCGGACTGCCTTGAGTTTGATCGCCCGCGCCGGATCCGACCCCCCGGACGCCTCGCTGATCGAGGTGTACGCCTTGGTGGCCGTGCCGTCGATGATCGGCTGTGCGTACTTGCGAAACTGCTCTTCCGTCGCTTTGTACATGACGTTCGGTGGATTGCCACCGAACGCACCCAGCGCCGGGAAGAACGCACCCATGCGGCATTTCGCGGCTTCCTCGGCCACAAGGACCTGCCCCAGCACGCTGAGGCCGGCACCGCCGAACTCCTCCGGTGTCTGCATCGCCCACAAGCCGAGCGAACGCGCCTTCTCCTGCAGCGGAATCAGTTGTTCGCGGGGCAGGCCGGCCGCGTCGTGCGGCAGGGTGGCCTCGAGCGGATGTACTTCCGACTCCATGAACCTTCGCACGGTGTCGCGGAGCATGCGGAACTCTTCGGGCAGTTCCCACGCTCCCGTGACGGAGGTCTGTTCGACAGTGGTCATCTGCCGTTCCTAGACCGTCTGGCCGAAGCGTCGCGCGCGGGCGTTGGCGAGCTGCGGCTCGTGGTTCGCGTCGTACTGGGCGATCCACTGCTCGGGGAGCTTGCCCCACGCCTCGTTGATCTTCAGACGTTGGCCAGGGTTGAGGATCTCGGCAGCGACGACGTCGCCGACGAAAATCGAGCTTTCCTGGACGTCCAGGGTGCCGACGATCCGGGCTTCGACGTAGCTGTGCGCGTCGAGCAGGATCGGTGCCCCGGTGACTCCGGTCTTGGTGCGCAGCTTCGCGAGCTTTTCCCCGTCACGGCCCGAACTGCCGCCGAGCGTCATCAGGATTTCGAGGGACTTCTCGAGCTGATCGTCCTCGGCGCTGAGCATGTGCATGACGAAGATGCCGGAGTTTGCCACCATGTCGTGGGTCTTGTTGTACTTGGTGAGGCTGATGGTGGCGCGCGGAGCTTCGGGAATGATGCTTGCGGAGCCCGCGGACAGCGACATCAGGCCGTTGCCGAACCCACCGTCGACGGTGGTGATGGCGACGGGAAAGGGCCGCAGCCCGGCAAGCACCTTGTTGGCGGCATCGGAATCGACGGTCATGGTGTGTTCCTTCATCTCGGGATGGTTATTCGCTGGTATCGGGACTGCGGGGCCCTTGATCAGTCGACGGTCCACGTGTTGTGGCCGTTGAGGGTGTCCTGCAGGCTTTCACCTCCGGAAGCCTGCGCGGTGGAGACCTGGTCGCGGACGGCGTCGTCGTACGTGGGGCGGGTCACCGATCGGATGATGCCGGTGACGGTGTAGCTCAGGCTCTGATCGGAGAGGCGCGAGAGCGCATACGCGTACTCCGGATCGTCACCGTGGGCATCGTGAATCACGATCTCGTGAGCGGCGACGTCGGCGGTGTCCGCTACTCGCAGTCCGAAACCATTACGCACGACGCACAGTTCGTCGTCGGCGCCGAAGGTGATCGGCTCCCCGTGCCGGAGCGGGATCAGTCGCTTCGCCGCCTCCTCCTTGCGGAGGGCGTCGAAGGATCCGTCGTTGAAGATGGGGCAGTCCTGCAGGATCTCGACGAACGCCGTCCCGCGGTGGCGGGCCGCAGCCATCAGCACCTCGGTCAGCCCTGCACGGTCCGAATCGAGGGCCCTGGCAACGAACGTGGCCTCGGCGCCCACGGTGAGGGACATGGTGTTGAACGGTGCGTCCACCGATCCCATCGGCGTGGACTTGGTGACCTTGCCGACCTCCGAGGTCGGCGAGTACTGCCCCTTGGTGAGGCCGTAGATCCTGTTGTTGAACATCAGGACCCGCATGTTCACGTTGCGGCGGAGAGCGTGGATCAGATGGTTTCCGCCGATCGACATGGCGTCGCCGTCACCGGTGACCACCCAGATCGACAGGTCGGGCCGGGTGACCGACAGGCCGGTCGCGAGGGTCGGTGCCCGGCCGTGGATGGAGTGCACACCGTACGTTTCCAGGTAGTACGGGAACCGTGAGGAACAGCCGATACCGGAGATGAACGCGATGTTCTCCCGCTTGAGGCCCAGCTGCGGAAGCATGCTCTTGACGGTTGCCAGGATCACATAGTCACCACAACCGGGGCACCAGCGCACCTCCTGGGTGGACGCGAAGTCCTTGGCCTTCATCGGCACATCCGACTTCGGGACGGTGTCGAGGGCACTGAGCCCTAGTTCGATTCCACGAAGATCGGACGGGATGACACTGGTCATGGGAACTCCAATCGAGAAACTGTGGGTCGCGGCGCTAGCGTGTGACGACGGCAGCGAGGGCGGCCGGGGTCTTGGCGGATTCGGAGCCGGCGAGCGTGCCGCCGAACTCTTCGAGGAATGCCTCGTGCAACTCGTCGGCCCGGAACGCCATGCCCGACACCTTGGTGACGGGCTGGATGTCGGCATCGAACCGAGCACTGAGCAGCATCGACAGTTGGCCCAGGTTCATTTCGGGCACCAGCACGCGCCGGTATCCGGTCAACACGTCGCCGAGATTCGCCGGCATCGGATTCAGGTGCCGCAGGTGCGCACGAGCGATCTTGTTGCCACCACGGCGCATTCGCCGGACAGCTTCACCGATCGGGCCATAGGACGAACCCCAGCCGATCACCAGCACGTCGGCGTCACCGTCGGGATCGTCCACGATCAGATCGGGAACCTCGATGCCGGCGATCTTCGCGGCCCGAATCCGGGTCATCAGTTCGTGGTTGACGTCGGTGTACGAGATGTCGCCGCTGCCGTTCTCCTTCTCGAGTCCACCGATCCGGTGCTCGAAACCTGCGCTACCGGGTACAGCCCAGTCGCGGGCGAGCGTCTGCGGGTCACGGGCGTAGGGCAGGTAGCCGCCCTCGGCACCACCTCCCTGCCCGGCGGCGGCGAACGCCGGGTCGATCGGGGGTAGCGCGCCGACGTCCGGGATACTCCACGGTTCCGAGCCGTTCGCGATGGCACCGTCGGACAGCACGAGAACGGGAGTGCGGTAGGTGACGGCGATGCGCGCGGCCTCGAGGGCGGCATCGAAGCAGTCGGCGGGCGACTGCGGCGCGATCACCGCGACCGGGGATTCCCCGTTGCGGCCGTACAGGGCCTGCAGCAGGTCGGACTGTTCGGTCTTCGTCGGCAGCCCGGTCGAGGGCCCACCTCGCTGCACGTCGACGATGACCAACGGCAGTTCCGTCATCACGCCCAGCCCGATCGCCTCGGACTTGAGGGCGAGTCCGGGACCCGACGTGCTCGTCACACCCAGGGCACCGCCGTAGGACGCGCCGAGCGCCGCTCCGATTCCGGAGATCTCGTCCTCTGCCTGGAAGGTGACGACGCCGAAGTGCTTGTGCTTGCTGAGCTCGTGCAGAATGTCCGAGGCAGGCGTAATCGGGTAGGTGCCGAGGAAGACGTCCATCCCGGACGTCCGGCCCGCCGCCAGCAACCCGTAGGCCAGGGCGGTGTTGCCCGTGACCTGCCGGTACGTTCCCGCGGGCAGGGTCGCCGGCGCCACCTCGAAGCTCGTGGCGAACGACTCTGTCGTCTCGCCGTAGTTCCACCCTGCACGCAGGGCCAGGACGTTGGCCTTCGCGATGTCCGGTTTCTTTACGAACTTGCTGCCCAGGAACTCCTCGATGGCGGCGAGAGGCCGGCCGTACATCCAGGACAGCACCCCGAGTGCGAACATGTTCTTCGACCGCTCGGCGTCCTTCTTGCCCAGCCCGACAGATTCCACCGCACCCAGTGTGATTGTGGCCATGGCGATCTCGTGGACCTGGTAGTCCTCGAACTCGGCGGTCTCGAGAGGGTTGCCGTCGTACCCGACCTTCGACAGATTCCGCTTGGTGAACTCGTCGCTGTTCACGATCAGCGTGCCGCCGCGAGGCAGATCGCCGATGTTCGCCTTCAGTGCGGCCGGGTTCATCGCGACGAGGACATCCGGGCGGTCACCCGCCGTGAGAATGTCGTACTCGGCGATCTGGATCTGGAAGCTCGACACGCCGGGCAGCGTTCCCTGTGGCGCCCGGATCTCGGCGGGAAAGTTCGGCTGCGCCGCGAGGTCGTTGCCGAAAGCGGCTGCCTCCGCGGTAAATTGATCACCGGCCAACTGCATGCCGTCGCCGGAGTCACCGGCGATACGGATGACGACCTGTTCGAGTTTGGTGACCGGTCCGGTCGCCGCCTGAGTGGTGGATTCCATCTGCTACTGACTTCCCTTCGACGACTCCTGGGCGTGAGCCCGAATCGCCTGGTCGAGGTACCCGAGCAAGCTCGCGGTGAAGATGTCGTTGTCGTCGCCCGCCACCATGTGGCCGGCATCTCTGACGTCGACGACCTGAGCGTGCGGTATCAGTTCGCGCATCTCGGCGACGCCCTCGTCGGATACGACGTCGGATTCCTTGCCGCGTACCAGCAGGACCGGACAGGTGATGTTGCGTGCCGCCCGGCGCGAACGTTCGTAGATGACTGCGCTGACCGGCGTATCAGGATGCGTACTCGCATCGTCGTTGAACATCACACGGGGATCCCAGTGCCAGTGCCATCGACCGTCGCGCAGCCTGAGATTCTTCTTCAGGCCTTCGAGGTTGCCGGAGTGGCGGCGGCGTGGGTTATATGCGGAGATCACCTCGGAGGCTTCCTCGAGGGAGGCGAAGCCGTCGGGGGCGCTCGTCATGAACTGCCGGACGCGCTGCCCGCCCGCGACCTCGACACGCACTGCAATGTCGACGAGCACGAGTGCCTGCGCGAGCTCGGGATCCTCACCGATCGCGATCAACGACACCTTGCCGCCGAGAGAGGCGCCGACCAGAGCGACCGGAAGGTCACCGTGCTCATTTCTGACATGATGGACAATCAAACGGACGTCTTCGGTCATGATCGACATACCGTAGTTACCGGACTCGTCCCACTCACTGTCACCGTGGCCGCGGAGGTCGACCGCGTACGCGGTCCAGCCGGCCGCCGCCAGGCGTTCACCGGTTCGGCGCCACGAGTGCCTGGTCTGTCCGCCGCCGTGCAGCAGGAGGACGACACCAGCGGGTTCGTTGCTGGTGCCGAACCTTTTCCACCGGTCTGCCGAGAGCTGAAGTCCGGCCCCCTGAATGCTCAGCGTTTCCGGAACGTCCATAGGCTCTACATCGAGCTCCATCCGAACCGCCTTTCCTTGTGGGCTGCGCCGCACTTGGGGCCACACCGGGAGTTTTGTCTCGGCGGCCCGGGCGAGGATTCGAGGTACCCACCCGCCCGGGCTGCCGTTCCCTCACTTTATCTGACAGTTGTGTTCATTTCTAGTCTTTCGAGGCCGGAACTTCGATCACCACTGCGCCGGCCTGACCGCCACCGGCACACATCGCCGCGACGCCGAAACCGCCACCCCGTCGACGCAGCTCGTTCATGAGCGTGACGACCATCCGGGCGCCCGAGGCGGCCACCGGGTGACCCAGGCTGCATCCGCTACCGGCGGTGTTCACTATCGATTCGTCGATCCCGAGCTTTTTGCACGCCGCAACGGGAACCGACGCGAACGCCTCGTTGATCTCCCACAGGCCCACGTCGGCGATCGAGATTCCGGCCCGGTCCAGCACCTTGGGGATCACGTCCAGCACCGCAAGTCCGGTGCGCGCCGGGTCCACTGCCGTCGCCGCCCAGGACTTGACGATGGCGAGGGGTGTCAGTCCGGCCTCGGCCACGAGGTCGCTGCCGACGATCGCCACCGCAGCGGCGGCATCGTTGATGCCGCTGGCGTTACCCGCGGTGATGGAGAAGTCCTCGATCTCGGGGTGGAGAACCTTCAGCCTCGCCAGCTTCTCCGCGGTAGAACCGCGGCGCGGATGCTCGTCGGTGGAGAATTCGATCACCGAGCCGTCCGACTGCAGCACCTGCACCGGGACGATCTCGTCCGCGAATGCACCGGAATCGATTGCAGCGAAAGCGCGTTCGTGTGATCTGAGAGCCCACGCATCCATTTCCTCGCGCGTGATGCCGGCCTCACGTGCCGTGTTCCACCCCACCGTGATGGACATGTCCATGTTGGGTGCCTCGGCGGAGTCCGGGTGTGTCGGCGGCATCCACTTGTCGGTGAACTCGTCGACGGTCCCGGGAGTGCGGAACTTCTGCAGCGGGCCGGTGGAGGTCGACTGGGCGCCACCCGCGATGACCGCGCGCTCCGCTCCCGCGATCACGGAAGCGGCGGCGTTGCCGATCGCGGTGAGGCTGCCTGCGCAGTGCCGGTTGACGGCCTGTCCGGGCACCTGGAGCATCCCGGCGACCACCGCCGCGTGGCGGGCGATGTCACCGCCGCCGTAGTTGGACTCGGCGAGGATGATGTCGTCGATCTGCGAAACCTCGAGCCCGGAGCGCTTCTGCACTTCTTCGAGTACGACACGGGCGAGTTCCATGGCGGTGGTGTCGCGCAGAGTGCCCTTGAACGCCGTACCGATGGGCGTACGGGCACCGGCGACGATGACGGCTTCGATCTTTCCTGATTCTGACACTGTCCAGTCCTTCGATAGTGGGATGCGCGGGGTCAGCCGAGCGTGAAGGGGTCACGGGTGTCGCCGGTCAGCTCGACCCACACCGCCTTGGTTTCGGTGAAGTCCTTGACGGCGTCGATACCGTTCTCGCGGCCGATGCCGCTGGCCCCCATGCCGCCGAAGGGCACGCTCGGGGAGACGGCACGATACGCGTTGATCCAGATCGTGCCGGCACGCAGCTTGCCTGCCACCCGATGCGCCCGGTGAACGTCCTTGGTCCACACCGAACCCGCGAGACCGAACTCCGTGCCGTTCGCAGCCGCGACTGCCTCGTCCTCGTCGGTGAACGTGGAGACGACCAGGACGGGTCCGAACACTTCCTCGGCCACAGCGCGCATGTCCGGTGTGACATCGGTCAGGACGGTGGGCTTGACGAAGTAGCCGCCGAGTTCCTCCACTGCTTCTGCACCGTAGGCAATGGTCGCTCCCTGCTCGCGCGCCGACTCGAAGTGCGACAGCACCTTCCGGAACTGCGGCTCGTTGGAGACCGGCCCCATCTCGGTGGCCGGATCCCGGGGGTCCCCGAGGACGATCGTCGATGCCCGGGCGACGATCTTCGACACCAGTTCCTCGGCGACACTCTCGTGCACGAGCAGGCGCGACCCGGCGAGGCAGGTCTGTCCCGTCGCGGCGAAGATCCCCGAGATCACCCCGTTGGCAGCGGCGTCGAGGTCGGCGTCGGGGAACACGACCTGAGCCGACTTGCCGCCGAGCTCGAGCGTGAACCGGGTCATGTTCTCCAGGGCGGCCTGACCGACTTTGATGCCCGTACCGGTGGAACCGGTGAAGGCCACCTTGTCGACCCCGGGATGCGACGCGAGAGCGGCGCCCGTCTCGGGACCCCATCCGGTGACCACGTTGATGACCCCGGGCGGGAAGCCCGCTTCCTCGAACAGCCGCGCGAAGGCGAGCGTCGACGCGGGTGTGTGGTCACTCGGCTTGACGACGAACGTGCACCCCGCCGCCAGTCCCGCGGCAAGCTTCCAGGTGAGCAGCAGCAGGGGCGAGTTCCACGGGGTGATCGCCCCGACGACACCGACCGGCTCGTGTTTCGTGTACACGAGGTAGTTGGGCTTGTCCGTCGGAATGACACCACCCTCGAGCTTGTCGGCCATGCCGGCGTAATAGTAGTAGTACTCGGGCAGACCCTTCATCTGTCCGGCCATCTCCCGCAACAGCTTTCCGCCGTCGCGGACCTCGAGTTCGGCGAGGTTGTCCGCCTCACGGGCAATGACGTCGCCGAGCTTCCAGATGAGCTTGCCGCGGGCCGTCGCGGTCATCCGGCCCCACGGACCGTTCAGTGCCTCCCTCGCGGCACGAACCGCACGGTCGACGTCGGACGCGCCACCGTCGGGGACCGTGGCCCAGGGCCTTCCGGTGAACGGGTCGAGACTGTCGTACGTCTTGCCCGATTCGGCTTCCACCTCGGCGCCGCCGATCAGCAGCGGAAACCGGATCACTTGTTCTGTAACGACGCTGCTGCTCACAGCACACTCCTTGTTCGGTGGGGCAGGTTCAGCGGAATCGCGGCTTGCGCTTGTTGGTGCGGGAGTCGACGTCGTCCCTGCCGTTGTTTCCGATCTGGGTGTAGGACAGTCCGTTGCGCAGTGCCATCGACGGCATCATGTCGAGGGATTCCCAGATGGCGCGAACGGTTCCTTGGATGGCCTCGGGGCGCCGTCCCGCGATCTCGGTCGCGAGTTCGTGGGCGCGATCCCACAACTGCCCGGGTGCGGTCACCTCGGTGACGATTCCGGCCCGCAGTGCGGTATGCGCCGTGATGCGTTCGTCGCTGCCGAGCAGCGCCCACCGCATGACCTCCCCGAACGGGATTCCGCGCGCCAGCATGCCGATCGGCTCGAGGGCGGAGACCCTGCCGCCGTTAGCATGTGGGTCGAAGAAGGTCGCGTCCTCCGAGCAGATCACGATGTCGGACTCGTTGACGAAATACATCGCGCCGCCGGCGGCCATGCCGTTCACCGCGCAGACGACCGGCTTCCACACCTTGTGCTGCCGGGGGCCCAGCAGCACTCCGGGGTCTTCCTGGTTCCACTGGTTCAGGTGGGTCCACCAGGGTGCGGCACTGACATCGACTCCGGTGCAGAAGGCCCGCTCCCCTTTCGCGCGCACCACGGCGACATGGATGTCGTCGTCGTCCCGCACCCGTGCCCACACCGCGGCCACCTCCCGGGTCATGGCCTCGTTGAAGCAGTTCAATTGGTCCGGGCGGTTCAGGGTGATGATGGCGATATGGTTCGCGACCTCGAATTCGATGGTGTCGAATACGGTTTCGAGCATGTTCGGCTCCACTCGTGTATGTCCCGAAGGCGTCGGTTGCGTGCTGTCTTCGGAGGCAAACAGCTTCCGTAGTTCGGGTTTGACGATCTTTCCCATCGCGTTGCGTGGCAGCACGTCGAGCACCTCGACCTGCTCCGGGTACTTACGGATGTTCAGACCGACCGCGTGCAGGAAGTCCCGCAGGTCCTCCAGTGTCGGCGGTTGGCCGGGATTCGCCGGTACCACCACGGCACAGACCCGTTCGCCGCTGTTCGGGTCCGGTATCCCGATCACCGCGACGTCCGCGACGGCCGGATGGCCGACGACGGCTTCCTCGACTTCACGCGCCGAGATGTTCTCCATCTTCCGGACGATGATGTCCTTGATGCGGCCGGTGACCGCCAGACAACCGTCGGCGTCCACATAGCCCAGGTCGCCGGTGCGGAAGAATCCGTTGCGGTCGAGCGTTCCCTCGTCAAGTGCGCTGTCCACGTAGCCTTTGAACAGCTGCGGTCCGCGCACCCGGATTTCCCCGATCTCACCGGGCGCCGCGTCGGTTTCGTCGGTGCGAACGATCCGGACCGCACCCCCACCCGCGGGGAAGCCTTCGAAGACCGCGTGCTGCTCGTCCGTGTCGTCCGGGGTACCCCAGGTGATGTAGGGGCATTCGGTCATTCCGTAGCCCGAGATGACGCCGACCCCGCCGAGGGCGGTCTTCGCCGCGGCGTGCTGCGCACGGGGTCGCGGTGATCCACCCGCGAGGGTGGCCCGGGCGTGGGGAAACAGCGGCACCGCACCCCGTTCACGGGAGAGGCGAAGGTACTCGTTGGTGAACGGAAGACCGGAACCCACCAGGGTGACGTTCTGCTCGATCAGAAGATTCGTCGTCTCCTCGGGGACGAAGGTCGCGCTCACGATGAGGGCGTGTCCGACGATCACCGCGTGCAGCAGGTGCGCGATGCCCCCGATGTGGGCGACCGGTGCCAGTGCGGCGCAGCGATCCTCCGGACGGGCCCGGACGTTGGTGACGAAAGTCGCCGCTGCCGCGAGGAGTCCGCCGTCGGTGTGCTTGACGCCCTTGGGAGCTGCGGTGGTACCGGAGGTGAAGAAGATCCACGACACGTCGTCCGGGCCCGCGGGATGCGCCGGTGGTGGTAGGACCGCCGGGTCGCCGAGTTCCCAGTCCCCGTCGACGACGAGTACCTCCAGGCCGCGGGCACTTCCGGCCGCGACCCGCGCCGCCATGTCCGCGTAGTCGTATCCGCGGAACATCCGGGGCACGATCAGGAGGCGCGAACCGACCTGCTCGCTGATGAACGCGATCTCCGGGTCACGCAACATCGTGACGAGTGGGTTCTGCACCGCGCCGAGCCGGGACAGGGCCATGGCCAGAGCCATGGTCTCGACCGTGTTCGGCAGTTGCCAGGACACCACGTCACCGGCTCGAATCCCTCTCGTGTAGAGCGTCGCCGCGATTCCTTCCGCCAACCGCCGGAATGCGTCGAAGGAGAAGGAACGCCGCGTTTCGTCGACCGCGAACTCGGCGGACGGGGTGATGGCGGCTCTCGCCGCCAGCGTCTCCCAGATCGATTCCACCTGTACTCGGCTCGCGTCGACCACGCTCTGGGCGCTGACCATGCCCGTCCTCCCTACTCCGCCGAGACCCGGAGGTCGTCGGCGATGACGCGCTTGAGGATCTTGCCTGCGGGGCCGAGGGGGAAGTCGCCGCGGTAGACGAAGCGCCTGGGCTGCTTGTACCCGGCCAGCTCCGCCCGGCACAACGCCGTCAGCTCGGCCGTGAGGGCGTCCTCGTCCACGTCACCGCGCGGGACGATCACCGCGACCGGTGTCTCGCCCCACTCCGGATCGGGAATTCCCACCACGGCCACCATCTCGACCTGTGTGTGGTGCCCGATGACCCGCTCGATCTCCGCCGGGTACACGTTGAATCCGCCCGAGATGATCATGTCGGTCTTGCGCCCGGTGATGTGCAGGTATCGCTCCTCGTCGAGGTAACCGAGATCGCCGGACCAGAGACCGGTGGAGCGGAACGCCTCGGCCGTCTGCTCCGGGCGGTTCCAGTACCCGACCGCGTTCGCTTCGCTCTCGATCACGATCTCGCCGATCTCACCTGCAGGGAGTTCGTTGCCGTCGGCGTCCACGATGCGGATGGAACACATCGGTGTCTCCTGACCACACGAGGTGAGGATCGAGGTCTTGCCCGCCACCATGTCCCGGTGGTCCTGGGGCGTCAGGATCGTCGCCTGCCCACCGCATTCGGTCAGCCCGTATCGCTGCTGCATGTCGCAGCCGAGCATGTCCATAGCCTTCTTCGCCAACCCCGGAGGGACGGGCGCCGAACCGTAGCTGATTCGGCGCAGGCTGGACATGTCCCGTGCCGGTCCCTCCTCCAGGATCCGCAGGGTCCGCTGAAGCATCGTGGGGATGAAGGTGGTGAACGTGACTCCACTGCGCTCGATCTCGTCGATGACGGCCTGAGGGTCGAACCGACGGTGGATCACCATGGTCTGACCCAGATAGGTCCAGGACAGGGTGCGCACCATCCCGCCTGCGGTGAAGAAGGGGGTGGTGGCGAGGAAGACGTCCGAACGATCGCCTTCGGTGACGAGAGTGGTGTCCACGACCTGGGCGAGCATCCCGCGGTGCGTGTTCACAACCCCTTTCGAGCGTCCTGTCGTTCCGCTCGTGTAGAGAATGAACTGGATGTCGTCCGGAGTGAGATCCGCCGGAGTCGGCTCGGTGGATCGCGCACCGCGCAATGCCGTCTCGTAGTCGGCACCGACGACGCTGCCCCCGATCTCGAGAACCGGGGCCAGATCGTTCAGTTCCGCGCCGAACCGCTCCACCTGGTCCGTGTGGACGATCGCGCCGCGAGCCCCCGAGTCGTCGCGGACGTGCGCGAGTTCGTCGGGAGCAAGGCGGATGTTCACCGGAACCGCGACGAGTCCGGACTTGGCGAGGGCGTAGGTGATCTCCGGCCATTCGATGCAGTTGCGGGCGATGACGAGGACCCGGTCACCCTTCGCCAGACCCTGGTCGAGGAGATGGTTCGCCAACCGCCGGGCCCGTTCGTCGACCGTCGTCCACGTATGGGTTCGATCGCCCTCGACGACGGCGGGCTTGTTCGGGTATCGCCGTGCGTTGTTCCGTGGGATGTCGCCTACTAGCACTGTTCCTCGCAAATTTGATTCTGGAAGGCGGCGCCTTCGATGGTGGGGTGCGTTTTCGGTCAGATGAGGAAAGCGAGTGTGTCCACGGGGCCGCCCGCGCTGATGAGGTGGACCGTCTTCCCGGCCAGCTTCAGTCCGCCGGGTGTGCGGCGGACACGGTGGATCACCCGGCCGGCCCAGACCCGCTGGGAGTAGCGGTACTCGAAGAGCGCGAAGTTAGATCCCACGGTCACGGTGTCCTCGTCGGTGTCCAGCACCTCGGAGTTGCTGAGCAGTCGGCGCATCACCGACGGCGGGGTCTGCGAATGCCGGTTTCCGGTATTGAGCTGAGCCACCCGGCTCTTGATGCGACGCCGGTTGTCGTAGATGTACGACAACCGGGTCTTCGGGTCGTCGTCGGGATGCATGGGGACCCAGTACAGCGCGTCGTTGTCCCACAGGAGCTCCCACTCGGAGTACCGGGCCTCGTCCGCGAGGCGCGCCTCGAGGTTGAGGAAGGCCACGATGTCGGCGTCGGGCGCGGGCAGCGGGAGGGGTGCACTCTGCAGGGCGGGGGCCGCCGAATTCTCCACGGTGGTCATGCTCAGATCTCCTGTCCGACGACGCTCGCCCACTGGCGGTAGAAACCGCGTTGCGGGGTCTCGGCGCTTTTGTCGCTGTTGACGATTCCGGTTTCGTCCTGCGCATCGGTCTCCAGACCGCGGGACAGTCTCAGCCACTCGGGGTCCCGGGCGGCGAGGCCTGCCTGATTGCGCATTCCGATCTCACCGTCGTCGGCGATCAGGAATCCGGCCGGGCCCATCGCGCCCTCCGAGCGGCGCAGCATCCGCTCGTTCATGCGGTCCTGCCCGGGGAACAGCGCTGCCGTGGTGTAGGCCACCGTCTCGTCGGGACCGATCGGTTCGACGTACATGATGTTCATTTCGGCGAGGAACAGGTTGGGCCAGATCAGGGTGTGCGGCGGGCCCACCACGAGTGAGTCGTGCGTCTTCTCGGGACCGTGTGCCGCCTCCAGCGCCGCGACGTACTCGGGCAGCTTCTCGCGGGGTGTGCGTCCGTACCAGACGAATTCCTCGTCCAACTTGCGGTACTCCGCCGAGTAGTCGATCTCCGAGTGCCCGCCGCCCATGTCGCGGACCACGACATCGACCTTCGACGGAATGTGCGACACCTTGGCGGGCCGGATGGCGTCGTAGACCGATGCGTGGGTGAACAGCGCGTGATAGCCATCGACGTTGTTCTCCACCACCATCTTCCAGTTCGCGTGGTGGAGGTGCTTCATCCAGTTCGACCGGAGGTCGATGGTGCCCGTCGGTGACAGGTTGAGCAGTCGGTCGATCGCTTTCGTCGCGTTGCCGAGATGTTCCTGCAGTGAGATACCGTCGGCAGTGAGGGACGCGAAGAGGAAGCCGCCGTAACTGTCCACGCGCGGGGCCTCGGCCATGCCCAGTTCCGAGCGCACCTTTTGGAAGGCCTCGCCGTAGCCGTTCCGCATCGGAACAGCGGTGAGCGATCCGTCGTTGCTGAAAGTCCAGCCGTGGTACGGGCATCGGAAGGAGTTGGCGTTGCCCATCTCCGCGTTGCACAGCTTGTTGGCGCGGTGCGAACAGCGGTTGAGCAGGACCCGGATCGTGCCGTCCTTGCCGTGGACCACGACCACCGGGTCGTGGCCGATACGGCGGGTGAGGTAGTCGCCCGGCTCGCTGACCTCGCTCTCGTGCGCTACGTAGACCCACCCTTTCCGGAAGATGGTGTCCATCTCGCGTTGGAAGATCTCGGGCGAGGTATAGACCGAACCGTGCACGCGATCGTTCTGCACGATGCGCGCGACGTCGAAGTCGTCGGGCGCCGTGGTCGGCGTCGATTCCATGGTGGTCATGAGTGGGCCTCCGTCTCGATTGGGGCTGTGGTCCGGGCGGTCGGCTCAGCCGAACTTGTTGTTTCACTTGATGTCTCGGTGTTGCACGCAGCGGGAATCCATACGTTGCCCAGTCGCCGGAAGTCGACCTCGACGGCGTCGCCGACACGGGGCGGGTGAGCCGTCGGGTGGAGCGTGGTCATGATCAACCGGTGCCCCGCGGACAGCTCGACGTCGAGGATCGCGTAGGGCTCGGCCGTCCGCACCAGTCCCGGCTCGAAGCGGTGCATCGTCGTGGCGGAATGTACGACTCCGGTCGGTTCGACCACTCTCCAGTCGCTGTCGCTCGACCCGCAACCGTCACAGACGTACTGCTCGAGGCCGAGGGGTATTCCGCAGCGGGTGCAGAAGGGCAGGGCGAGTTCGCCGCGGGCGCTCGCCTCGTAGAGGGGTGCGAGAGAGTCGGCAGCCACATCCGGCTCGAGACCGGGGTGGAGCAGCCAGTCGGTGTCATACGTCGTCGTGGTCATGCCGCTCTCTCCAGGATCATGGCGGCGTGGTGATCGACCCGGCCACCGATTCCACCGACGAGGGCGGTGCGAGCGCCGGGCACCTGGCGCTCACCTCCCTCGCCGCGCAGTTGGATCATCGCCTCCGCGAGGGGCGTCATGCCCTGAAGGTAGAAGCCGGACAGCTGACCGCCGCCGGTGTTGGTAGGAAGTGCGCCACCCCGGCTCGTTCCGCCGCCTCGTACGAACTCGCCCGCCGGCGTTCCGCCGGTGAGCCCGTACTCCCCCAGAAGGAGGAGTGTGACGACCGAGAACGGGTCGTAGAGCTGCGCGACGTCCAGGTCCGTCCGGGACATTCCCGCCTGACCGAGCGCGTCGTCCACTGCACGCGCGCCCCCGCCGAACCACGACTCTCCCCCGGCCCGGCGATGCCGGACCGGGTGGTCCCGCCCCGTCCCGCGGACGGTGAGCCGGATGTCGTTGCCGATCCCGGTGTCACCGGTGACGACCACCGCTACGGCACCGTTCACAGGCCGTGCGCAGTCGAGGCGGCGCAGTGGATCGGCGATCATCGGGCTGGCCAGGTACCCCTCGTCGTCCAGCGGCTTCGTGACCACGGCGTCGGGATTTCCCAAGGCCCAGCTGCGGGTGGTCGTGGCGACGGCACACAGGTCGGCGGCCGTGCCCCCGGTGAGGTGCATCCATCTCTGGGTGAGCAATGCGTAGGTGGGCACCGACCCCAGCAGTCCCGAAGCCCGCTCGAGACCCCGCGTCCCGGTGTTGCCCCCGCTGTGGGCGTACGTCGATCCCGCCCCCTTGCCTTCTACCAGCGGGGCGTCGGCGAAGACGCAGACGACGGTCCCGGCCGCGCCGGCGTCGATGGCAGCCTGTGCTCGCTGGATCATCGCGATCGTGGTGGCGCCTTTGATCTCGATGTGTTCGAGAAGTCGAAGGTCCGAGAATCCGCCCTGTGCCGCGAACGTCACCCCGAGGCGGTCGGGCCGTACACCCTGTGAGGACCCGACGAGAAGTCCGTCGACGTCCGCGTGTGTGATTCCGGCGTCGGCCAGAGCAGCCCGGGTCGCCTGGCAGGCGAGTTGCAGTGGGGTGTCACCAGGCCTCAGCGACATCGTGGTCATGCCGAGACCGACCAGGTCGACCGTCACGACACGTCCCTGGTGAGGGGGCGAACCGTCCCCACCGGACCCAGTGAGCGGTCGCGGTGCTCGTCGCGGTAGTTGCCGACGCGCATCCATTCCTCACGGTCCTCGGGGGTCGCGAGACACAGGCTCGCGAGTTCGAGCGGCGAGAGGAAGATGTGATCTCCTGTCTCGGCGTCCTCGACCAGCAATCTGGGACCGTTACCGCTCGTGTCCAGCGACACGCGGACCACGGCGAACTCGTTGGCCAGCTGTGCCAGCTCCCGTCGCTCGACTGCGCGGGTCTCCTCATGTACCGACATTGCCCTCAGCTCTTCTCGTGACCCGCCCGCGACGGACATCGCAGGCGGTCCGGTGTGCACTTCGCGTCCAGGGAGGCTTGCCCAATCGACTGAACACCCCTCATAGTCATATCGTATGTGGGTGTCAGAAACAATGCCCGGAAATCGAGGTCTGCGATCCAGGATCTTCAGGATTTCCCAGTTCAACCCTATTGAATTCCACAAACCTAAACGTGCACACTGTGCATACTAGGATCAAAATAAGACACAACCGTCAGATCGATGTCCGGCCGCGGCGCCGCCGTCGAATCCAGGAAGGCCTGTACATGAGCGAGACAACGATGACCGTCCCGGCCGTCGCCACCGACAACTACCGCAGCATCTGGGGCTTCCTTCGCGAGCTCGACTTCCGTCAAGGATTCGTGGATGTCGACGGCGTGCGGACACGGTTCGCCGAGGCAGGCTCTCCCGACAAGCCGCATGCGATCCTGCTCCACGGAACCGGCGGCCACTGGGAGACGTTCGCCCCGAATCTCGCCGCACTGAGCGAGCAGTACCACTGCGTCGCCATCGATATGGTGGGCAACGGCTTCTCCGAGAAGCCCGATCACGACTACGAAATTGCGGTTTACGTGCGGCAGATGCTGGCCGTGATGGACCACTTCGGAATGTCGAAGGCGCACTTCATCGGCATGTCACTTGGGGCATGGGTCTCCGCTGCTGTTGCCGTGCAGCATCCCGACCGCGTTCACAAACTGATCCTGATGTCGCCGGCGGGGCTGATCGCCACGGCGTCCAACATGGCCCGGATCCGTGCCGAGCGCACCGCCGCGGTCGAGAACCCCACGTGGGAGTCGATCCACAAGGTCTTCGAGCACCTCATCGCCGACGAGGACAACCGTCTACCCGACCTCGTCGCCCTGCGTCAGGCCATCTATCGCCGCGACGACACCCGCGAGACGATCGACCACCTACTTATCCTGCAGGACGCCGCCGCCCGCGACCGCAACCTGATCCCCGAGGAGAAGTGGAAGACCATCACGGCACCGACCATGATCGTCGCGTCCGGACAGGACCACGGCGAGTACCAGAACACCGCGCGCACCGTCGCCAGGCTGATTCCCGACTCCGAGGTCTTCGAGATGCCCGAGGTACGCCACTGGCCGCACTTCGAGGATCCCGCGAGTTTCAATCCGGCCGCTCTGGCCTTCCTGGGCAAGTGATCGATGATCATGCCTGATTCCGGCACACTGAACCCGGAGGCGATCGCCGACACGGCGCGCCGCCTCTACGAAGCGGAAAAGACTCGGATCCCCATTCGCCAACTCTCGCTGCAGTATCCGGACATGACGATCGACGACGCGTACGCGGTTCAGCGGGCGCTCGTCGACCTGAAGGTGGCCGACGGACGCAGCGTCAAAGGCCGCAAGATCGGACTCACGTCCAAGGTCATGCAGCGCGCCGTATCGATCAGCGAACCCGACTACGGCGCGCTCTTCGACGACATGTTCTTCGACGACGGCGGGACCGTGCCGGCCGGGCGATTCATCCGGCCCCGCGTCGAGGTGGAACTCGCCTTCATTCTCGGCGAGGACCTGAAGGGCCCCGGGGTGACGTTGTACGACGTCCTGAGCGCGAGCGAGTACGTCACCCCCGCTCTCGAGATCCTCGACGCACGAGTACAGATGAGCGATCCGGAGACCGGCCATCTCCGCACCATCGTCGACACAATCGCCGACAATGCAGCCGATGCGGGCCTCGTTCTCGGTGGGCGCGTCGTCAAACCGATGGACGTCGACCTGAGATGGGTGAGTGCGCTGCTGCTGCGCAACGGCTCCATCGAGGAGTCGGGCGTCGCAGCCGCGGTACTCAACCACCCGGGTAACGGCGTGGCCTGGCTCGCGAACCGTCTCGCACCGCACGGTGTGCCCCTGCGTGCGGGCGAAGTGATTCTGGCGGGCTCGTTCACCACGCCGATCTTCGCCGACCCCGGCGACACGTTCGTCGCCGACTACGGACCTCTGGGTACGGTCTCGTGTGCCTTCGCCAAGGACGCCGGGTGATGGGCAATCGATGGGCGGAACTCCTCCGCGACGACCGCCCCCGGATCGGCATGTGGATCGCGTCCGGCAACGCGTACAGCGCCGAGATCTGCGCCGGTGCAGGGCTCGACTGGCTCATGCTCGATCAGGAGCACGTCCCCAACGACATTCGTTCGACACTCGCGCAGTTGCAGACGCTGGCGGCGTACCCGGTCGAGGTTCTCGTTCGTCCCGCGTCCGGCGACCCCGTGGCGATCAAGCAACTTCTCGATATCGGGGCAACCAATCTCATCATCCCGATGGTGGAATCGGCGGAGGATGCACGCGCACTCGTCGCGGCTACCCGCTATCCCCCGCTGGGCATCCGCGGCGTAGGTAGCGCCCTTGCCCGCGCATCACGATGGAACCGAATTTCTGACTACCTGCCTACAGCAGACGAGGGCCTTACCCTGACCGTTCAGGTCGAGTCGATGGAGGGGCTGGACTGCCTGGAGGAGATTCTTGCCGTCGACGGAATCGATGCCGTCTTCATCGGGCCCGCCGATCTCGCGGCCTCGATGGGCTACCTGGGAAAGCCGGAGAGCCCCGAGGTCGTCGAAGTGATCGAGAAGGCAATTTCCGTCATCGCGTCTTCCGGCAAGGCTGCCGGTGTCAATGCCTTCAATGAGACCATCGCGCGGCGGTACATGGCCGCCGGTGCTCGCTTCGTCCTCGTCGGCGCCGACGTGACCGTCCTTGCCCGGGGCAGTGAGGCACTGGCCAGACGGTATTCGGCCAATTCTGATCAAACGGCCTGAACCTCTTTAATCTGACACTATTGTCACTTATACTCGAGTGGTCGAGTGCGGATCTTCGCGATCCGCCGCTATGGAAGGTCTCCTATGGATTTGGACTTCACACGGGAGCAGGTGGAGTTCCGCGACCAGGTACGTACGTGGCTGGTCGAGAACAAGCCCCGCGACCCGCGCCCGCGGGACGACGCCGGTATTCGCGAATACGACATGGCCTGGCAGAAGACCCAGTGGGAAGGCGGATGGGCCGGAATCGCCTGGCCGAAAGAGTACGGGGGCGGCGGTCTGACCCTGCTCCAGCAGTTGATCTGGTACGAGGAGTACGCGGCCCAGGGACTGCCCGGAATCGATGCGAGCTTCGTCGGTCTCAACCACGCCGGCCCCACCCTCATCACCCGCGCCACCGAGGAACAGAAGGCGTTCCACCTGCCGAGGATCCTGCAGGGCGAGGCCGTGTGGTGCCAGGGCTTCTCGGAGCCGGAGGCCGGTTCCGACCTGGCGTCCCTCAAGACCAAGGCCGTCATCGACGGCGACCATCTGGTGGTGACCGGCCAGAAGATCTGGACCAGTTTCGCCAAGTGCGCGGACTACCAAGAACTGTTGGTACGCACCGACAACGCGGGGTCGAAGCACCAGGGCATCACCTGGGTGATCTGTGACATGCATACACCGGGCATCGACGTCCGTCCCATCGAGACCATCGAGGGCGGTGCCGAATTCTGTGAGGTTTTCTACGACGACGTCCGGATCCCCGTCAGCAATGTCGTCGGCGAGATCGGTTCCGGTTGGAGTGTCGCGATGTCGACGTTGTCGTTCGAGCGCGGAACCGCCTTCACCGCCAACCAGGTTCGCCTGGCGGGGGTCGTCGAGGACCTGATCGAGTTTTCCCGCGACCACGTCGGACCGGACGGTCGGCGTCCGGCCATCGCCGACGACGAGATCTCCCGGCGGCTGGCGCGCGCCCGATCTTCCGTCGCGTCACTGCGTGCGATGACCTACGTGGGGATCTGCCAGAACATGCAATCCGACACTCCCGGACCGCGCGGATCGATGCTGAAGCTCCACTACGCCGATCTGGCGAAAGAAGTTGCCGCGCTGGCGATGGACATCGTCGGCGCCGAAGCCCTCCGCGGAACCTCGCGATGGGACCACCACGGTTGGGTCGGAAACTACTTCCATTCCTTCTCTCAGTCCATCGGCGGCGGAACGTCCGAAATCCAACGGAACATCATCGGGGATCGCATCCTCGGCCTCCCGCGCTGACAGAAAGCAGAGATCATGAATCTTCTCCCCTCCGAGGACCAAATCGAACTGGTCGCCGCAGCAGTCGATTTCATCAGCACACGCATGCCGATCGAGGACATCAGGCGGCGTGCGCGCGCGGAGTCGTCGGTGGATCGGAGCGTGTGGGCCGAGGGCGCCGAACTGGGCCTGCTCACGCTGGGGCTCGACGAGGGCCACGGCGGCTCCGGCCGGCCCCTCGACGACGAGGTACTCCTGTTCGCGGCCCTCGCCGAGCACCTTGCAACAGGTCCCTTCCTCGCCTCCACACTGGCCACCCGCGTCAGTGCGGCACACGGCGACCAGGATCTCACCGACCGCATCGGGTCCGGAGACGCCGTGGTGGGACTCGGCGAACTGCGAGGAGACGGCGCGATCGACCAGGACGGGTTCAAGGGCTCCTTCGATCTCCTGGACTGCGTCGGCGTCAGCCACGTGCTGCTCGTTGCCCGGCACGGAGCCGCGCTGGTCGAGATGTCCGAGTTCACCGACGTCACTCCCCTCAGGTCGATGGATCCGGGAACCCGGCTCGCGACGTCGACCGTCACCGGCGGGCGTGTGCAGCACTGGCTGCCCGCCGAGACGGACTCGATCTGGTTGCGCGCCATGGTACTCACCGCAGCCGGCTTGTCCGGACTCGCCGAGGCGACGCTGCGGCTGTCGACCGAGCACGCGAAGACCCGCGTCCAGTTCGGACGCCCGATCGGTGTGAACCAGGCGATCAAGCACGCCTGCGCCGACATGGCGGTGGCCGCCGACGCGGCGCTGTCGCAGACACTGTTCGCCGCCGTGAGCCTGCAGTCCGGCCGTCAGGACGCTTTGTTCCAGATCCTCGCCGCCAAGTCCGTCGCCGCCCGAGCAGCCGTGGGCAACGCAGCCTCGAGCATCCAGGTCCACGGCGGGATGGGCTACACGTACGAGCACAACGCGCACCTCTACCTCAAGCGCGCGCACGTACTGACCCACCTATTCGACGAACCGGCCGACGTGCTGGCCGAACTTCTGGAGCAGGGAGCACCGCAATGAGCCGAAGAGTTGCCATCGCCGGTGTCGCGTTGTCGGACGTGGGACGCGTCGACGACAAAAACGCCTACGAACTGATGGGGCAGGCCAGTCGCAGGGCCCTCGCCGACGCGGGACTGCGCCCCGAGGACGTGGACGGACTCGCCTCCACCGGGCAGGGCACGCTGCCGCCCACCGATGTCGGGGAGTATCTCGGCCTGAAGCCGCGCTGGATCGACTCGACGTCGGTGGGCGGGGCCTCGTGGGAGGTCATGCTCGCCCATGCCGCGGACGCGATCTCGGCCGGTCATGCCGACGTGGTCCTGCTGACGTACGGCTCGACGGCACGCGCCGACCTGCGCAAGGGACTGCGGACCGCGAACATCAACTGGGGCTCGCGCGGACCACTGCAGTGGGATGCCCCTTACGGGCACACGCTCGTGTCGAAGTACGCGATGGCGGCCCGCAGGCACATGTACCAGTACGGCACGACGATCGAGCAACTCGCCGAAGTGGCCGTGTCCGCGAGATTCAACGCCAAGGACAACGAGGAAGCGTATTACCGCGACCCGATCACCATCGACGACGTGCTGTCCGGCCCCATGATCGCCGATCCGTTCACAAAACTGCACTGCTGCATCCGTTCGGACGGCGGCGCCGCCGCGGTTCTCGTGGCCGAGGACCGGGTGAAGGACCTTCGTTCCGAACCGGTGTGGGTACTGGGCACCGGCGAGGCCACGTCACACATGCTCACCAGCCAGTGGGACGACATGACCGTCGGGCCGGCATCGATCACCGGGCCGCTGGCGTTCGAGCGTGCGGGGTTGAAGCCCTCGGACGTGGACGTCGCCGAGGTCTACGACGCCTTCAGCTACATGCTGATGCTCACGATGGAAGACCTCGGATTCTGCGAGAAGGGTGAGGGCGGCGCCTTCGTCGAGAAGGGCACGCTGCGACTCGGTGGCGAACTGCCGACGAACACCGACGGCGGCGGACTGTCCGCCTGCCATCCCGGTCAGCGCGGATTGTTCCTGATCGTCGAGGCGGCCAGGCAGCTGCGCGGAGAATGCGGCCCACGCCAGGTGGAGGACGCGAAGATCGCCTGCGTCAGCGGCACCGGTGGTTGGTTCTGCTCGAGCGGAACGGTACTCCTCGGATCAGAAGCACCGTGACCGTGTCTGCGGCAGTCGGCGGTCCGGTCGCTCCCACAGGGGTGACCGGGCCACCGGTCGTGGGCGAGTTCGCCAACACCCGGATGCTGCTCGAGGCGGCGGCGCAGGTACACGGTGAGCGTGATGCGTATGTGGAACCGGACGGCACGCGAATCGGGTTCGCGCAGTGGATCGGCCGAGCTCGCCGACTCGCCACACATCTGGCGGAACGCGGGGTACGCAAGGGCGACGTCGTCGCACTGATGTTGCCTTCTGGGATCGACTATGCGGTCTGCTATTGCGCCGCAGCGTTTCTGGGCGCCGTCGCCACCGGATTGAATCCGCGACTCGGCCCACGCGAGACCGACTCGATCCTGCTCGGCGTCGCGCCGGCCCTCGTCATCCGCGACTTCGATGCGGGCCTGCCCGAAGTTCCCGACGGGATCGCCGTCCTGCCGCGTTCGGAACTCACCGCTGCCGAGGGAGGCGCCGCCGGCGCACTACCCGATGCGGTTCTCACTCGCGGCGACCCTGTGTCGATCATCTTCACGAGTGGAACGACCGGCCTTCCCAAGGGGGCATGGTTCGATTCCGACAACCTCGCGGCGTCCGCGATGGCGTCCGGGATCATGAGCGCACCCTACGACCGCCGGCTGTCGTCGACACCGTTCCCGCACGCCGGCTACATGTCGAAACTCTGGGACCAACTGGTGTGGGGAACGACCGTCGTCATCTCCCCAGTTCCGTGGTCGGCCGCGAAAATGTTCGCGGTGCTGCGGGACGAGCGGATCACGGTCGGTGGTGGAGTCCCTACCCAATGGGCAAAGCTGCTCGACGAACCCGGCGTGAACCGTGAGTCCCTGCCGCACCTTCGTGTGGGCGTCGTCGCGAGCGCGCCCGCCTCTCCCGAACTGGTCGAGAAGACCGCCGCATTGATCGGCGTGCCCCTGGTCGTTCGATACGCCATGACCGAATCTCCCACCGTCTGTGGCACCGAGCCCACGGATCCGCCCTCGGTGCAGTTCCGGACTGTCGGCCGCCCCCAGACCGGGATGACGGTGCGGGTCACCGGCGAGGACGGCGCCGAGTTGCCCACCGGAGAGATCGGCCGCATTCGCGTGAAGGGCGGCTGCGTGATGCGCGGCTACTGGAACGACCCCGGGCGCACCGCCGACGCATTCGACTCCGACGGCTACTTCGTCACCGGCGACCTGGGGATGCTGACCGAAGAAGGCAACGTGGTTCTCGCCGGCCGGACCGGAGACCTTTACATTCGGGGCGGCTTCAACGTCCACCCCGTCGAAGTCGAACAGGTGCTCGCCGAGCACCCGGAGGTCCGGGACGCAGCGGTGATCGGTTACTCCGCTCCGGTGATCGGGGAGATAGGTGTCGCGTTCGTCGTTCCCGTGTCTCCCGGCAGGGCACCGTCGTTGCCGGAACTCCGCGCATGGACCACCACGCGACTCGCGGACTACAAGGCACCCGATCACCTCGTGGTCGTCGACGAGATTCCGCTGACCGCCATGTCGAAGACCGATCGGGTCCGGTTGCGGGAACTCGTCGCCGCGAAGCCGCCGGCCCGGCGAAACACAGAGAAGGGACGTCGGGCGTGATCGACGAACACGAAGCGCTCCTGTACGAGACCGTGACCACCGACCGCCTCGCGAACCTGCGCGACGTCGGCGGTCTGCGCCTCACCGACGGCGGTATCACCCGCACCGGAATCCTCTACCGCAGCGATGCGCCCTACTCCGGAGACTCTCTACCCGAACATGTTTCACCGTGGCCACCCGTCGCGGTCGTGGATCTGCGCTCGTCCGCCGAACGTGATCGCGCACATTTCGAGTGGATGCAACCAACGGCATCCCATCACCGGCCTCTGCACGACGCTGCGGCACCGACCGACCAACGTCCACCGGATCTCAGCGGGTTGTACTTGCACATTCTCGATACCGTGCCCGACCGGGTGGCCGGTCTGCTCGCGCTCGTGGCCAGGGCAGACGGCCCGGTTCTCGTGCACTGTGCGGCAGGCAAGGACCGCACGGGCGTCGTGGTCGCCGCGCTTCTTCTCGGTGCCGGAGTCGAGCCTTCCGAAGTGATCGCCGACTATCTGGTGACGGCCCGGAACATGAACGACCTCCGCCGGCGGTGGTCAGCCAGGGCCCGCGCGGGTGGGCATCGTCCCGTCGTGGACGAGAAATGGTTGCTCACACCGGAAGAAGCCATCACCGCAGTCGTCGACCGCCTACAGGGGTGGCGCACGGGTCCGGACGGCTGGCTCGTCGATCACGGTGCCAACCGAGACGACCTGCGCGCGTGGGAGAACCGACTACGCACCTGATGGCACGGCACGAAGGACACTCCCTCACCCGACCCACACACACTCGAAAGGTAACGTCATGAAGGTTCACATCGAACTCGAACAATGCGAAGGCCACGGAATGTGCGCCGCCACCGAACCTGACCTCTACGAACTCGACGACGACGGTTTCGCCGCCACCGCCGATTTCGAGGTGGCGGAGTCACAGACCGGGCAGGCCGAGTCCGGTGCCTCGGCCTGCCCGATGAGTGCGATCACGCTGCTGCGCAGCTGATTCGGTGTTAACTGCTACGAATCCCGAAGTCGATGTCGGCCCGTCCGGAGATGGGTGTGAAACCGTCTCTGTCCATCCAGGACGGGTGGGCCACATGGCCCTCTGCCGGACGCGCCCAGTCGACCCAGTCACCCCAGTCCTCTCGGCTGAGGGGCGAGTCCGGTATGGGAAATTTCGACGACGCCTCGCGCAACTCGGCGGCGAACTTCTTCATCTCGTACATCGCCCACCAGTCCTCCTGCGCGGACCACCTTCCCCGTCCCGCATACGTGAGCACCTGTAGTGAATCGAACCCGAGGGCCGGTGCGCCCGGTTCCGGATTGTCTGCCCGGTTGACCACCTTGTACACCACCCGGTCGTCGTCGATCGTGTACCAGACGAGCGGGTTGTACACGTACGGGGCAGCACCCATGGCGCCTTCGAGATAGCGCGAGATCTCCGAGGGCCCGGTGAACATGCCGTAGAAGTGGTCTCGGTAGACACCGTCGTCGGTGAACAGCTGCGCCATCGCGTCCCAGTTCTCCAAAATGGGGCCCACAGTGAAGTAGTGCCGAAAGGCGCCCTCCACTTCGGTACGGTCATATCTGGTCATGTGTTGCCTTTCAGACGTGCGCGGACGAATTGTCGGGGCCGGGGAGAAGTACCGTGAGCGGGGAGACGTCACCAAGCGATCGCAGTAGGTCGTTCAGGTGGGTGCAGGATCCGACACCGTGGAAATCCGAGCCGACCACGCCCTCGATCTCCGTGACCTTGCGCCCGACGAGGCGTTGCGCGCCGGCCACAGCATCAGGGCATTCCGGCCAGGGCAGGACACGCGGGGTGACGGTCAACCGATGTACCGTCAACGTGCGTGAGTCGATGAGAACGTCGGTCCCGTACTCGTGCACCACGGTTTCGATCCCGGCGGCGTTCACGTAGGTGTCGCGGAACATCGCGTCCACCGACAGTTCCGCGTCATCGCCCACACTCACATCGATCCGCCGAATGCGTCGCATCGACCCCGGCCGAAGTTCACTCATCAGGTGCCAGCCGGCGCCCACCCCGACAAGGTCCGGCGCCTGCGGGCCGTTGACGAGGGGAGGTGCTCCATCTCGCGCGACGCCCGTCATCATCGTTCCTCCGGCTGCGAAGCCGGCACAGTAGTCGGCCCGTGCGAGGGCACCGCGACCACCGAGGCGCAACTGCTCCTCTGCGGAGAGTTCGCGGGTCAGTGCATATCCCGAGATGACAGTCGCCACCGGGACGTCGTCCAGTAGTCGCGCGATCACGCTGCCCTGATCGTGAGGTGCGAGGCAACCCTTCGCCGCTTTGCGAAATCCCGACGATGCGGAGAGTCCGATCAGTGGTGTGAGGTCGACCGCCACGGTGCCATCGGCGATGTCCGTGACGGTGCGCCCTCGGCCCAGGTCGACGTCGACATCGACGGCACCCCCGCCTGTTCTCGACCACTCCCCTGCCTTGTCCGTCACGACATCGACTCCGGCCCCACGGAGTCGGAGAAGGTCGGAGTGTCCCCGAGGGCGCTCGATGTCCACAGAGGTCGTGCGACGGACCGAACACGGTCGGCGCGCAGGCGTGCTGATCGACGGTGCGTGGATACCGTGCTTCGGGGTCAGACAATTCTCACTCATGTACTTCATTGATATCTTGTGCCTCAATGTTTTTCAAGACCGAGCGCCAACCCTCGAGACTTTCGCTCGAACGTGCAGCGACGCTGATGTCATCGGACACCGCTCCCCACCGCGCGACCAGTGCGTCCGCCACCTCCTCCACGGAGCCCACGACGGCGAAGGCTGCGAGAACGTCGTCGTCGATCAGACTCCGCATGACGTCCCACTGCCCGGCTTTCGACAGTGCATACAACTTCTCGTGAAGTCCGGCCCAGCCGTGCAGATCGAGCACGCCCCGATAGGCAGGCGTCGATCCGTAGAAGGCGATCTGCCCGCGCACGTAGTCGCGGGCCTCCGCGATCTCCTCCGCGGTGGTACCGCACGCCACCATCGGGGTGACCCCGATGGTGAAATCGCTCCGGGACCGGCCCGAACTCGACAATCCTTCTTTCACACTGGGTAGTACGACCTCGGCAAGGTAGCGGTCGGTGACGAAGGAATGCACGAGAAATCCGTCGGCGACCTCTCCTGCCACCCGTGACATCGCCTCACCGACACCGGCGAGCTGGACGGGCGGGCGCCCGAACGGATTCGGTCCGGGATCGAACATCGGCGTCATCAGGGTGTGCTGGTAGAACTCCCCGTCGAAGTACAACCGCGAACCGGTCTCCCACGCGTCCCAGATGGCGTGCAGAGCCTGAACGTATTCGCGCATCCGCGCCGCCGGCCGCGACCACGGCATGCTGAAACGCCGGGTGATGTGCGGCTTCACCTGACTCCCGAGACCGAGCCGGAGCCGTCCGTGTGAGAGCGCCTGCACGTCGTTGGCCGCGACCGCGGTCACCATCGGTGTTCGCGCGAACGCGACGTAAATACTTGTCCCGAGCGTCATCGTCGACGTCGTCTGCGCGGCCGCCGCCAAGAGAAGCAGGGGATCATGACTGGTTTCGCCGAGGAAGAAGCCGCCGAACCCGACGTCCTCGGCGCGGTGCGCGATCTCGGCGGCGCGTCCGGTTCCCGGGTCGACGACCACATCGAACGGCGGACGCCGACAAACTTCGAATTTCATGTCACTCCAGACTGGAGACGGCAGCTCTACTCGGACCGAGCAATGCATTAGGTCAACGCAATTGGGAGAGTTTCACCTCTTCCCTTCAACGATTAGAGCAGATACCTTCAATTCAGTCCACGGAATTGCCGAGGAGGAGCCATGGCACGATCAGAAGACGAGACCGAGTCCCGCAGTGACGGGCCACCGCGTCCTCGGGCCGCGGATGTGGCGCGGGCGATCGAGGACGAGATCGTCGCGGCCGGGTGGCGGGTGGGTGAGGCACTCGGATCCGAGGCCAGCCTGATGGCACGGTTCGATGTGGGACGCTCGGTCATCCGGGAAGCGTGCCGGATCCTGGAGAGCAGGCACGTCGCGAAACCGCGCCGCGGACCGGGCGGCGGCCTCGTGGTGACCGCACCCGAGCGGTCCGCTGTGCTCGACCACGCCTCGCTGTACCTCGAGTACGCGGGTTTTGCTGCCGCCGACCTGTTCGAGACGATGGAGACGTTGGAGACCGCCGCAGCCGCGCAGTTGTCCGCAACGATCGATCCCGCGGGAATCGACAGACTCCGTCAGGTGCTGGCCGAGGAAGCCCGCTCGGACGACCTGCGTGCGCAGGCAGTCACCGTGCACACCGAAATCGCCCGCCTGACGGGTAATCCCGTGCTCGAGTTGTTCATGCACATCGGCAACAACCTTGCCCGCATCCACGGCGTCAGCCCGATAGAGACGGAACGCCGGTGGATCCACGAACGCAACGTCGAACTGGTCGAAGCGATCATCGCGGGGGACGCTCTGGCCGCGCAGCGCAACGTGCGCCGACGCATCCGTGCCATGACGCGGCGACAGGCCGTGTCGGCGGACAGGACACCCGCACTCACCGATACCGATACCGATACCGAAGCAAAGGCTGCAAGTGATGACCGACAGTAGCAACGCGATCCCACGCAAACCAGATGCTGCCGAGGACAGCGGCAATCTGGTCGCCGTAGAGCAACGCGGCAGCGCGCGCATGCTCACACTCAACCGGCCGAGAGTGCGCAACGCGTTGAGCAGAGCCCTCAGCGCCGAACTGGTGCACCACCTCCGCGCGGCGGACGCGGATCCCACCGTCACGGTTGTCCTGCTCACCGGCGCCGGCGGAGCCTTCTGCTCCGGCGTCGACCTGAAGGATCTCGCCGAGAGCGGCTTCGACGGCGCAGAAGCAACGGACGGCAATTGCATCACCCAGGTCGCCGAACTGGTGACACCCGTCATCGGTCTCGTCAGCGGCCCGGCGGTGACAGGGGGTTTCGAGCTGGCTCTCGCATGCGACTTCCTGATAGCGGGCGAGTCTGCCCGATTCGCCGATACCCATTGCCGGGTGGGCATCGTCCCGGGTGGAGGTCTGACGGCTCGACTCGCCGAAGCGGTCGGAGTTCGTCGTGCTCGCCAGATGAGTGCCACCGGCAGCTATATCGACGCCCGTACCGCGCTGTCCTGGGGTCTGGTGAACGAGATCGTCGACGACTGCGAGCTGGCCGACCGTGGGTGGGCCGTGGCCGACGCATTCTCGGCGGCCGACCAGCCCACACTCGACGCGGTGTGGAGACTGTACGACGCGGCGTCGGCCGACGGTATCGCCGATGCCGTGCACCGCGAAGCCGCCGTGAACCGCTCCTGGTCGGCCGACGCGTCCGCCGTCGCGGGGCGCACGGCGGACGTCGTCGCTCACGGACGTAGTCAGGCATGCAATTCCTCACCCGCCGAATAGGATCGGCCGAATCGAAAGGAGCCGCACATGGCTCTGGCAATCACCGACGAACACCGCCAACTCGCCGACGCCGCCACGGCCTTCCTGTCCCGTCACGCTTCGTTGGCCTCCGCCCGGGAGTCGCTGGACAAATCGAATGAATCCCTTCCGCCGTTCTGGGATGAGATGGCCGAACTCGGGTGGATGGGACTGCACCTGCCCGACAGTTACGGAGGCTCCGGATACGGCATCGCCGAATTGTGTGTCGTCCTCGAAGCGACAGGGCACGGTCTCGTGCCCGGTCCGTTCCTGCCCACCGTGCTGGCGTCCGCGATTCTGTGCGACGACGGATCCGACGAACTGAGGCGAAGGCTCGTCCCCGGACTCGCCGACGGTTCCGTGGTCGCGGGATTCGGTTCGGGTGGCACCTGGGTTGTCGATCACCACGGACTCGAGGGCCGATCCGAGGGCGTGCTCACCCCTGGCTACGCCGACGTTCTCGTCCTTCTCTCCCATGAGGACGTCCTCGTCGTCGACGCCGACGCGGAGGGCCTGGCCGTGGAGATCCTGCCCGGACTCGATCCCACACGGCAGATCGGGCGTGTGACCGCACGGAATGTCCCCCTGTCGGCGGTCACCGTCCTGCCGGGTGCAGCGTCGGCGGCCCGGACGAGGCTGCGCACGCTGGCATCGGCCGAAGCCCTCGGGAGTACCCTGGCGTGCGTCGAGATGTCGAAGCGGTACGCCCTCGAGCGAGTTCAGTTCGGCCGCCCGATCGGCACATTCCAGGCCGTGAAGCACCACCTTGCGAACATGCTGCTCGACGCCGAACTCACCGTGGCCGCCACCTGGGATGCTGCCCGCATCACCGACCCCGACCGAGCCGGCCTCGCGGCAGCCGTCGCCGCGACATACGCGCGCCGCGCGCAAATCTTCTGCGCTCGGACGAACATCCAGTTGCACGGCGGTATCGGATTCACGTGGGAACACGATGCTCATCTGTACTTACGTCGAGCCGAAGCCCTCCAGTCCTTCGTCGCCGAATGCGGTAGTGCGGCACGCGCAGTCACGGAGGGATACCGCGCCGACCCGACGCCCCGCCTCACTCTCGACCTTCCGCCCGAGGCGCAGGATTACCGGACGGCGGCGCGAGCGGCCCGCGATCATTGGCAATCGCTCCCCGACGATCGGCAGCGCGCGTTCCTGGTCGAGAGCGGATATCTCGTGCCGCACTGGAAGAAGCCGTGGGGTCTGGCGGCCGATCCCGTCCGACAACTCGTCATCGAAGAGGAGTTCCGCACCACACCGGTTCCCGACTTGTCGATCACTGGATGGATTGCTCTCACCATCTCGGAGTTGGGTACCCCCGACCAGCAGCGACGGTGGGTGAAGTCGGTGCTGCTCGGCGAGACGCAATGGTGTCAGCTCTTCAGCGAGCCCGGGGCAGGCTCCGACGCCGCCGCGATCCGCACATCGGCGGTCCGGGTCGAGGGCGGGTGGCGCGTCACCGGCCAAAAGATCTGGACGAGTCTCGCCCACGAATCCGATTGGGGAATCGCGACCGTCCGTACCGACCCTCGGGCACCGAAGCACACCGGCATCACGATGATGGCAGTCGATCTCGCAGCGGAGGGTGTCGACGTGCGCCCCATCCGTGAACTCAACGGTCAGGCCGGCTTCAACGAGGTGTTTCTCGACGAGGTCTTCGTGCCGGACTCCAATGTTCTCGGCGAGGTAGGAGCAGGGTGGAAGGTCGCGCGAGCGACGTTCGGCAACGAGAGGGTGTCGATCGGAGCCGGTGCGGGATCCGTTCCTCTCGCCGCGACCGATCTTCTCGCAATGGCCGCGGACGAGGACCTCCGCGAGATCGGTGAACTGCTGGCCGAAGGACACGCGCTCCGATTGCTCAACCTCCGACAGGCCTCACGCGCTGTGCAGGGGACGGACCCCGGCCCGGAAGCCGCCCTGTCCAAGCTCGTCAAAGCCGAACACTCCCAGAAGATCACGGATCTCGGAATGCGTCTGGGCGGGTTGGCCGCGACGACGGGCGGGCTCCCGGTGGTAGAGGAGTCGTATCTGTTCGCCCGCTGCCTCACGATCGCCGGGGGCAGCTCCGAGGTGATGCGCAATCACATCGCCGAACGCACCCTCGGACTGCCCCGAGATCCGATACTGACCTGAAAACACGTGAACGGCCTCGGTCCCGAGGGACCGAGGCCGTCATCAGCGACGACTCTGCGGCTATCCGCCGAATCGCAGTCCCGCGGCCCGGGTGCGGAACACGTCTGTGCCCATGACGGCGCCGAGCTTGTTCGCATCCCAGCGCTTGCCGCCGTTGGAGACCGTGGAGACCGGTGTCCAACCCTGGAGCCACTGAATGTTCTCGCCGAGCGCCTTGATGACCTGCCCGCTCACATGCCCCGCCTCCGGGCTGGCCAGCCACGCGACCACGGGTGAGCCGAGCGACGGATCCTTCGGATCGAACTCGTCCTCGCCGCGCTCATCCGGTTCGATCGGGGCATCGGCGCCGGCCATGGTGGCGGACATCCGGGTGCGCCCGCCGGGGCTGATCGCATTGACCGTCGCACCGAGGGACGCGAGCTCGAGACTCAGCGTCTGGGTCAGACCTACGATCGCAGCCTTGGCAGCACCGTAGTTCGATTGTCCGAAGTGGCCGAGCAGGCCGGCGCCGGACGTGGTGTTGATGATGCGGCCGTAAACCTTGGAACCGGTCGCCTTGGATTCCTCCCGCCACTTGCGGGCCACCGCGCGGCTGGTCAGCCAGCTACCGCGCACGTGCACTCGCATGACGAGATCGAAATCGTCCGCGCTCATGTTCCAGATCGCCCGGTCGCGGACGATGCCCGCATTGTTGACCACGATGTCGAGCCGTCCGAGCTCCGAATACGCCCGCTCTACCAGCCACTCGACCTGTTCTTCGTCTCCGACGTCGCTGAAGTCCGAGATTGCCTCGCCGCCACGATCTTTGATTATCTGCACGACCTCGTCGGCGACCTTTCCGGTGCCCTCCCCGTCGATCGAGGTTCCGAGGTCGTTGACGATCACTGTCGCGCCGTGCTTGGCAAGTTCCAGGGCGTGCCCACGGCCGATACCGTGACCCGCACCCGTGACCAGCGCGACCTTACCGTCGAGCAATCCGCTCATTGTGAGTGTCTCCTTGCAGTTATCGAATGGCCCGTGCGTCTACACACCGGCAGGACGGAATACCGTGGCATCGATGTCTTCGGTGATCGCCCGAAAGTCCACCTGCACCAGCATTCCTACTTCGAGGTCCGAGGGTTCGCAGCCTTCGATGTTGGTCATCAGTCGCGGCCCTTCCTCGAGTTCCACGATCGCCGCGACGTAGGGCAGCCTGCCTTTGAACGGGTGCAGGTCGTTCACGTACACGGTGGAATAGGTGTAGAGGGTTCCTCGCCCGCTCGCCTCCACCTGGACGACATCCTCACTCCAGCAGTACGGGCAGAACGGGCGCGGATAATGGTGGACTTTCCCGCAGCCGTTACATTTCGCGATGAGAAGGCGACCCTCTTTCGCGGCGTCCCAGTAAGGGCGACTTCCGTTCTCGATGGTCGGAATGTCGGCGCGCGGCTTCTCGGCCGGGACTGCGGCGGTCTTGTCAGGCATGGTGGTCACCACCCCACGAAGTCCGCGGAGCGCTTCTCCACGAACGCACGTACGCCCTCGCCCGCATCGTGCGAGTAGGACTGGATCTCCTGCGCCATGGCTTCCTCGGTGAAGGCGCTGGCTCGGTCACCGTCCGGCGAGTCGTTGAACAGTCGTTTCGTCAGCGCGATCGCGCTGGTGGGCGCAGCAGCCAGTCGACCGACGAAATCGTCCACTGCCGTGTCCAGTTCGTCGATCGCGACGACGCGGTTGACCAGGCCCAGAGACAGTGCCTCCCGAGCCGGAAGCTTCTCGCCGAAGAAGACCATCTCCTTGGCCTTCTGCATGCCGATCCTGCGCGGCAGCAGGTACGCGCCGCCGCCGTCCACCACCAACCCACGCTTGACGAAGGATTCCGCGAAGTAGGCCTGCTCGGTCGCGATCACCAGGTCCGACGCGTAGGCGAGGTGAGCGCCGATGCCTGCAGCCGCACCCTGTACGACAGTGACCACCGGCTTGCCGCAATCGAGCACGGATGCCACCAGGCGTTGCGCTCCGTTCATGATCGTGCGCATCGGGCCGGTCACCCGTTTGACGTTCTTCGCATGCCCGTCAGCGAGTTTCACCACGTCAGCCCCTGCGCAGAAGTGCCGTCCGTTCGCCCTCAGCAGGACCACTCGAACGTCGGCATTCACATCTGCTTCGGCGAACAACTCGATCAGCAGGTCGCGGTCGTCCGGTCTGATGGCGTTGGCCGCATCCGGTCGGTTCAAGGTGATCGTCATGACCCCTTGTTCCACCCGGTGCAGAACGGATGTGCCGAGGTCCCGCTCGGCGATCGTCTCGGTCACTGATGTCTCCTCGCGAATTGCCGTCACTTGACTGTGTAGTGTGCGTCGAGATGTTTGATGCCGTTCAAGAAGTTCGACCGCAGCACCGCAGGCTCCCCCACCGCCCGAATGTCCGGGTACCGCCTGAACAGTTCCCGGAACGCGACGTCGAGTTCGAGACGCGCGAGGTGTGCACCCAGGCAGAAATGCGGTCCGGGAGCACCGAACGCGAGATGCGGATTGGGGTTACGGGAAATATCGAACTTGAACGGATCCACGAACACGGACTCGTCGCGATTGGCGGAGTTGTACCACAAGACCACCTTGTCGCCCTGAGAAAACACCTGCTCTCCCAGGCGGACACCGTCTCGCGTCACCGTCCGGCGCATGTGCACGACGGGACTCGCCCACCGCAGCAATTCCTCGATGGCTGCCGGCGCCAGGCGGTCGTAGTCCGCCATCCATATGTCGCGCTGGTCCGGATTTCTCGTGAGTACGAAAAGGCCGTGTGTGATGACGTTGCGGGTCGTCTCGTTGCCCGCGCCCACGAGCAGAATGAAGAACTTGGCCATCTCCTGGGGAGTGAGATTCTCGCCCTCCGCCGCCACGAGTTTGGTGATCAGGTCGTCTTTGGGACGTGCGATTCGCTCTTCCGACAGCGATCGCAGTAGGTCGATGAGCCCTTCGCTGGCCGCGGTCACAGCCTTGCCGATACCGACCGCGGATTGATCCTCGATGTACTCGGCATCGCTCGCGCCGAGAATGGTGTTGGTGGCCTCGAGAATGAACTTCTCGTGCTCACGAGGTATGCCCAGGAGATTGTCGATGATGCGGAGCGGCAGTAACGCCGCGAAGTCGCTGACGAAGTCGCACTCCCCCGATGACGGCATCTCGTCGAGGATCTCGCGGACGGTAGTCTCGACCTCGCTCCGGATACCCTCGAGGCTCTTGTTCGTGAAACCGCGGGAGACGATCTTGCGCATACGGGCATGCTCAGGGTTGTCCATGTCGATGATCGAGCCGCGATACTCGCGGAGCTTCTGCGGCTGATCGAAGATCTGAGTGCCCTCACCCGAGCAGAAATCCTCGGGCCGGCGGCTGACCTCGAGCACGTCCGCGTGACGGGTCAGGGCCCAGAAGCCTCTCGCACCGTCACCCGCCTGACCCGGCAGCGGGACGAATGCATGCGGATTGTCGCGGCGGAGGCCCGCGAACAACGCATCACGTTCTGCCGCCCCGTTCTGCCACCATGTGAGGTCGTTCAGTCGAGTGGACGCGACCTCGTCGGTTTCAATCATTGGCACCGCCTCGATTCTTCGTAAGTGGGGACCCGCGCCGCACGGCTCCTTCGGCCGACGGCCGAGTCGGACTGGGATGGTCGCGCATCCCACTCTGTCACCCGGGTTACTCGCTCCCCAATTCTGGCATTAGTGTCACTAATTGGCAACCAGGACTACCAGCAAGTTCATCCACACCGTTTGACTATCGCCGAGTGGCAACTGGCTATATCGTCACCTTGAATCCCATTCATACTCGAACGGAGTCGACGTGTCGTCCCAGTCCTCACAACCATCTCGAGCCCTTCCCCGGCCGATCAGTTCAGCGGCGCTGGTCATCAGTGAATGTCAGCACGGAATTCTGGAACCCGAGAGGTCGGTTTCGCCGGGACTCGCACACGAGGCCGCCCGACGCGGAGTGGTGCCACGCACAGCGCAGCTTGCGCGGGCTTTCCGCGCCCGCGGTCTGCCAGTGTTCCACTGCGTCATCGAACATCGCCAGGACCAGAAGGGGATGCTGCCCAATTCGTATCTCGGGACGATGGCACTGCGGAGCCGCGGGATGAGCACGGGCAGTATCGATGTCGAGATCCCGCACGAACTGGGCCCCGAACCGAGCGACATCGTGAGCAGTCGAGCCACCGGACTGACGGCGTTCTACGGAACGAACCTCGACGCGATGCTGCGGTTGCAGAAGGTGGAAACCCTGGTGCTGGCAGGTATTTCCACGAACGTCGCACTTCCGGGACTTGCCCTCGAAGCCGTGAACCGCGGCTACGACGTCATCCTTGCAGAGGACTGTACGGCGGGTTCGTCGGACGAGGTACACACCTTCATGGTGGCAAATCTGCTCACCGTGTTGACAAGGGTCAGTTCGGCAGCGGACGTGATCGACCGGCTACCGAACTGACCTGCCCGGACAGAAGGTTCAGCCCGCCACCGAGGCCAGATTCTCGGCATCGGTGGCGGCGTCACCGTTGATCGAGAATCCGCCATCGATCGTCACCAACGCGCCGGTGGAAAACGCCGCCTCGTCCGAGACCAACCAGGTTGCGGCATGAGCGATATCCATCGGATTTCCGATACGGGTCAAGCGTCCACCACCGGTGTGATGACCCGAGTCGCCCCGCGACGACACCACCCGTCCCACGAGGATGCAGTTGGCCCGAATGCCGTCGGCACTGCCCTCCACCGCCAGTGATCGGGTCAGGCTGTTCACTCCGGCCTTTGCGGCACCGTACGCCCCGAAGCCCTTGAATCCGGCGAGAGACTGTCCGGAGGAGATGTTGAGAATCGAGGCACCCTCGGCACGCGCAAGGTGGGGCCACGCGTACTTCGACGCCCAGAACACGTTGCCCGTCAACGTTCCCGTCATGATTCGCTGCCACTCGTCCGTCGAGTACTCGTGCAGCGGCTTGACGGTACTCGCGACAGCATCGGTGGGCGCAGCGTTGTTCACCAGTGTCGTGAGAGTGCCGAAATGCGCTGCGGTAGCTGCCACTACGTCGCGCACACTGTCCTCCGACGTGACGTCGAGCGGAAAGAACTCCGCTTCACCACCGGCGTCCCGGATTCGGTCGACCACTTTCCGGCCGCGGTCCGCGGTGCGGCCAGTGACCGCCACCTTCGCCCCCTCCGATGCGAAGAGTTCCGCGATCGAACGGCCGATACCTCTGGTCGAGCCGGTGACCAGCGCCACCTTACCTTCGAGTCGTGCTCCCATGCCCGTCCTCACCTTTCACAGTGTGTGTCGTGTCGAAGTCTCGAACGCGCGTCCGAGACGCAGAAGGCCGTTCCGGTGGAACCGGAACGGCCTGAGCGCGATCTACAGAGAATCGCGAAGATTCTCCATGGCCGCCAAGCGGCGATTGACCATGTCGAGGGCGGAGGCATGATTCGGGTCATCGCCGGACTGGGATTTCAACTCGGCGAGCCGGGTGCGTGTCGTCTCGATCTCGTCGTCGAGGCGTTCACCGGCTTCGTCGCGGGTCAGGAGATCCTGGTCGGTCCAGTCTGCCGCGTCGATGTCCTTCTCGTGGGCCATGATCAGATCCCGTCACTTTCTGTCGATGCGGGGGAAGTTGTAGAGCCTGCGGGCGTTCAGTTCGACGATCTTGTGCGCTTCGTCGTCGGGAACATCCTGGAGCAGTTTCGTGGTGTACTGCCGGCTGTTGGGCCAGTTGGAATCCGAGTGCGGGTAGTCGCACTCCCACATGATGTTGTCGATACCGATCTGGTGGCGACGGGCGACACCCTCGAAGTCGTCGATGAAGCAGCCGTACATGTGCTCGCGGAACAGATCCGACGGACGCACTTCCTTGTTCACGTTCTGATACCAGCGGTGCTTCTCCCACGTCAGGTCGATCCGCTCGAGCAGATACGGCATCCACCCAATACCACCCTCGGACAGCGCCACCTTCAAATTCGGGAACTTGTAGAACACCGGCGAGAACAACAGGTCCGCGGTCGCATCCATCGAGTTGGTGCCGAAGAGGGCAATCATGACCGCCATCGGCGCCTCGGGAGAGGTGATCGGCGCCTTACCCGACGAGCCGAAGTGCATGCACAGCGGCATCTTCGTCTCCTCCGCGGCACGGAAGACCGGATCCCAGAAATCGGTGTAGAACGACGGCAACCCCAAACCGACGGTGTTCTCGGGGAACGTGATCGCCTTCGCACCCTTCGCCGCGCACCGGTAGATCTCCTTGGCCGCCTCCTGCGGATCCCACAGCGGCAGAATGATCATCGGGATGAACCGGTCCGGGTATGCAGCGCACCATTCGTCGAGGTGAAAGTCGTTCCACGCCTTCACTGAGAGCAGCGCAAGTTCCTTGTCCTCGGCTTCGAGGAAGACCGTGCCGGAGAACCGCGGGAAGGACGGGAAGCACAGCGCAGCCTGCACGCCGTCGATGTCCATGTCGGCCACCCGCGCCTTCGGGTCGTAACACCCCGGCAGCATGTCGGAATACCGGGTGGGGTCCATCCCGTACTCCTGCGGCTTCTTGCCCGCCACCGCATTGAGACCGATGTTCGGATAGATCCGGCCCTCGTACGACCACACCTGGGCGAGCTTCTTCTCCCTCGGGGCGGTGTCTCCCTGTCGGGCGGCATCGAGGAGAGCCGCCGACAACCCCTCGTCGCCGTGGCTCTGGCTCATGTCCATCTCGACGATCCGCGGGCCCTGCTCGTGGAACTTCTTGGGCAGGCGATCGGTCCACAGATTCGGGGGCTCGATCAAATGGTCGTCCACGGAGATCAATTGCATATGGTCTTGAAGCGGCACTGCTACTCCTACTCGAACAAAGGCACGATCCGGGTAGCGCATCGGTCTCTGCCCGCGGTCTATGCCGATTATCTGACGCTTCGTACGCTAGTGATCGCCATCACAAGTGTCAAGATGTCCCGCGATATCTCCCGTTGGGTCGCAGCTCCAACCCATTACGACCTCTCACACATGGGCCCGCCGGCACGTAGCCACCGCACTTTTCTGACGGTATGTCTTCGTTATTCGACGGATGGAATTGCGGCATACGCCTCCTCGATGCCGCGGTGCCGCGCGCGGACGGATTCGAGCGTCTCCGGATGACTCACGATGTATCGATCGCCCCGCTTGATCGCGTCCACGACCAGGCGACCGACGACGTCCGCGCCCATTGCTGCCACCGGTACCCGTGTCGATGCCCCCGAACCGCTCGTGCCACGGGGAACCACACCCGGCCGGTTCCGCTCACTTGTCGCAATGTTGGACCGCACCATTGCGGGCAGCAGTACCCCCACACCGACGTGCGAGCCTCTCGCGTCGAGTTCCATACCCACGGTCTCCGTCAACGCGACGACGCCGAATTTCGACACGGCATAGGCACCGAGGCCGGCTGCGGTGCGCAGACCCGCGATGGACGCGGTGTTGACGATGTATCCGCGTTGCGACGTCTGTTCGATCACCGGTAGAAACGACTTCATCCCGTGGATCACGCCCCACAGGTTGACGTCCAGCACCCAACGGAAGTCGTCGAGCGTCAACTCGTCGAACGGTGCTACGCGCGCGATTCCGGCGTTGTTGACAGCGATGTCGATGCGCCCGTGCCGACGGACAACCTCGTTTGCCACTCGCTGAATGTCGTCGGCACTACTCACGTCGGCGAGCACCGTGGCGGCGCCGAGATCGGTGGCTGCTCGCGCGAGGGCGGCGGCCTCGACATCGGCCACCACTACCGTCGAGCCCTCGGCGATCAACGCTTCGGCGATCGCGAAACCTATACCTGAAGCCCCTCCGGTGACGATGGAGACGGTTCCGTCGAGACAGGGGATGCCAGTCGACATGTAGAAGCCTTTCTGGAGTTCGACCACAATCGTCGCTGCGCTGCGAATGCACGGGAGCGACGACACGTTCGGCCGGTGAATGAAGGACACCGGATGGGAGTTCACTCACCACCGGTTCTCCTAACCTCGGCGATCAGGCGTCACGTGTCAACCGGCCGAACGTCCCGCTATCGGTCCCGGTTGTTCGCATTCAGCCCGCCGAGGACGAACCGCCCGATCCCCTCGATCTCCTCGGGAGAGGGCGCGGTCGATGTCCAGAGGTGGCGGCGCATCGCCCCGAGCACCAGGTCGGAGATGCAGGCACCCTCGAGAACCGGGTCGGATCCGAGTGCCTCCAACGGGGACGCGAGCAGACTCGTCACCGGCTTCAGCAGTTCGTCCTGACCGCCGTCCTCCTGACTCGACGATCCGGCCTTCTCGAGGTGCTCGAGCACGGAACGACTTGTCTGCGCAGCATCGCTGTGACTGACCTGTCGTAGGACTCCGCGCGTCCACACGAGAATCTGCTCGTGCGGATCATCGACACCAGCCATGCGTGCGGTGATGTAGTCGGCCACGCGGTGGACACCCTTCTCGAGGACAGCGAGGATCAGGTCGTCCTTGCTCGGAAAGGATCGATACAGAGTCTGATTCGAAATTCCCGCGGCCGCGACGATCGCTGACACGGAAGGCATTGCAGGCGCGGACTTCTCGATCAGCTCCAGCGTCACCTCGAGCAGACGCTCGATCTCGTCCTCGGCCGACTGGCGCTGACGTGCGGTTCGTCGCGCAGCCGCTTGTGCGGCGCGACTGACCCCTGCCCGTGACTGCGACTCTGATGTATCGTTCTGCATATCGAGTAATCCGATTCTGTTTTGAGGAGACGTATGGCTTCCAGTATGGACGACACCCCTGTTCACACGAAGGGAGACCTTCCGTCCCCGTTCGACTTGTTCAGCCTCGAGGGCAAGGTCGCGCTGGTCACCGGTGGTAGTCGCGGCATGGGCCGGCAAATGAGTGTGGCGTTCGCACGAGCCGGGGCGGACGTCGTCGTCGCGAGCCGCAATCTCGAGAAGTGCGAGGAGGTCGCGGACGAGATCAGGTCGACGACCGGGCGGGACGCCCTCGCCTACAGCTGCCACATGGGTCGATGGGACGAGATCGAAGGCTTGGTCGACGCCACGTACGCGAGGTTCGGCAAGGTGGACGTCCTGGTGAACAACGCCGGGATGTCGCCCGTGTACGACAAGGTCACCGACGTCACCGAGAAGATGTACGACAGTGTCCTCAACCTCAACCTCAAAGGCCCCTTCCGACTGACCCAGCTGGTGGGAACCCGCATGAAGGAACGCGGCTCGGGAAGTGTCATCAACGTCAGCAGCACCGGATCGCTGCGACCCATGGGCTCGATCATTCCCTACGCCGCCGCCAAGAACGGGCTCAACGCAATGACCGAGGGTTACGCCGAACTGCTCGGACCCGAAGTCCGGGTGAACACGTTGATGCCCGGCCAGTATCTGACCGACATCGCCGCAGCCTGGGACATGGAGCACACGAACAGAATGGCCTCGCGCCTGCATCTCGAGCGGATCGGGAATCCCGCCGAAATAGTCGGTGCGGCACTCTTCCTCGCCAGCGACGCGTCCAGCTACACGTCCGGAACTATCGTCCGGTCCGACGGCGGCATCCCCTGATCCTCCGGATACGCAGGTGCACCGAGGCGTTTCCCCGGTGCTCCTGCGCATCGCTCGGATCAGACGAGGCGATCGATCAGGATCTTCGCGAGGATCTCCGGTTCACTCACCATCACGTCGTGACAGGTGTCGATCTCGACGATCTCGTCGGCTCCCCCGAGATTGTCGACATGTTGCCGCTGCTGGTCGGGCGGCACCGCCCGATCCTGCAGTGTCAGTACCCAGGTCCGCGGAATCGACGGCGGCATGTCGCTGCGATCGACTTTCTGCGTGGCGAGGAGGTTGCTCTCCGGGCACATGCACCGCACGACGAAATCCGTCTGTTCTTCGGTCATCCCGTTACAGAACAGCGATTCCACCGTCTCGCGGGGAAAGGGAGGCGACTCCGCCGGAGCGTCGACGCGCTCCCGGATGTCCTCCTGAAGCTCACCCATCAGGTCATCGAGGATCGACATTCCGTCCGGTGGTGCCGCAGCGGCCACGAAGACCATCCGGCGGACACGCTCCTTCCCCAACGCCGCGGCCACTCCAGGCATCGTGACGCCGCCCATCGAATGCGCGACAAGTACCACCTCGGAAAATCCGGCCGCATCGATGTCGGCCACCACCGAGCGAACACACTCGGCGATACCGACCTCGGACAGGGCGGCGGGCTTCGACCCCCGGCCCGGTAGGTCCACGGCCAGTACCGTCACATCCGGTCGGAGCTCACTCAGCACTGTGACGGTGGGGTCCCAGCACTCTCTCGTGTGCTGCCCGCCGTGGATCAGTACCACCGCATCGTTCACTGCAGTCTGCTTCACGGCTGTCATGTCCAGACCCTTTCCATCAGAACGCGTTTGAGTAGCTTTCCGGCCGGAGTCCGCGGTAGGGACTCCTCGAAGGTCACCGATCTCGGGCACTTGAAGGACGCAAGTTCCCTTCGGCAGAATTCGAGGAGCTCACGCTCCAACTCCGCGTCGCCCGCAACGCCGCTGTCGAGTTGCACGAAGGCTTCGACCCGCTGGCCGTATTCCTCATCCGGAGCACCGATCACCGCGACATCGAACACTGCGGGGTGCTCGGCCAGCCGAGCCTCGATTTCGGCGGGGTAGATGTTCACTCCCCCGGAAATGATGAGATCGGTGCGTCTGCCGTCGAGGTACAGGTAGCCGTCCTCGTCCAGGTAGCCCAGATCACCGAGCGTCGCGCGCCCTTCCGCGTCGAAGACACCCGCGGTCGTCTCCGGTGAATGGTGGTAGCTGAAACTCGGGGCATGGTCGAACCAGATGGTTCCCCGCTCGTACGGGGCCACGGGCGCGTGGTCCTCGCCGAGCACCGATATGGTTCCGGGTGCCGGCCGACCCACGGAACCGGGATGCGCGAGCCACTCGTCCGGCGTGATGAGGACCATGCCGATGTTCTCACTGCCGCCGTAGAACTCGTAGAGCACCGGCCCCCACCACTCCATCATTGCGCGCTTCACAGGCACCGAACAGGGAGCGCCGGCATGAATCGCCAACCGGATCGACGAGACGTCGTAGCGCCGCCGAACGTCCTCGGGCAAACGCAGGAAGCGAACGAACATGGTGGGAACCATGCTGGTGTGCGTGACACCGAATTCATCGACGATCCGAAGACTCTCCTCGGCGTCGAACTTCTCGGTCAGAACCAGCATTCCGCCCCACCTGACCACGGACGTGCAGGTCTGCAACGGATACGCGTGATAGAGCGGAGCCGAGTTCAACCACACCGAGTCCTGGTCGAACCCCCACGTCAGCGGGAAGTTGGCGGTCAACGGATCGCCCTGCTCGAACGACACGTCGGGCATTTCCCGAAGAATTCCGTTGGGTTTTCCGGTGGTCCCCGAGGAGTAGAACATGAAGGTGCCCTGGCGCACCGCCCTATCAGCGCTGGGTGTTGCTCCGGCGGCTGGCCCGGATTCCTCGCCGTCGTACAGGCGCTCGTACCCGTCCCGGACTTCGCCGACAATCTGCACCGCCTCCACTGCGGGCGACGCACCCGCCGCCTCGGCCACCAGATCAGCAAACCGGTCGCTGGCGACGATCAGCCGGGCGTCCGAGTCGGAAATGACGTGAACGGCTTCCGCCCGCGTCAGGTGGACGTTCACCGCGACCAACCGGACGCCGCACCGCAACGCCGCGATCGCGACGACGACATAGTCGGTGCGGTTCTCCATGACAACGGCGACGCGATCCCCGGGTGAGATGCCCTTCGAGATCCAGTCCCGTTCCAGCCAGCGTGATTTCGCAGCGAGTTCGCCGTAGGTCAGCGTCTGGCCGCCGGGCACGACCACCGCCGGGCGCGAGGGGTCGCGGTCCGCCCACCAGTCGGGTGTGCACACAGGTTCTCGGACCGTCGACGGTTCCGCCGTCGGAGAGCCCCCTGTCACGCTGTCGCCGGTATGCCGATGGTCTTGCTCTCGAGGAACTCCTCGAAGCCTTCGACGCCGTGCTCCCGTCCCAGACCGCTGTGGCGATACCCACCGAACGGGACGTCGTCGGCGAGGAACGCAGCACCGTTCACGGAAATCGTGCCGGTCCGGACCCTCCTGGCCACGTCTGTCGCATGGGCGACATCGCCGCCGAACACCGAGCCGGACAGGCCGTACAACGAGTTGTTCGCGATATCGATCGCCTCGTCCTCGGTCTCGTAGGGAATCACGACGAGTACCGGACCGAAGATTTCCTCCTGAGCGATCCGCGCATCGGGGGCGACATCCGCAATGAGCGTCGGATTTACGAAGAAGCCGCGATCGTGGTTCTCCGCTCGGCCCCCTCCGAAGATGATCCGCCCCTCGGTCCTGCCGAGTTCGATGTACCCGAGCACACGTTCGAGCTGAACCGCATTGATCACCGGGCCGATGAATGTCGACGGGTCTTTCGGATCCCCGGGCACCATCGCGGACATGACCGCCTGGGCGACCTGCAGCCCCTCGTCGTAGCGAGAACGCGGAAGCAACAGACGCGTGGTCAGTGCGCAGCCCTGACCGGCGTGCGAGCAGACCGAACCGGCGACCAGCCCGATGGCTGCCTGCATGTCTGCATCTTCGAGAACGATTGCAGCGGACTTGCCGCCGAGTTCGAGAAGGGTGCGCTTCACCGTCGGTGCGCCGGCGGCAAGGATCTTGCGTCCCGTGGCCGTCGACCCGGTGAACGTGACGACGTCTACCCGCGGATCCGTGGTGAGCGCCTCACCGACGGCGTTGTCGGACGAGGTAACGACGTTGAGCACGCCGGCGGGCATGTCAGTGTACTCGGCGGCGAGCTTTCCGATCATCGTCGCGGACCACGGGGTGTCGGGTGCGGGTTTGAGCACCACCGTGCACCCGGCTGCGAGTGCGGCGGACAGCTTGACCATGTTCAGGAAGAACGGATAGTTCCAGGCGGTGATCGCCGCGACCACTCCGGCCGCTTCCTTTCGGACCAGCGGCGCTGTCGAGGTGCCCAGCGCTACGCGGGTGGGGAACTGCTTCTCGTATTCGTAGGTGTCGGCGAGATCCGCCATCCACCGCAGCGATTCGATGCCGGGACCGACTTGCATCATGTCGTGAAGGGCCATGGGAGCGCCCGCCTCGGCCGTGACGACCTCGCCGAGTTCCACTCGGCGCTCGTCCATCGCGTCGGCGAGCTGCCGCAGCACCCGGCTTCGCAGGGACGAGTTCGTCGACCAGTCGGTCGTGTCGAATGCGCGGCGCGCGGCGCTCACGGCGCGATCGGCGTCCTCCGTCGATCCATCTGCGGTGACACCGAGAACGTGCTCCGTTGCGGGATCGATGTTGTCGAACACCCGGCCGGACAGGGCGTCGACCAACTCACCGCCGATCAGCATCCGCGGTTCGGCGAGCGACAACGTCGGTGCGCTCATCGGTGCGTTGACTGAAGATCCCATGACGTACTTCCTTCGTGTGGGGCCGCGACGCCGTCGCAGCACGATTGCCGATGGCGAAGTCGAGCGTGCGAATCAGAGTCCGAGAGCCAGTCCAGCACCGGCATCCACCCGCACTTCCTGGCCCGTGACGAAGCGGGATTCGTCCGAGGCGAGGTAGACCACGAGGCTCGAGATGTCGGCAGGTTCCACCCACGGCGTCGGGATGGGATGCATGCTCGCGAAACCGTCTTTGACGTCGTCGAGAGTGGGATTGTCGAGGTCGTCGCGGAACATCTTGTACATCGGGGGGCTCTGCAACATATCAGTGTTGCAATTGGACGGATGAATCGTGTTGGCCCGGATGCCCCTGGCTGCCAGCAGATGTGCCACGGTGCGTACGTATTGCGGGATCATCCGTTTGGCAAGTCCGTACCCGGTTCCTCCCGGGCTGGTCAGACCGGCAGGCATGAGGGCCGCGAGCGAACCGGTGGCGATGATCGAGCCGCCGTCACGCAGGTGTGGCAGGGCACCGTGGATCGAGTTCACGACCCCGAGGAAGTCGACGTCGAACGAGTCGACGAAACCCTGCATCGGGATGTCTTTGCCGAGCGGACAGATTCCGGCGTTCGCGACGACGATGTCGAGACCACCCAGTTCCGCAACGGCTGACGCCAGAGCCTTCTCCAGTCCGACACGGTCACGCACGTCCACCTTCGCCGACACGACGCGCCGACCTTCGGCTTCCACCAGCTTGACCGTGTGCGCGAGATCTTCCTCGGTCGACAGCGGGTACTCGTTCGTCTCGATGTCCTCACACAGATCGAAGGCGATGATGTCGGCGCCTTCCTGAGCAAGATTCAGAGCATGGCTTCGTCCCTGCCCGCGCGCTGCTCCGGTGACAAAAGCGATCTTGCCTTCAACTCGGTTCACGACTCTCCTCGATTGACGTTTCGGGTGAAGATGCTCGCCTCGACAGCGTCTGATGGCACGCAGGTGCGGCGGAGATCGGACATCCTGTTCATCGGACGCAGCTCCCGACAGTGCACCCATCGCGCCCATGCAGTTTCGATTCCGAAAGAAACGAACATCGAACTCTGAAGGGGATCAGCATCTGACACAACGCACATTATTGTGACGCCGTTCACATGTCAATGGTGCGTCCGAAGCCCCACCTGGGCAGACTCGCCGATGTCGACAACCCGAAGCTCCTCGGGGACACAACGGCGATCCCGCCGCTCACTCGATGCGGAACCTCGCCGACAGGCCCGCGCGGATCCCGAACCGATCCCCGACCCGACAGGGCAGTCTCCTCTGGGGCCGAATTATTCTGACGATAGTGTCATCAACGGAAGGTTGGGCTCACATCAAGGAAGCGTGGAACACATGGATCTTCTCGTTCGCAACAAGGGCTATCTCGTCGTCGGTGGAACTGCAGGGATGGGGCTCGCGTCGGCCCGCGCACTCGCCGGCGACGGTGCCTCGATCGTTGTGGTCGGGCGCGACGCAGCACGAGCCGAACACGCAGCCGCCGCGATTCGCGAAGCCGGCGCCGCACGTGCGTACGGACTGTCGTTCGACGTCGGCGTCGCCGGCCAGGCCGAAGAGGCCGTGGCAGAGGCCGTCGAACTCCTCGGCCGCCTGGACGGGGTTGCAGTGACCACCGGCATCCTCGGGAAGGAGCCGATCGAATCACCCGAGGAGATGTGGATCGGGGCTCTCCGCGACGTCGTGCTGGGCACGACGCGGACGGTCGAGGCCGCACTCCCCCATCTCACCTCCACCCGAGGCACGATCGTGACGACGGCGGCATACTCGGTGCGCTCTCCCGACCTCGTGCGGCTGCCGTACGCATCACTGAAAGGTTCCGTCGCGGTGTTAACCAAGGGGATCGCGAAGGCGTATGGCAGCAAGGGCATTCGCGCGAACTGCATCTGCCCGGGGGCCATCGAGACGGACGCGTTGCGGGCGATCCGTGCCCACGTGGCGGAGGAACGGGGATACCCGTACGAGGAAGCTCTGGAACGGGTGATGGTGGAGGAGTGGGGCCTCGAGGCGGCGCTGGGCAGGCCCGGACAGCCCGACGAGGTCGGCGAACTCGTTGCGTTTCTCCTGTCACCGCGCGCCGGCTATATGACCGGTGCCTTGGTGAACATCGACGGCGGCACGGACTTCTGACACCGCCCGGCCGCCGCCGACCCTTACATCACTCCGCGAAATGGACGTGCCGGAGTTCGAACGGGCCACCGACGAACGGTGGGGTCATCTCGTCGAATCCCACGACTCCCGGCGTGTGCAGGTACTGAGTTGCCGGCGCGCAGATGAATACTTCCAGCGCTTGCTCGGACGCGACTCGGGACGCCTGCTCCAGCAGTGCGGTACGGGTTCGGTCACCAGGTTCGTATGCAAGCGCTGACCGGATCGTCTGCGCGAAACCGTCGGGGAGCGGGCCCTGCTGGCTCCGGTCCAGGTAGCGGTCGCGAAGGGTGAAGCCCGGTTCGGGGTTTCCCGCCATGCTGTACTGCCAGGCGTCGACGTCGCCCGATTCCCATCTCGGCAGCGCTTCACCGAAATCGGAGTTCTCGAAGTCGATCTTCACACCGACCGCCTGCAACTGCGCCTGGATGCCGACAGACAGTTGAGCGTGCGCGCCGGTCGTCAACGCCTTGATCTCCAGGCCGTCGGTGTAACCGGCCTCGGCCAGCAGGGCCCGCGCCTTGTCGGGGTCGTGACGATATCCGAATCCGTCCTCGGACACATGGCCGTCGACTCCCTCCTGGAGCGGCTGCGACGTCGGAGCGCACTGTCCGTTCATCAGAGAATCGTTCAACGCGTCCCGGTCGATCGCATAGTTGAGCGCCTGACGGACGCGGGGATCGCGCAGCGGTCCGCGATCGGAGTTGAGATAGATGGTGTACCAGGACGTCCGCCCCGAGGTGGACAAGGTGAAGTCGCCCGACTCGGCCATCGCCGTCGCATCCCGGTACTGGCTCATCCGCGAGAGCGCGGCGTCGATCTGACCACTGCGAAGCGCATTCATGCGCGCGTTGTCATCCACGATCCCACGGATCTCGACCTTGGGAATCACGTAGGTGTCCGGGTTCCAGTAGTCGTGCACCCTCGTGAACGTTGCCTTGTCCCCGACCGTCAGAGACGTCAGCTCGTACGGGCCCGACCCAGCGGGATGCGCACCCAGGTCGTCATCGACTGCCTTCGGATTGACGATCGATCCCAGAGTCGTCGCCAGAATGAACGGCAGATCGGTCGACGGCTCGTCGAGCGCGAACTGCACTGTGTAATCGCCTGGCGCACTGACGTCCTCGACCATGGTGAACTTGTCCTGAGCCGAAGACTGCGGGCGGTGCAGAGCCCGGTCCATACTCGCGACGACCGCCTTCGCATCGAGTGGCGTGCCGTCGTGGAACTTCACGTCGCGTCGGAGAGAGAACGTCAGCGTCCGGCCGTCGGCAGAATAGTCCCAGGACTCCGCCACACTCGGCACCACCGTGGGTACACCGTCGACCGGTTCGATTGCGGTCAGCCGGTCGTACAGGAGGTCGATGTACGGGTGAGCGCCGGCCGCACTCGGATTCATGTGCGGATCCATCGACGACGGTGGAATGAACCACGCCACCGTCAGTGAATCGGTCTGGCCCTCACTACCACCGGAGCCGCCACAGGCGGCCGCGACGAGGGTGGCGGCCGCGAGTGCCCCGATCTTGATCACACGAGACGAAGCCATGAAGATCTCCGATCAGATGCCGAGATCCGGCGAGAATGTTCCCGGGGATCAGCTGAATGGCGGAATTTTCACGCCGTTCAGAAAGCTAGTGCTCCAGCTCACATCTGTCAAAGCCGCGGAGCCTCGGGCACGGCAGGCCCCCAATCGAATTCACTCGACCGCGGACACAGGAAAGGGAGCGCGGACATGCGGCTCCACGCTCCCCAGGTCGGCGGTCAGACGATGCCGAGCTTGTCCTTCGCTGCTTCGAGCTTCGACGGGATGTGGTCGGTCGGCCAGAGCCCATCGGTGGACCGGTGGTCCTTGAGCACAGCCCTCGCCACCTGGCGCAGGTGAACCTCGGTCGGACCGTCCACGAGGCCCATCACCGGCGCCGTGACCCACATCTTGGCCAACGGAGTGTCCTGGGTGACACCGAGGGCGCCATGTACCTGGATCGAGCGCTGGACGATGTCGTGGAGGACCTTGGGGGTAAGGAACTTGATCGCGCTGATGTCCTTGCGGCACAGCGAGTAGTCCTTGGTCTTGTCGATCAACCACGCCGTGCGAAGAACGAACAGCCGGAACTGCTCCAGTTCCGCATATGATTCGGCGATGTAGTTCTGCACGGTCTCGCGTTCGGACAATGCCTTCCCGCGGGTGGTGCGGCTCAGTGCCCGCTCGCACATCATGTCCAGTGCACGCTGCGCCAGTCCGACCGTGCGCATGGCGTGATGGACGCGACCACCGCCGAGACGGACCTGCGCCACCTCGAAAGCACGTCCCTCGTCACCGAGCAACGCGGTGTGGGGAACACGGACGTTGTCGTAGTGGATGTAGGCTTCCGAGCCCTCGTCCGCCGGTTCGTGGATCAGTGCCAGGTTGCGCTCGATCGTCAGACCCGGAGAGTCGGTGGGAACGAGGAACATCGACATGCCCTTGTGCGGGCCGGCGTCCTTGTCCGTGTACGCCATGACGATGCAGAACGCCGCGTAGCGGGCGTTGGAGGAGAAGAACTTCCACCCGTTGATGATCCAGTCGTCACCGTCGCGGACGGCCGTCGTCTCGAAACCGGAGACGTCGGCGCCGCCCTGTGGTTCGGTCATCGAATAGCAGGAGAAGATCTCCCCGTCGAGCAACGGCTGGAGATAGGTCGCCTTCTGCTGCTCGGTGCCGAAGTGGGCGATGATCTCGGCGTTCCCGGTGTCAGGAGCCTGGGTCCCGAAGATGACCGGAGCCCAGGCGGAGCGGCCGAGGATTTCGTTGAGCAGGGCGAGTTTCAGCTGTCCGTACCCCTGCCCGCCGAGAGCAGGTTCGAGATGGCATGCCCACAGCTGCTGGTCGCGCACCTTCTGCTTGAGCGGATCCACGACTCGACGGTGCTCGTCGTCGAGTGGCTTGTAGTTGTCGTGCGGCCACACCAGATCGAGCGGCTCGACCTCGTCGCGCACGAACTGCGCGGTCCAGTCGAGTTTCTTCTGAAATTCAGGATCGGTTTCGAAATCCCAGGACATTCCCATTCCTCGATTCTTCGGTGCGACGTCGTTGCACTAGCGGAGCGACGTCGTCTTCGTCAGGTTTGCGGCGAACTGCATGAGCTCGAGCACGATCGGACCGAAACGGGCGACGCGGTCGTCCGCCTCACCCTTCGCGTGCCGGGCGACACTCGCCTCCAACACGATGGCCAGCTTGAACCGGGCGAGAATGACGTAGTAGTCCACGTCGGAGACGTCGCGTCCACTGACCGTCGCATAGTGCTCGAGCATGTCTTCACGGGACGGCATCCCGTCGTAGTTCAGATAGCGGGCATGCTGCATCGCATCCCCCTCGGGCGGCCACGCGACCAGCACCCAACCGAGATCGAGCAACGGGTCGCCAATCGTCGCCATTTCCCAGTCGATGATCGCCGCGAGCTCGGCCGGCGCACCGTGCCGATACATGACGTTCGCGAACTGGTAGTCACCGTGCATGATTCCGGGCTCGAAGGTCCGGGGCTGGTGGTTGCGGAGCCACGTTGCGGTCTCGTCCAGTCCTGGAATGTTGCGGAACTTGAACCCGGCCAGATGCGACAGCCAGCGATCCACCTGCCGGTCGAGGAAGCCGTCTGGCTTACCGAAGCCGTCGAGGCCCTGCGCCTTCCAGTCGACGCGCGCCATCTTCGCGGCGCCGTCGACGAGTTGGATCGCGAGTCCCGATCGGGCCTGCAGATCGGTGTCGAACGGCGCCGCCCACCCGCCGCCCATGGGGCTCCAGCCGTCCACCAGATCCATCAGGTAGAAGGGCGACCCGATGACAGACACGTCGTCGGTCGCGCCGCGCAGCTTGGCGTGCGGTACGTCGGTGCCCGCGAGTGCCCTGAGAAGTTGCGCCTCCCGCATGAGGACCTTCGCTCGGCCTTCGACTCCGTAACCGGGCGGACGCCGAAGCGCCATCTTCTCGCCCCCACGAAGGATCTCGAAGAGCTCGTTCTGCGATCCACCGGCCAGACTCCGGGCCTGCACCGGTTCGCCGGCTCCGGGGATCCCTTGGCCGTCCATCCATTTGCCGAGTGCTTCGACGTCGAGCGAGAGGGCGGGCCTGTCGTCGACCCGGTCCGCGACCGAGGTGCTGTCACTGTGATCTGCCATACTTGGAACATAATGACTGCTTTAGCAGAATGCAATTACTCTATTGAACATCTCCTGCATACTCCCTGCTGGAGACGCACGAATCCGCGAGAGGACACCGATGACTTCTACCGAAACTCCCACCGTGATGTCGGCAGCCCGCATCCACAGGATGGGAGATCCCGACGCGATAGGCATCGATTCCGTCGCCGTTCCGGCACCGGGACGGGGAGAAATCCTGGTTGCGGTGCGCGCGGCGGCCGTGAACTTTCCCGACACCCTGATGATCGCGGGGAAATATCAGGTTCAGGTGCCACTCCCCTTCGTCCCCGGGCATGAGGCGGCCGGCGTGGTGCACGCCGTGGGGCCGGACGTCACCGCCCCGGTTCCAGGCGACCGGGTGGCGGTCATCGCCCCGGGAGCATTCGCCGAGTACGTGGTCGCACCGGCCACCGCTGCGGTGCCGATCCCGGACACCGTCGGGTTCGACGAGGCCGCCGCTACCTGGGTGTGCCACCTGACCGCGTATCACGCGCTACGGTCGACAGCCGGGATCGCCTCGGGTGAGATGGTTCTCGTGTTAGGAGCCGGTGGCGGGATCGGGCTCGCCGCCGTCGAACTCGCCACCGTCCTCGGGGGCCGGGTCGTGGCTGCCGCATCGTCGGCAGACAAACTCGAGGCCGCTCGCGGCCGGGGCGCGGAATTCACGGTCGACTACTCCGGCACAGATCTGCGGACCGGAGTCCGAGAGGCGATCGGCTCGGGCTCGGTAGACATCGTCATCGACCCTGTGGGCGGCACGCTGTCCGAACAGGCACTGCGGGAGATGCGCTGGGGCGGGAGGTACGTCACCCTGGGTTACGCCAGCGGACACATTCCCCAGATCCCGCTGAACCTGGTGCTGCTCAAGGGCGTCGACGTTCGCGGCCTCGAAATTCGTACGTTCGCCTGCCACGACCCCGGCCGTGCAGAACGAGACCGCGCGGAGTTCACGGCCTTGTGGGCGTCGGGCCGGATCCGGCCCGTCATCGGCGCCCGGTATCCCCTCAACCAGGTGAGCGCAGCACTGCATACCGTCGCTGCGGGGCGGTCCCTCGGCAAGACGGTGATAGAAATGGCCCCCTCGCCCCACACCGAGGACTACTGATGGAAATCCAGCAACTCCGATGCCTCGTCGCGGTAGCGGAACACGGTTCGTTCACCAAAGCGGCCGCAGCCGTGCATCTCACCCAGCCGTCGCTCTCGCATGCTGTCGCGAAGCTCGAATCCGAACTTCGGATGCAGCTCTTCCACCGATCCTCCCGCGGTGTGACATTCACACCCGCCGGTCACTCGATCCTCGAGCCCGCGCGGCGGGTACTTTCGGCGCTGGACGACATCGACGCCACTGTGTCGTCATTGCGCGGCATGACAGAGGGAACGGTGCGGGTGGTGAGCACCCGCTCCTTCACTGCCTCGATCGCAGACGTGGTGTCGGAATTCTGCCGCCAATTCCCGCAGATGAAGGTCACGATGGGTGCGCCGAGAACGGAATCGGAGGTTCACGCACTCGTGGCATCGGGTGACTGCGACATCGCCTTCGCACGAGTGGACCGCACACCCCTGGAGCTCTCGGCCGCTGTACTCGACGTGGAGTCGCTCGCGGTCATCGTTCCACGCTTCCACGATCCCTACCCGGACGCCTCCGACATCACCTGGTCCCAGGCCGCCCGACTTCCGCTGATAGTGCCGCCGGTCGGCAATCAGGCGCGTCTTGCGCTCGATCGCGTGTTCGCTGCGCACGATGCCCGGATGACGGTCGCGGTGGAGAACGAGGACTACGAGTCGACCCTGGAGATGGTGCGCGCCGGTGTCGGAGCCTGTCTCGGCACCCAGGGGGTGTCCCGGCTGCCGGACGGAGCGCGGATGAAGACCATCGTTCCCGTGAGCGAAACCAAGATCGGCCTTCTTTGCCGGCCGGGAGCGCTCGCCCCCGCAGTCTCGGCTTTCAGAACGATTGCACTGCAGTTTTTTCCCCGCCAGAACCAGGTACGGCCGCCGATGGCGGCGAACAGCTGAGCTCCCCCGCGGTCAAGCGGGGGAGCTCGATGACATCGACGTGTCAGGCTGTCTCGGCCCTGGGAAAGTTGTAGAGCCTGCGGGCGTTCAGTTCGACGATCTTGTGCGCTTCGTCGTCGGGAACATCCTGGAGCAGTTTCGTGGTGTACTGCCGGCTGTTGGGCCAGTTCGAATCCGAGTGCGGGTAGTCGCACTCCCAGGTGATGTTGTCGATACCGATCTGGTGGCGACGGGCGACACCCTCGAAGTCGTCGATGAAGCAGCCGTACATGTGCTCGCGGAACAGATCCGACGGACGCACTTCCTTGTTCACGTTCTGGTACCAGCGGTGCTTCTCCCACGTCAGGTCGATCCGCTCGAGCAGGTACGGCATCCACCCAATACCACCCTCGGACAGCGCCACCTTCAAATTCGGGAACTTGTAGAACACCGGCGAGAACAACAGGTCCGCGGTCGCGTCCATCGAGTTGGTGCCGAAGAGGGCAATCATGACCGCCATCGGCGCCTCGGGAGAGGTGATCGGCGCCTTACCCGACGAGCCGAAGTGCATGCACAGCGGCATCTTCGTCTCCTCCGCGGCACGGAAGACCGGATCCCAGAAATCGGTGTAGAACGACGGCAACCCCAAACCGACGGTGTTCTCGGGGAACGTGATCGCCTTCGCGCCCTTCGCCGCGCACCGGTAGATCTCCTTGGCCGCCTCCTGCGGATCCCACAGCGGCAAAATGATCAGCGGAATGAAGCGATCGGGATTGGACGCTGCCCATTCATCGAGGTGAAAGTCGTTCCACGCCTTCACCGACAGCAGAGCCAACTCCCGGTCCTTCCCTTCCAGAAACACGGTGCCGGCGAAACGTGGGAAGGATGGGAAGCACAACGCTGCCTGCACGCCGTCGATGTCCATGTCGGCCACCCGCGCTTTCGGGTCGTAACACCCCGGCAGCATGTCCGAGTAGCGCGTGGGATCCATCCCGTACTCCTGCGGCTTCTTGCCCGCCACCGCATTGAGACCGATGTTCGGATAAATCCGGCCCTCATACGACCAGACCTCGGCGAGCTTCTTCTTCTTGGGCGCAGTGTCTCCCTGGCGGGCCGTGTCGAGCAGCAGCGCCGACAATCCCTCGTCGCCATGGCTCTGGCTCATGTCCATCTCGACGATCCGCGGGCCCTGCTCGTGGAACTTCTTGGGCAACCGATCGGTCCACACGGTAGGCGGCTCGATCAGATGGTCGTCCACCGAGATCAAATGCATATGGTCCTGAAGCGGCACAGCGACTCCCTAGGTGAATGGGATGACGGGTCCTGGTCGTGACGTCATCCGGATAGTCAGTGATCTATCTGACACCATGTCATCGTAGTGAGATGGGTCACCAGCGTCAATCGTCGCAGCAGATTTGAAGCGATTGCCATGATCTTTGGCAACGCAGAGGAGATCGACAGCTCACAGGAATGCGAAATTCTTGCAGTTTCTGACATTCGGTGCGAATCACGACGTCGTCTTGCCCGCATAGCGCACATCGAAGATGCTCGTGAAATCCGCTTGCCCGAGAGTGTCCATGCCGACCGTCGAGTTCGAGTACGCGACGATCGTCGGTACCCCACAAATGAAGACGTCGTATGCCTCGTCGGCAGCGATGCCGGAGGCGCGGCGCAACAGCTCGGTTCGCTCGCCGTCATCGAGCCGCGGGTCGAGCGACTGCAGCACCGTGTCGGAGAACTGGGCCGACGGCGGGCTGGGGAAGCGGTAGTCGGCCATGTAGTTCAGCATCAGCGACTGGCCGGGAATCGGATACGCCAACCTCGAGTTCAAGAGCCCATAGTCGCCCTGACGGAATGTCGACTGTGCATCGACAGCCGGAATGGGCAATAACTGGGCGTCGACGCCGATGTCACGAAGTTGCGCCTGAACCGACGTCGCCATCTCCTGTTGCGGCGACGCACCCGCGACATAGATCACGCGCAGGGACAGGTTCTCCGGCGCCCCCGCCTCCTTCAGCAGAGCCTTCGCCTTGGCCGGATCGTACGTATAGAGGGCGGTCCTGCTGTCGTCGTGGCCGTCCACGCCTTCGGGAAGCGGTTGCGACAGTGGTGCACACTTTCCGTTGAGCAGAGCCGAATTGATACCCTCGCGGTCGATGGCATAGTTCAATGCCTGCCGGACCTTCGCGTTCTCGAGTCCGGGCGTGCCGATGTCGAGTTGGACGGCGTACGACTGGACGGTCGGATACTCGTGTATCTCGAACCCCGAACCCCCGGTGACGGCACGGATCTCGTCGTATTGGTCCGGGTCGACCTTGATGGCATCGACTTGTCCGGAACGGAACGCATTGAGCCGTGAATTGTCGTCAGCCATTCCGATCAGCTCGAGCCGCTGAGGCTTCTGCGCGTCCGGATCCCAGTAGCCGTCGTAACGCACGTACGTCACACGATCACCGGGACGCACCTGATCGAAGCGGTACGGTCCCGAACCGGCGTCCGTTCGGCCGATGTCGAGTCCCGCATCGAGGGCCTCCACATTCACGATCGCCGCCTCGGTCGTCGACAGCACGGCGGGGAGATCGAGCGCCGGTCGACTGGTCGAGATCCGCACTGTGTTCCCGTCGACGGCGTCCACACCGGTCACCATGTCGAATCGGCTCGCCACCTTCGATTTCTGCGGATCACGCGCGCGGGCAAGGCTCGCGACGACAGCCTGGGCGTCCACCGGCGTACCGTCGTGGAACGTTACGTCGTCCCGGAGCGTGAAATCGACCGACTTTCCGTCGTCTGCGAACGTCCACGATTCGGCAACCATCGGTGCGATCGTCGGACCACTGACAGCTTGGGTCAGCCGGTCGTAGACCGGAGACAGAAACGGAAAATCGATCTGATAGTTGCCCGATTGGTGGGGATCGAGATTGTTCGGGACGACGTTTCCGGCCACCCGCAGGGTCGCCGTGCGATCGACCTCGCCTTGTGCCCCGTGCTCGCCGGTCGCGGTCCCACACGAGACCACGACGCCTGCGGCCAGCACAGCGAACGCCACCGGGTATCGACGGCGACGAGAACTTCTACCGAACATGAATGCGCTCCATTTCCTTGGAATCGAGGCAGATACCGACCCGCGCCGCACAGAACGAGGGGCGTCGCCCCGGAACCACGCCCGGCCAACGCCCCTCGCCCGACAACACCCTGAAGAGAACAGGGTCAGGAGGTCTTGCCCAGGTACCGCGTGTCGAGGATTCCGCTGAAGTCCGCCTGCCCGATGGTGTCGACACCAACGACCTTGTCGGTGTATGCGGCCTGCGTCGGAATACCACAGATGAACATGTCGTATGCGTTCTCCGAGGCGATACCCGATGCCTCCGAGTACAGCTGGGTGCGTTCGCCGTCAGGGGTGTTCGGGTCCAGCGAGCGGTTCACCGCATCCGTGAACTCCTGCGAAGGTGCCGTCGGGAAGCGCAACGGAACCAGGTAGTTGGTTTGGAGCGACTGCGCGGGGGTCGGGTACGTCAGGCGCGGGTTCAGGAGTGAGTAGCTCCCCTCCCCCATCCTGGTCTGCGCATCGGCTGCGGGGAGCGGCATGATCTCGAGCCCCACCCCGACATCGGCCAACTGTGCCTGGATGGCGGTTGCCATCTCCTGCTGCGGTGACAGGCCCGACACCGTGATCAGTCGCAGCTTCAGATCTGCAGGCACGTTGGCTTCCTTCAGCAGCTGGCGCGCCTTGTCCGGATCGTAGGTGTACTTGCCGTCGACATCGGAGTTGTGGCCGTTGACGCCATCGGCGATCGGCTGCGAGATCGGCTGGCATTGGTCCTTCAGAAGCGCCGAGTTGATGCTCTCCCGGTCGATCGCGAAATTGAGAGCCTGCCGTACTCGCGGGTCGGTGAGACCCTGCTGTCCGATGTCGAGTTGCACTGCGTAGTACTGCGACACGGGGAAGGTGTGCATCTGGTACTGCGGCTGTCGCAGCAGGGTCTGCAGCTCGTCGGTCTGGCCGGCTTTCGCGAGCATGACGTCGATCTGACCGCTTCGGAAGGCATTGAGCCGTGCGTTGTCGTCGCTGATACCGATGATCTCGAGATTGGCTGCCTTCTGCGCTTCCGGATCCCAGTAGCCGTCGAAACGCTTGTAGATGATGCGGTCGCCGCGTCGGACCTGCTCAGCCACGTAGGGTCCCGATCCCGCCGTCTCCACCGACAGGTCGACCCCACCGTCGATGGCGACCGGGTTGACGATGGCCGCCGTGGTTGTCGAGAGGATGGCCGGCAGGTCGGCTGCGGGCCTGCTGGTCGTGATCCGCACCGTGTTGTCGTTCACGGCCTGCACCGAGGTGATCACCGCGAGCGATCCTGCCGAACGCGCCCGTTGCGGGTCGCGAGCTCGGTCGAGGCTCTTCACCACGGCGGCGGCATTTACCGGGGTCCCGTCGTGAAACTTCGCGTCGGTGCGGAGAACGAAATCCGCACTGAGGCCGTCCGGGGCGAACTGCCAGGACTCCGCCAGCATGGGCTCGATCGCCGGCCCCGATACTGCTTGCGTCAGCCGATCATAGACCGGGGCAAGGTAACTGAAATCAACCTGATAGTTGCTGGACTGGTGGGGATCGAGATTGTTGGGAGCCAGCGTCCACGCCATCTTCAACGTCGCGTTCCGGTCTACCTCACCACCGCTCACAGCCCCCGCGGTCGACCCACCGCCGCCGCAGGCGGACGCGACCGCTGCCACCGTGACCGCCATCACCAGCATCTTGATGCCGGAGGAAACTCCGCTACGGATCTTCATACCCACACGCCCATTTCTCACCTTGATCGGTACGTCATGTCCACAAAACTCGCCTGCATGGCGCCAAGAGTCCTTCGCAGAGAATCGGAAGGAATCGCGAATGGCCGAGACCCATCGATGGTCGACCCGTCCGACACGGCGCTCACGGTCATTTCGACTCACTGCGCGTGCCTTGGCGTGCGTGGCCAATACTAGTGACCGTGATCACATACTGCAAGAGGCGCAACAACTTTCGCTATGAAAGCTTCGGATGAAGCCCATCGAAGTCTTCTATGGGCTTCGCTCCACACCGGCGAACACACCCGAGAGGGCTGCCGGCAGACAGCCGACAGCCCTCTCGGGTAGTGCAGATGCAGCCGAAACATGCTTCGGCACAGCACTTTTACTTGCGAATCTTCGGATTGAGGTAACCGTACGACATGTCGACCAGGAGATTGCAGACCAGCACCACCAGCGCGCTGATGATGACCACACCCTGAACGACGGGGAGATCGCGCTGCACGACCGCGGTGTACCCGAGCATCCCCAAACCCGATATCGCGAAGACGAATTCGACGGTCACCGCGCCGCCCAGGATGCGCCCCATCTGCATACCGAGCACCGTGACGATCGAGACGGACGCGTTCTTCATGGTGTGCTTCCACAGGACTCCACGCTCGGCGAGCCCCTTGGCGCGCGCGGTGCGCACGTAGTCCTTGTTCATCGCATCGACGATGGAACCTCGTGTCTGACGCGCGAGCTCCGCCGCGGACACCGCAGCCAGTGCGAGCGCCGGAAGGATCAGATGGCGCGACCATTCGACGATCCCGCCTTCCGCGATCGTCACATACCCGGTCGCGGGGAGCCAGGCGCGAGTGATCGCGAACGTGATCACCAGAACCAGGCCCAGGACGAACGGGGGGACCGACATGAGGAGCGCCGCCAGGGTCGTCACCGCGCGGTCGACGACGGACCCCTGGCGCACGGCAGCCCACACGCCCAGAGGGATTCCGATGACCACGGTGAGCACGATGGCCCACAACGCGAGTGAGCCGGTGATCCAGATCCGCTCCATCAGCGCATCGGTCACGGGCTGGCCACTGTAGAGGGAGGTACCGAGATCTCCGGTGAGAGCATGAGCGACCCACTCGACATAGCGAACAACCATGGGCGCGTCGAGATTCAGGTTCTGGCGCACCTGCTCGATCTGATCCGCACTGGCGCCTTCACCCGCGATCCGAGCCGCCGGGTCCGTGCCCCGGTTCGCCAACTCGAGCAGCGCGAACGAGAGAAACGCCACCAACAACAACAGGGGTACCGCCGCTACGACGCGACTGACGACGAGCTTGAGCATGAAACCCGACTCCTCACTAGACGAAATATGTGGTCAGGTGTCGGACGTGCCCACGTGGCAGAAGTCGGCGACACCGGTGAAATCGGTTGTCTGGTGATCCCGTGGTTCATGCCTGGACAACCAGGGTTCGCTTCGCGGCACGCTTGCGCGGATTCATCACCGGGATTGCCGACAGCAGTTCCTTCGTATACGGATCCTTCGGATCCTCGAAGATCTGCTCGGTAGTGCCCGACTCGACGACCTCGCCGCGTCGCATCACGGTGACATCGTGGGCGAACATCTTCACCAGAGCCAGGTCGTGGGAAATGAACAGGTAACTGATCTGCCGTTCCTGCTGCAGATCCTGCAGGAGATTGAGTACCTGGGCCTGGATCGAGACATCGAGTGCCGCTACGGGTTCGTCGCACACGATCAGCTCCGGCTCAGTGGCCAGCGCGCGCGCGATGGCGATGCGCTGCAACTGGCCTCCGGAGAACTCGTGTGGGTACTTCTCGAGTTGGTCCATGCGGAGCCCTACCCGCTCGAGCAGTTCCGCAACCCGCTCGTCACGAGCGCTCCCCCGCAGCTTCGTGTGCAAGGTGAGCGGTTCCGCCACAGACTGGCCGATCAACATTCGGGGATCCAACGAGTTGAACGGATCCTGGAAGATCATCGTCGCCCGCCGGCGAAGCCTGCGCACCTCCTTCGCCGACATCGTCATGATGTCGTCTCCGAACAACTTGACGGAACCCGTGTCGGGCGTCGCCAGTCGTAGTGCCATCCGGCCGATCGTGGACTTGCCGGCACCGCTCTCGCCGACGATCGCCCGGGTCCGACCCTTCTCCAATGTGAACGACACGTCCTTGACGGCGTGGGTGTGTTCCGTCGGGATGCCCAGAAGATTCCGCTTCTTGACGAAGGACTTGACGAGGCTGTCGATTTCGAGGATCGGACTCATTCCTTGATTCCTTCCAAGCGCAACACATCGGACCGGACGCAGCGCACCAGGTGATGATCGGGACCCTCGAGCGGGACAGTGCCCTCATCGCACTGCCCCGCCGCGGCGTATCCGCATCGGGGGTGGAACCTGCACCCGTTCGGCCAATTCCAGGCTGCGGGCACGGTTCCCGGAATCGCGAAGAGTCGCTCGGCTCGCACCTGAGCGTCCGGAGTCGACGCCAGTAGTCCCTCGGTGTAGGGATGCTCGGGCTCGTAGAAGAGTTTCTCGGCGACCGTCGTCTCCATTACCTGGCCACCGTAGAGGACAGCGACCCGGTCGCACGTCTGCGCGACCACACCGAGGTCGTGCGTGATGAACAGGACGCCGAGCCCCATCCGCTCCTGAAGCTCCGTGAGAAGGTCGAGCACCTGAGCCTGGACCGTGACATCCAGTGCCGTCGTCGGTTCGTCCGCGATGAGGACGACCGGCTCGCAAGCGACGGCCATCGCCAGCATCACACGCTGACACATACCACCGCTGAATTGGTGCGGATATTCGTGCGCACGTTTCTCCGGATCTGGAATACCGACCAGATCCAGCATCTCGACGGCACGGTCCCAGGACTCTTTGCGCCCGACGTCCGTCTTGTGCCTGCGCACCACCTCGGCGATCTGATCGCCGACGGTGAAGGCGGGGTTGAGGGATCGGCGCGGTTCCTGGAAGATCATGCCGATCGTCTTGCCACGGAGGTCGTTCATCTCACGGTTGGACAGGCCGATGAGCTCTCGGCCCTCCAGGCGGACCGAGCCGGTGATCCGAACCTTGGGTCCGGAGAGCAGCCCCATGATCGCCAACGACGTGACCGTCTTGCCCGAACCGGACTCTCCCACCAGTCCGAGCGTCTCACCTCTGCGCAACACGAGGTCGAGATGATCGACCACACGGGACCATCCGTGCTCAGTCTTGAAATCGATGCACAGGTCCGTGACTTCCAGGACTCTCTGCCCGAGGTCGACGTGATCGGCGACCGCCTCGTCTTCCGCCAGTAGTGTCTTGTCAGCCATTTGCTCCACGCCCTTCGAAAGCATCACGCATACCGTCACCGAACGTCGACAAAGCCAGCACCGTCAGCACGATCGCGGCGGTGGGCACGATCATGAAGCTGGGCGAGACGCTCACGTTCTGGAACGCGTCCTGGAGCATGGATCCCCAGCTGGCCTGAGGTGACTCGACACCGAGTCCGAGGAAGCTCAGGCTCGCCTCGACAATGATGACGATTCCGGCACCGAACGTCACCTGGATCATCAGGGCAGAGCTCGCGTTCGGAAGAACGTGCCGCCACAGCAACCGAAAGTTCGAGCACCCGACGCTTCGGCAGGCCTCGATGTAGGACTCGCCTGCCACGGCCTGCGCCTCGGACCGCGCGATGCGAAACAGTCTCGGCGCCAGCAGCATTCCGACGGCGATCATGGCGTTCGTCAGTCCGGGACCGAGCACACCGACCACCGCCAGAGCAAGGATCAGCGGAGGCAGCGCGAGCAGTGCTTCGGCGATACGACTGAGCACTGCGTCCACCGGACCGCCCACCAGTCCGGCGAGAAGTCCGAACGGGATACCGATGATCGCCGCCAGCGCCATTGCCTGGACGATTGCGAGTACGGCGACCTGGGTTGCGTCGACCATGCGGCTGAAGACGTCACGTCCGTAACCGTCGGTGCCGAACCAATGTTCACCGCTCGGCCCCTGCAGACGCGCACTGAGTGCCTGCGCGTTGGGGTCGTGAGTCATCAGGACGGAACCGAATACTGCGACCAGCACGAGCAGGACGAGAAAGGCGAGCGACACCATGGCCGCCCGATTGGAACGGAGCGCACGCCATTTTCGGCCGCCACGCAGCCGTTTGGACCACGTGCCGCGGGAAGTGGTGGATTCTGCGGTAGTCATCTCGTCACCCTTCGCGACGTAGCAGCATGCAGCCTGCCTCGGGTCCGCCACCGATACCGACTGCGGCGATTTCGACGTCCTTGGCGATCTGCCGGTCTCCGCCCTCCCGCCACAACTGCACGCAGGCTTCGTGCAGGAAGCCGTATCCGTGTAGACGGCCGGCCGAGAGCTGGCCACCGTGTGGGTTGATGGGGAGTTCACCGTCGAGGCGGTAGCGGTCCTCTTCGTCGAGGAATTGGCCGACTTTGCCGTGCTCACAGAACCCCAGCGCCTCGATCCACTGGGTCGTCAAGTAACTGAAGCCGTCGTAGAGCGTCGCGAAGTCGACGTCACCGGGGGTCAGCTTGGTGGTCTCCCACATCGAATCCGCCGCGTCGTGGGACGCCATGGTCGTGAGGTCGGCTCGCTGGTCCCAGGTGTGCCGCTGCGCGAGGGACGCACCCGCCGCTTCGATGGCGAGGGGCGAATTGTTCAGTCCGACCGACGCTTCGCGCCGCGAAACGATGATCGCCGTCGCGCCGTCACACGGAACGTCGCAGTCGTAGAGACCGAGCGGCCAGGAGATCAACCGGGCGCCGAGGTAGTCGTCCATCGTCATCGGATCCCGGTAGATGGCATTGGGGTTGAGACCGGCGTTACGACGGCCGTTGATGACGAGCTTGCCGATCTGCTCACGGGTGAGCCCGAATTCGTGCATGTAGCGCTGCGCGTACATGCCGATCCAGTTGGCAGGCGACGCCGCACCAAATGGCAGCCGGAACTCCGAGTGTCCACTGGCACGAGCCATCTTGCCGGTCAGTGCCGCGGCGCGACCGGAGGCCTGAGCGGTCGCCTCCCAGACCGAGCGGAAGCAGAGTACGTGGGTGGCGCGCCCGCTCGCCACGGCGGCAGCTGCGTCCAGAAGCGTTCCGATCTGCCCGGAAGTTTCGACGCCGCTGACGTGCCAGCGGGTCTTCAGGCCGAAAGCGTCACGGACGTCATGTGTCGTCGCGCCGACGAAGCCGCCCTCCGCGTTCACCGGACCGGGGTAGCTGGCTACACCGTCGATGTCGTCGAACGACAGTCCGGCATGCTCCACCGCTCGCTCCGAGGCCTCGAGTGCGAGGTCGATACCGGTCCGCCCGATACGGCGTCCGATCTGAGACTGCCCGATACCCGTGATGACTGCACGGTCGTCCACAAAGGTCATTTCGTCACCGGCCTGAAGAAGGGAAGTGCCACGTCGTCCTGCTCGTCGAAGACCACCTCGACCGCCATGCCGACCTCGACTGCGTCGACGTCACACTCGACGAGGCAGGTGGTCAGGCGAACGTCCGGTTGATCGTCTAGTTCCACCGCCGCAATGACATAGGGAGGCGGGAACGCCGGAAACCACTGATGGTGATTGACGGTGTACGCCGCGACCTTGCCGGTACCCGAGGCGACCTCGGGACCGACGTCGCGGCTGTGGCACCGCCAGCACGCGCCGACCGGCGGATGAATCCACCCACGGCACGCCCGGCACCGATAGATGCGTAGCTCGTCTTCGAATCCTCCGGTCCAGAAGTCCCGCGACTCCGCGGTCACCTCGGGGAGCATTCGTCCCGACTGGTTTGACATCGAGTTCCTCCAAAGAACTGCCGCTGACGGGTGCCCGATACCGATCAGCCGCGCGAAACGGATGAGACGTGACCTCGGTCACCTTGGGCGAACCCTAGCATCTGATGGTTGTGTCACGAAAGAGTGGAGCGAAATCATCGACCCCGGGAAGCGCGTGTTCCTGACGCCGGCACCCAAAGGCGGGAGGGTGACATTGCAGCGCACACTCGAATCTCTACGCCTATGCGCTGGAGAATTCGAGGACCACCGACGTTTGCATGCCCGCCGATAGTCCGTCCGGTCACGATGCCGAGAAGCTCGCGAAAGTGTTCAGCGACGCCCGAACCGTCCCCGGGAAGCATCCCTCGCCTTTCAACTCTCTGACACCTATGTTCACACCAAAGGCATTTGAGCGAGGACGCGCATACCCGATCCGCCACCGGCTGGGCAGATGACCATTCTCAAAGTACCCGTCGTGTCAGATTGGTGGTGCAGAATTCAACTGATTACTCCGCGCATCGATCGGGACCATCGAGTGGCACGTCTGGCAGAAGGCGATTCGAGCAGTCGGAGATGCGGGCGTTTCCGGGCCATGCAGTGGTAATTCATGACCCGTCGACCCATTCGCGCACCCCCACCACCAGCCCGAAGCCGTACATTCGATAGTCTTGTGATGCGGAACACACAAACTTCGAATTTTTATGTACACTGAGTCAGATACTTCTCCTCAGAGGTTTCAGGTTCACAGTGTCTCCAGGTTCGCCAGGGCTCGCCGGCTTACCGGCGCCGTACCCATTTCGGCACCTGCCGCTGTCCCCCATCCGGAAAGGAAGCATCACCGTGGTCGGTGTAATGAACGGAATCCGAGTCGTCGAGGTTGCGGCATGGACCTATGTGCCCGTAGCCGGCGCCATCCTCACCGAGTGGGGTGCCGACGTCCTGAAGATCGAGCACCCCGAAAGCGGCGACCCGCAACGCGGTCTGGTCAGCTCCGGCCTGATCCCCGCCGGCGGCGTGAATCACATGTTCGAGCTGCCGAACCGCGGGAAGCGGAGTGTGGCGCTCGATCTGAAGTCGGAGGAAGGGCGCGAGCTGTTGATGAAACTCGTCGCCACGGCCGACGTGTTTCTGACGAACTTCCGCCCCTCGGCGCGCAAGAAGCTACGCATCGACGTCGACGACGTTCGTGCACACAATGACAAGATCATCTATGTCCGCGGGTCCGCTGCCGGTCAGCGCGGACCGGAAGCCGAACGCGGTGGATACGACATGTCGTCCTTCTGGGGTCGCAGCGGAGCTGCCGACAACGTCACCCCGGCGTCGAGTGAGTACCCGGTGAACATGCCGGGTCCCGCCTACGGGGACACCCTCGGCGGCCTCACCATCGCGGGAGCGATCTCGTCGGCGCTGTTCCACCGGGAACGGACCGGCGAAGCGCTCGTCGTCGACAGCTCGCTCCTCGCGATGGGGTCCTGGGCGATGGGCGCGACGATCGCAGGCGCGCATGCCTTCGAGATCGACGAGTACCCCAAGCCGGTTCAGTCCGAGGCCGCAAACCCCCTGGTCAACACTTACAAGACCGCGGACGATCGGTTCATCTCGATCGTTATGCTCGAATCCGACCGCTTCTGGCCCGAGCTGATGACGGTGCTGGAGAGCCCCGAGCTCATCGACGACCCCCGGTTCGACAGCCACGCGAAGCGTGCCGAGAACCGGGCCGCGTGCATTGCCGCCATCTCGGCAGGGTTCGCGAAGAAGACACTCGACGAGTGGAAGATGGCTTTGAAGGACATCAACGGGGTGTGGTCGGCCGTACAGAAGCCGCGCGAGGTCGTCACCGACCCTCAGGTCGAGGCAAACGGCTACATCGCGGACCTCGAAGACGCGGCAGGCACTCCGTTCAAGCTCGTGACGGCACCGGTGCAGTTCAATGAGCAGCCCAGCCAGGTCACCCGCGCACCCGAACACGGTGAGCACACCGACGAGGTGCTGGAGGAACTCGGCCTGAGCATGGACCAGATCATCGAATACAAGGTGAGCGGAGCAATCCTCTGACCCCGACGTTGTTGTCGGACAACTGCATGTGACGTGGAGAGGGTGCCGAACAGCGGCACCCTCTCCACGTCTCTGCGATCTGGCACTGTCGACGTCCCCTTTCGCGACATTCGACGGCGCCCGGAAAGGCGGACATGAGCACTCGAGACGTGTGGCGCACCCGAATGCGTTCGCGCTCGGCGACTTCAGAAGACACCCGAGACCCGATCCGAGATGCCGCCGTGCACCCGCACAGCCGGCACGACCGGATGCTCGCGCTGACGGGTACCCTCCTCGGTCTCGTTCTCGCGGCGCTGGCCTCGACGACCGTCCTCACGTCCCTTCCGGTGATGATGCACGAACTCGACGGGGATCAGACCGCCTACACCTGGGTGGTCGGTTCCACTCTGCTCACGACCACGGTGAGCCTCGCGATCTGGGGAAAGCTTGCCGACCTCTTCTCCCACAAGAAGCTCATGTTCGCGGCCATCGCCGTGTTCGTCGTGGCATCGCTCTTCGCCGGTCTTGCGCCGAATACCGCTATCCTGATCGGGTTCCGAGCCCTTCAAGGAATCGGGGCCGGAGGAGTGATTGCCGTCGGGCCGGTCCTGCTCGCGGATCTCCTGAGCCCGCGCGAACGTGGGCGCTACGCCGGCCTGATCAGCGGGGTGATCGGCATCGGCACGATCGGCGGCCCCGTCATCGGGGGGATCGTCACCGACACCATCGGCTGGCGCTGGAACTTCTACCTCGGCATCCCCTTCGCGATAGCGGCAGTGGTACTCCTTCAGCGGTCCCTACACCTGCCCGTCCACCATCGTCCGATCCGGATCGACTGGGTCGGCGCCGGCCTGATCTCGGTGAGCGCATGCGCGCTCATGGTGTGGGTCACGTTGGCGGGCAATCAGTTCGACTGGCTGTCACCGACGTCGTATGTCGTGTTGGGTGGTGCGGTCGTGTGCGCCCTCGCCGCGGCGGTGGTCGAGGCGAAGGTCCGCGAGCCCGTCATCCCCCTCGCGCTGCTCAGGAATCCCTCGATCTCCCGCGTCGTGATCGCCAGTACGGCATTGGGTGTCACGATGCTGGCAGTACCGACATTCATGAGTCAGTACCTGCAGATCGCCCGAGGCCTCAGCGCCTCGGTGTCCGGAATGTTCATGCTGTCCATGTCGGTCGCGACGTTTCTGACTGCCTCCGTAGTCGGACACCGGATCAGCCGAACCGGATTGTGGAAGCGCTGGGTCGTCCTCGCCAGCGTTGCGCTCGTCTGCGGGCTCGCCGGTCTGTCGACCCTCACCGTCTCGTCCGGGCTGACCGCGGTATCCGTGTATCTTCTGTGCATCGGGTTCGCGATCGGAATCCTGATGCACAATCTTCTCGTCGTCGCGCAGAATTGCGCGCCGCCGCACCAACTGGGTGCCGCCAGCGCGCTGCCCGCGTTCTTCCGTCAACTCGCGAGCGCGATGAGCGTCAGCATCCTGGGCGCTGTTCTCGCAACGAGAATCTCCGCATTTCATACTGGCGGAGACGAATCGGAGTTGGTGAACGCATCTGTTCCACGCGTGGCCGACCTCGCCGAACCCCTACGCGGACAGCTTCAGACCGCGTACGCCGACGGCATCGGCGACCTCTTCCTGCTGTGCACGCCGCTCGGACTCCTCGGACTCGTTGCCGCACTCGTGCTGCCCAACACTCCCCTCAGCAGCAAAACCGCAGTCGAGAGTCAGGCGCTCGATCCACTCGACACGTGATCGGCCCGTGACGCGTTGTGAGCCGCATCGCGTCCTGACAACCAGCCGAACACCAGCGCCGGCCCCAACGTTCCCCCCGCGCCGCCGTATGTCATACCCATCGCTGATGCCATGACATTCCCGGCCGCATACAGTCCCGGAATCTGCTTACCGTCGACGTCCAGCACTCGGCCGTGAGGATCGGTTCGCGGGCCGCCCTTGGTGCCCAGCGCCCCGCTGCGCACCTGAACTGCGTAGTACGGCGGGGTGTCGAGGGGTCCGACGTTTGCGGCTGATGTCGGCCCGACCTCGCGGTCGCCCCACCACTGGTCCAGAGTCGTTTCGCCGCGACCGAAGTCCGGGTCTACTCCATCGACGGCACTCAGATTCCACGCGCGTACCGTCTCCGCCAACTGGTCTGCCGGAACCTCTATGACCTTGGCCATCGCTTCGATCGAGTCGGCCGTTTCGATCCACTCCGGAAGCTTGGCGGGCGGGAAGTGGCCCGCGAGCCCGAATTTCTGAAGGTAGTGGTGGTCGAACAGCAACCACGCAGGGTGGTTGCTGTAATCGTACGTCGACACGTCGAGGTAGTGGAACGCGGCGCCGAATGCGTTGTAGTTGGCGGATTCGTTGGCGAATCGACGACCGGCGCGATTGACCATGATGCTGTGTGGACGCGACCTCTCCCCATTCACGAGGAACGGAAACCGACCCACCCCAGGTCGATCGACATCGATGGTCGGCGCCCACCACGCTTCTCTCATGTTCCCCAGATCCGCTCCAATTCGCATTGCCATCTTGAGCCCGTCCCCCGTGTTCGTCGGCACCGAGACGGGGCGATCGAGAGGGCCACGCAGGAAGGATCGAACCAGGTCCGGATTCTGCTCGAATCCACCGGTGGCGAGGATGACACCGCGTCGTGCGCGGACTTCGAACTTCATTTCGGAGCCGAACCGAACACCTACGACTCGGCCTTCCTCCAGGATGAGCGTGGTCGCGTGGGCTGAGGTCTGCGGGAACATATCGCGATCCAGACAGCCCCTGAGTAGGGCGCCCATGAGCGCCTGGCCGGTACCACGCGCGTCAGCAGTCTTGCGTGCGGCCAGGTCCTCGGCAGTAGGTCCGCGGGACGCGCCTTTTCCGAAGGTAGTCTCGTCGAGCGAGATATTTACTGGTAGTTGATTTCCCACCCACACCTTGTCGGCCCATTCGCCCAGTTGTGCGAAGGGGAACATCGGACACATCAACGTACGGCCGCCGTTCTTCTTACCGCCCGGCTGCGTCGGATGATAGTCAGGGAAGTTTTCGATAACCTTGAATTTCGCCGGGGTGTGCGCTTCGAGCCACGAGATGACACCCGGTCCGTTGTGCACGAAGGATTGGAGAACCGGTTCGTCCACCGTGCCATGTGTCAAAGAACGAATGTAGGTGAGTGCCTCGTCGAAACTATCCTGGATACCGAGAGCTTCCATGTGCGGGTTGTTCGGCATCCACACCATGCCACCGGACCAGGCTGCGGTTCCGCCGACATGGTCTGCCTTCTCATAGATTCCTACATCGGCCCCCGCGTCGTGCGCGGATAGCCCAGCCGCCAGCCCCGCTGCACCTGTGCCGAGAACGATGACATCATGAGTTCTTGTGTCGGTCATGCACAATTCCTGTTCGTGAGTTCGGGTCGATGAGGCCGCACAGTCGGCCGGCCGCCACGACATAGGCAGGACCTTCGGCGACATGCTGCTCGAGGCGCGTCGAATGTCGGAAACGACGGTGGGACCAGTTCAACTCTCTGTCACACTGCCGATCTCACTGGGCCAGGTCGCTTACACGACCGTTGTTACTTGCTGAGAGAGCGCGCCCAGTGCCTCGTTCCATCGTGCGACCGGTCGGCCCACCTCGTTGGCGACGTCGATAACCTGCTGCACCATTTCGGCGTTGGTCATGCCGACCTCACGTAACGGGTCCTCCCGGCCGGTGCGGATGTGTCCGCCTTTCTCGATGGCGTATTTCAGCAGATCGGACTTCAGCACCTCGCCGCCCATTACGGAGACGAACCACGGAAGGTTCGCCCCGTCGAGCATGCCGATGTAGAGGTCGAGGGCTTCCTTAGTGGGCGGTAGACCGAAAGTGGAGCCCGAGCCCTTGGCGCCCCACGCGGGCCCCCCGGCGAAATAGAACTTTGCGTAGGTGCCGGGCACGAACTTCCCGGCCGCGCCCAGTGAGCGCACCCAGGTGAGAAAGCCCGGATTGAAGATGCCGAGAGAAGTCGGGACGCCGAACTCGCGGGAGAGCTCGACCATCTTTGCGGCTTGCCCGAAGGTGGTTCCGCTCACGATTGATCCTGTCAGCAGTCCGTCCTTGTCCGCGCGGCCGTGCTCCGTGGTCCCCGGGTCGAAGGCGAACATGGTCATCTGTCCGGACTCGTGTAGCGGGCGTAGATGGCGCATCTGTTCCCCGACCTTGTGGCCGGACATGTAGGCGGGGTAGAGCAGGGCACCCGGGTGTTCGGCTAGAACGCTGCGGTTGATCTCGATGACCTGGTCGATGGCATCCTCCAAGCCGAGTGAAAAGTCGTGGTGGATGTGGACGATGCCGGCACCGGCCGCCAGGCAGTTCCTGGCCTCCGCGATGATGCGCTCTGTGCTCTGTTCTTCACCGCCGGTGTTCGCGACCACACTCGACATCGCCGTTTCGATGACAATGGGCCGTTCGTCCTGAATCGAATTGCGGGTCATGATTGTCCTTCCTTGTCAGTGGTCAGATTTTTAGCTACGGGTTGGGCCGGCCGAGCGGGCCGTACCAGGTGATTCGGGGCCAGGTTGTGATTTCTCACAGCGAAGCGGGGTCGCGTGCGACGTACTGATCGTTCCTGACCGGCGTGAACAGCTCATCGCTCAGCATGTGGATATTGATTGCGATTGTTGTTGCGAGGGAGACACCTTCGTCGTAGCCGAAGGACTTCCACGCAACACGAACCGCGGTCTGGACGGCCGCTCCTGCGAACATCGCCCGCTTGGACCGTGGATCAAGTCCCAGCCGCGAGGCCACAACCTCACACCAGTAGTCCTCACTGTCGATGATGGCTTGCAGCCAGACGGCTCGGAATCCGGAGTCGGCGGCGAGAACCCGATACATCTTTCGGGCTTCTTCCGGATGGGTGGTCGGCCAGGACTGACTCCACACTGCAACGAATGAATCCTTTATCGGCTCGTCCGCCGGACGTGCGGCGAACTCTGCCGCCACACGCTCGATACCGGCCATCAGGAATGGTCGCACCGCATCTTCCTTACGCGGGAAGTATCGATAGAACGTCCGTTCCGAAATCCCGGCGTGACAGGCCAGGTCCTTGACTGTCACGTCGGCCGTCCCCTGTGCAATCAGATACTCGACGGACGCCTGCGATGCCGCTTGCAGTGCCTTCCGCTTGGACCCGGCCCTCGCAGTCCCGTCGAGAGGAACGTCGGCCGGGAGTTCCGCGGTCATGATGAATCCTTCTGCTACTCCAGCTTCGCGACTGGGTGTTGGTGATGCGGACCACGATACCTCGTTCTGGCAGAAACTGCCAGAGGATAGGAGGCAAATCTCCAGGCGATGCAACGGTGCCATGCGTGGCTGTTCAATCACACCTGGTGCCTTAAGCTGATTCTTCACGAAGTCGAGGAATCCACCGGCGCTATGACAGCGCCCTAAGCAGAATCCAGGTGACAGAAACTGCCACAACTCGGGATTTTCGTCACGACGACTTGCCGATATAGCGGATGTCCATGATTCCAGAGAAGTCGACATGGCCGAGGCGCTCGAGGCCAATTACCTTGTCACTCGACCCGACCACAGTGGGCGCTCCGCACAGAAAGAGCTCGTATGCCTGTTCCGCAGCTATGCCCGACGCCTTGGATACCAGCTGTGTCCGTTCGCCCTCCCCCAGGTTGGGATTCAGCGACGCCACAATTGTGTCGGACAGTTCCGTCGACGGGGCGGTCGGGAAGTAGTTCGGTACGAGGTAGGCTCCCATGAGAGTCTGCGACGGCAAGGCATACGTCACCCGCGCATTGATTGTCTCGTAGCCGCCGTCCGCGAACTTGTGTTGCGACTCTCCCGCGGGCATGGCGAGCATCTCCATGGCGACGCCGACTTCGGCGAATTGCGCCTGAATCGCCGTGATCATTTCCTGTATGGGAGATAGGCCCGAAATGTAGACGACTCGAAGCCGAAAGCCCTCCGGGAGACCTGCGTCGCGCAGCAGGCGTCGTGCCTTCTCGGGATCGTAGTGGTACAAGCGCTCGACAGCAGGGTTGTGGCCGTCGATTCCTGAGACGAGTGGTTGCGAAGTGGGCGAACACCTTCCATTCATCAACCCAGCATTGATCGACTCACGGTCGACGGCGTAGTTGAGCGCCTGCCGCACCCGGGCGTCGTCGACGCCATCTCTGCCGATGTCGAACACTAGCGAGTAGTACATTGCAGTCGGGTAACTCTCGACCCGGTACTGTGATTGCTTCGCCAACGCCTCGACGTCATCGATCTGCCCGGTACGAACAGGAATCAGGTCCACCTGACCGCTGCGAAACGCATTGAGCCGGGCGTTCTCATCGGTCATTCCGATAATTTCCAACCGCGCCGACTGCTGTGCCGACGGATCCCAGTACACGTCCGATCGGCGGTATGTAATCCGATCACCACGCCTGAGTTGATCGATCTCGTAGGGCCCAGATCCCGCCGTCTCGGACGCCAGATCGACGCCGTTCTGCAGCGCAACGGGACTGATGATCGCTGCGTGCGTCGATGCAAGCGCATAGGGCAGGTCGGCGGCCGGCCGCGTGGTCACGATCCGCACCGTTCGCTCGTCGAGCGCAGAGACATCCGCGACCATCGACAGGGTGGAGGCGGACCGGAACCGGGGATCACGGGCCCTCCTGAGACTCCCGACTACCGCATCAGCATCGACTGTGGCTCCGTCGTGGAACCGTGCGTCCGTCCGCAACACGAAATCGGCCGACATCCCATCAGGAGCGAACGCCCACGACTCGGCGAGCATCGGCGCGACCGTCGGGCCCGACTGGATCTGTGTCAATCGGTCATATACCGGCGACAAATACGGAAAGTCGACGAGGTAGCTGGTCGACTGGTAGGGATCGAGATTGTTGGGGGCAAGGGTGGCTGCAACTCTCAACGTCGCCGCCCTGTCAGGCTTGGTGAACTCACCCGGGCCTCCACCCGCCGGTACGCCCCCACACGCACTCGACAGCATCGCAATCGTGATCGCGGTGAGACCCGCTCGGAGCCTGAATCGTGCCGTGGTGGGACCATGCATCAGATGTCATCCGTTCTTACGGGGAACAGGGCGAGCAACCATAATGCGACGGAACAGTCGTCGTGTAAGGACCAGACGACGGACCGGATTGCGGTCGCGCACGGGCTGTGGGACGAGCGCCGCAAACGCTGATCGTACGAATGCGCCTGTCTCGGTGGTCCGATCCTTCATACCTCCCCGAAACGAGCTCCGGTAGGTAATGCCCTAGCCCGTGTCACAGATTCTGTAGATGGATCCCATAGACGACACAGATATGTGCACGTGGAGACAACCGGTCAATGCGGAAGCCTCAGTTGCACCGGCAAATCGAGTCGGGCGTCCAGTAGGCCATCACGCCGAGACCGCTAGCCCAATTCGCGGCCCCGGATCGGTGCTCATGCGTGTGAATGACACGGATATGGAGGTATGTTCGTCGGCAACTTCCGCTCCAGTACTCGAGTCACCGCTGGGCTCCGATCGCCGGGAACGCTTCCGCATCAAGGATGCTGACGGACAGTTCTGAAATTGACCGTGCGGCATCTTGATACATCGAGTACAGATCCTCGACTCCACCGCGCGTAACCCAAAAGTTCACCAGAGCAGAGTTGGCCGCCTCGAGTGTTGCAGCCATGAGTTGAGGACGCATGTCGGCGTCTGGATCGATACCCAATGAGGCTGAAATGAAGGCAGTCAGTGCCAACTGGACACTCCGGCGGCGCTCGCCGTTTGCCCTGTCCATCACCTCAGGGGCTGTGGCGGCAGCCGTTTTCCAGAGCAGGTATCCATCCAAACCCGATTGTGTGTTCAAAGTCAGAGCCATCCACACCGCCCAGATCACGGAGGCAGGATCGGGCGACGGCTCGAGACGCGCGAACTCGTCGAGTACCACCTGATTCTTCCGGCGGTGGAAGTCGAGAAGCAAGTCTTCCTTGTTCGGGAAATAGCGGGTCACCGTACGAAGCGAGCACCCCACCCGGTTGGCAATCTCGTCGACGGTCACTTCGGAGTATCCACGCTCGGTGAACAGTTCCAACGCAGCATGCTCGATGTTGGCGGCGACCCGCTGGCGTCGTTCCTGCCAGCCCGCACTCAGGGCTCCATCTCGCGCGGCACCCGCGCGGGACACTGCGGACAGCGGTTCCGATCCGTTCATCTCTGCCCTCTTCCCCAGAAGCGTTAATCCTCTGTTACGACTCGGGTGACGGTCCTTCGCCCCCTTGACAGTTTGACACATTAGGTCGAAGGTTCTCTTACTTTGACTTATCCGGTCAAAGTATTCACCCGGGGGCGAGACGCAACTCGACTGCTTCGAGCGCTCGCCCCAGCACGAAAGAGGCGAGAATGAATGAGCTGACCTGGCTACCGGCATGGGAGATCCGCGATCTCATCGCACGCGGAGATGTCTCCGCCGTGGAAGTCGTCAACCACTTCCTGGGCCGGATCGACGAGTTTCAGCCGAAGCTCCATGCCTTCGCGACACTCGATCCGGAACGAGCCCGCTACGAAGCTGCGGAAGCGGATTCGGCTCGCCGGCGAGGGGAAGAGCTCGGCCCCCTCCACGGTCTCCCGATCTCGGTGAAAGAGAATCTGGCAGTCAAGGATGTGCCGTTCGCGTTCCCGCGAACCGGAACGTACGGCGTCTCGGAATTCGATGCTATCGCTGTCGAACGCCTGCGGGGTGCTGGAGCGATCGTGGTAGGCACCAACACCATGATGGGCACCGGAATCGCAAGGTCCGAGGACTCGAGGCCCGAGGCACCCACGATGGGTAGCTATAACTGGGACGCCGAGGCACGCAATCCATGGGACACGTCTCGGGTTCCCGGGTGGTCGAGCTCCGGTGGTGCGGCCGCCGCGTCAGCGGCCTTGTTGCCGGTGACCATCGGCAGCGACGGCGGTGGATCCACACGCCTGCCGGCAGCGTTTTCCGGCGTCGTAGGGGTGCATCCGACAAGGGGCCTCGTCCCCCACGTCGACTACCGGCAGCCGAAGTTCCGGCTCACTTCGACAAACGGACCGCTGGCCCGGGACGTCCGAGACGCCGCTTTGGTGATGCAGGTCCTCGCTGGACCGGACGCCCGCGACTACATCTGCATCCAGAACGAGCCCGCTGATTTCCTCGCCGCCCTCGATGCCGGTGTCGGGGGCATGCGCCTGGCCTGGACCGATGACTACGGATACGCGGCCAAGCACGCATCGCCGGAGAGCGGACGGGTTGTCGCAGCGGTTCGCGAGATGGCCTTCAAACTACGGTCTCTGGGGGCAGCCGTGGAGACGACCGATCAAGTCTGGGAACCAAGCAACCGCGGCGGTGGGCCGGCCCCCGGCGAACCGTCGGTATACGAGATCGAGGTCGGCAACAATCCCCCGCCCCTGCCGCCAGTCGATTCACGGCTCTATCGCGAAGCGCTCGAATGGCGAGCACGCAACGGAAACAAGTTTCGGGAATTATTCCGCGAATACGACCTTCTGTTGTCGGTGACGAGCCAGTGGATCGCACCGACCGTCGAGCAGTGGGACGAAGCATGGACCACCCGGCCCGAGAAGATGGCTGCGGACTACACGCCACACACCGTCTTGTGCAACATTCTGGGCTTGCCGGCGGTGTCCGTGCCCTGTGGATTCGTGGACGGGATGCCGGTGGGCTTGCAGATCGTCGGCCCCCCGAGCAGCGAAGATCGCATCTTCAGACTCGCCTCCGCCTTCCAACGAGCGTTCCCCACCAACGAGCGGCCTTCGGTTAGCTAGACCGGTCCACCGGATGCCCCCAGTCGGTCAGTGATCGTCAGCTTCCGGGCACCCGAGTCCTTCTGAAAATCACACCTTCCTGGAAGAAGAACCCACATGGTCAACGCCCCAGCAAAGGATCGGTCGCGGCTCCTCCTCGCAGCTGCCACGGCCGGCAGCATCGTCGAAAGCTTCGATTGGCTGATCTACGCGGTCCTCGCACCCTACTTCGCACATGCAATATTTCCCGGTGATGACCCTGTGGTGAGCCTGCTGGCCTCCTACCTCGTTTTTGCGATCGGCTTCCTGATCCGACCTATCGGTGCGGTGATCATGGGCCGCATCATCGACCGACAGGGCCGCAAGTTCGGGCTGGTCGTTTCGGTTTCGATAATCTCCGCCGGTGCACTTGTCATCGCGCTGACGCCCAGCTACGACACCATCGGTGTGTGGGCAGCGGTCATCGTCGTCTTCGCCCGGCTCTTCCAGGGCCTGTCGATGAGTGGTGAGCAAGCCGCAGTCGGAACGTACCTTCTCGAGACAGCGCCCCGGAATCGACGGTTCCTCTTTGGCGCGGTTGCCAGCGCCTCGAGCTATGTCGGGCAGATGCTGGCGACTGCGTGTCTGGCGATCCTGCTGGGAATCTACGGCGCCGAGGGACTCGAGTCAGGCGGCTGGCGCGTGGGCTTCATCGTCTGCGCCGTTATGGGTCTGGTCGCGCTGTGGATTCGGGGCGCCGCGCCAGAGAGCGAGATCTTCACCGAACAAGTGAAGAACGAACGTCCGCGTCAACTTCCACTACTTCGCGCACGCACCCGCCAGGCTGCCGCGATCTTCCTCATGCTCATCCCGGTCACCATGGGCATGTACTTCATCACCGCCTACCTGGCCAAGTTCCTTTCCCATGCCGGCGTCGCGACGAAGGAGCAAGTCACAGGGTACGTGCCGATCTTCACGGTGTACTTGATCCTCGTCATCTTGGTATCGGGATTCCTCGCGGACCGATTCGGTGGCCTCCGAATATTGCGGATCGGGTACGTGACCCTTGCGGTGTGCACGCTGCCGGTCATCATCGGACTGTCCACCGGGCTGGTCCCGATTCTGCCCGGAGCACTGCTATACCTCACAGTCCTCGGAGCTGTCACAGGTCCGTTCGCCATGGTCGGCCCTCAATTGTTCCCGCCAGCAGTGCGAGCCGTGGGCGTGGGATTGCCGTCGATGATCTCGGTAGCACTCTTCGGCGGGACATTTCCGCTCATCGCCGAAGGTCTTACCGCCGCTGACAATTCTGGCGCCATCCCGTGGTACATCGGGGTCGGGGCAATCCTTGGACTGGTTGGCAACATTCTCGTTCGTAAACCGGATCTCATTCACGATTCCGACACCACCGATCAGTCGAGGGAGGTCCGTCAGCACTCTGCCCGGTTGCGCAACACTGTCATCTCCGACCGCACCCGGTAGCGGCGCCCGAGAATGGCGCCATCACAACGAATATTTTCCCAGCTGGAGGTGACACGTTGTTCCAGCCGAGGCCGACCCGTCTACCAGCAGGTTGTCATCGCAACCTGACACAAGGTGGCTAGCCGGGCGTAACCGGTTGCTGTACACCGTGTTTTGACATCAATGATGAAACACGGTGTACAGCGGGATCGGCGTCGCAACTCGAAACCCCGACGCTGCGGACGAAATTGGCTGCCGCCCGCATCGGGCCTACCGTGTGGAACGTGCGTTTACCGACCGATCCGGATCGAGTCGAGGAACCCGGACGATCGATGAGCCCGTCGGCCTCGGCGGTGCTGGCGCTGGCGTGGGGAACGCGATTCGGCGGAATGGCGCCTGAATCGGTATATCCCCAGGTGTCCGCCCGCTTCACCCGTGGCCATCCCGGAACCTACAGTGCGTGTGCTCGGGCGATCACGCATCCGCCGCGGGGTAGCGGAGGACTCCGCGGATGTTGCGGCCACCGCGCATGTCGTCGTAGCCGTCGTTGACCTTCTCGAGCGGGTAGTCCCTCGTCACCATCGAATCGAGGTCGACGCCGCCCGAACTCCAGAGCTCCAGCAGCTTCGGGATGTCGGCACGCGGATTGGCCGAGCCGTAGAGACTTCCCACGATCTGCTTCTCCGTGAGTGTCAGGTCCATCAGGCTGACCGAGATCTCGCGCTCCGCCATCGGGTGGATGTTCGTCACCACCAGCCGGCCGCGCTTCGCGGTCATGGCCAGGGCCTTCGCCACCAAACGGCCCTCCCCCACACCCATCGCGCAGATGAACTTGTCGGCACCACGATGCCACGTGGCCTCGGCGACGACCTCGGGGGCTTCCTCCCACGACGCCGCCACGTGGGTAGCACCCATCCGCTTGGCTTCCTCACGCTTGAATTCGGAGGGCTCGATGACCGTGATGGTGCGCGCCCCAGCGATTCTCGCTCCCTGCACTGCCGCGGCACCGATACCGCCCACACCCGCGACGACGACGGTCTCGCCGGGCCGGACGTCTGCCGAGTACACGGCCGAACCCCAGCCGGTGACGAAGCCACAACCCAGGAGGCAGGCACGGTCGAGGGGATGATGCGGTTCGATCTTGATGCAACTGGCCTCGTGGACCACGGTGTGGTGTGCGAAAGACCCGATACCGCAGGCAAGCGCGAGATCTTCGTCCCTGATGTGGTGGCGTGCGGTGTCGTCGAAGATTTGACGCCCGCTGTAGATCTTGGCTCCGAGGTCACACAGACTCTGGTGACCGTTCGAGCACGACGGACAACGACCACACGAGGGAATGAACCCGAACACGACGTGGTCGCCCGGTTGCAGCCACGACACGTGGGAACCGACTTCCTTGACGACTCCGGCGCCTTCGTGGCCACCGATACACGGTAGCCGGAACGGCATGTCTCCGGTCACGATGTGCTCGTCCGAATGGCACATCCCGGAGGCGTGCAACTCGACCAGAACCTCTTGTTCCTTGGGCGGGTCCAGCTGAATGGTTTCGATAGACCAGGGAGAGTTTCGCTCCCACAGGACTGCAGCCTGCGTCTCCATGTAATTCCTTCCATCGGCGCGGCACCGGCTGGTGTCGACGCGAGTGAGTGTCCTGGGGGTCAGAGAATGATCGACTGCGGCTCGAGGTATCCGGCGATACCTTCCGGACCACCTTCTCTGCCGACACCCGACTGCTTGAAACCGCCGAAGGGGCTGCCGAAGTCGAGTGGTGCGGGCGAGTTGACCGATACCGATCCCACGCGAAGTCGAGCGGCCACGCGCGCCGCTCGCGCGGCGTCCGCGGACCATACCGCCCCTGCGAGTCCGTAGTCGGAGTCGTTGGCGAGAGCCACAGCCTCGTCCTCTCCCTCGTACGGGATCAGTACGCAGACGGGCCCGAAGAGTTCTTCGCGCGCAATGGCCATGTCGTTGTGGACATCCGCGAGCACCGTGGGCGCCACATACCAACCGGTGTCGAGACCGTGGGGACGGGAGCCGCCGGCGACCACCCGCGCCCCGTCCTGCACTGCGCGCTGGATGTGGGCTTCGATCCGTTCGCGCGCGGCACCGTTGATCACCGGCCCGACGTCGGTCGAACGATCCGCCGGGTCCCCGACCGTCAGCGCGGCGACGGCGGCGGCGATCGCGTCGACGCACTCCTCGTAGCGACTGCGCGGCAGAAGGATACGGGTCTGCGCGGCGCAGACCTGACCATTGTTCGCCATGACCCCGGTGACGAGACCCGACACGACCTTCTGGTCGAGAACAACGTCGTCCAGGACGACGGCAGCGGACTTTCCGCCGAGCTCGAGGCCACACCGGCGAATGTCTGCCGCGCAGACGGCGCCGATGCGTTTGCCTGCCGCCGTCGAACCGGTGAAACTCACCTTGTCGACACCGGGATGTGACACCAGAGCCTCGCCCGTCTGCACGTCACCGGACACGATGTTGATCACTCCCGCCGGAATCCCGGCGGCCTCCACTGCCGCCGTCAGCTTCGACAATGCGAGCGGAGCCTCGGGCGACGGCTTGAGCACCAGCGTGCAACCGGCGGCGAGTGCGGGGGCCAGCTTCAGGAAGGCGGTGAACAGCGGCGCGTTCCACGGCAGAATCGCACCGACGACACCGACCGGGAGCTGCCGCACCAGGACTTCTCCGCCGATCACCGACGTCCGACGGTCCTCGAAACGGTATTCGGGCGTTATCTTCTCGAAGGTGCGAAGAACTCCGAGCGCGGTTCCGATCTGCCCGAAGGACGCCCACTTCCGAGGTGAGCCCACTTCGGCAGAGACCACGTCGGCGTAATCCCGGGACTGCGCCTCGATCGCATCGGCCAGCCGGCCGATCGCGGCTGCCCGCTCGGCGGCGGTCGTCGTGGCCCACGGACCGCGCTCGAGCGCATCACGGGCCGCGGCAATCGCCGCTCCGACCTCTTCGGCGGTGGCGGCGGTGACGTGCCCGAGCACCTCGCCCGAGGCGGGCGAGGTCACCGCTATTCGTGCGCCTGCGCTCGGAGACCATTTCCCGGAGACGTAGATGCCCTCGTAGTTGTGCACTGGTTCCCTCTCGTCCGGAGATCGCCCTCTGTGGCGATCGACGCGCCCCGCACCGAGGTACGTAAACCTCAGGTAGCGCGTATACACATCGAATTCTGGCAGTAATGTCACATTAGGGCAAGGTCGATTCAGGCGCGGTCCACGACGTCGCCCAATTGATCCGGCGTACTGCCGTGCAAAACCAACTCGTCGGCGCCCGCCTCGCGATACCTGTCGAACATCGACCGGCACTCACTCGGCGAACCGAGCGCTGCAGCACCCCGAATCCATTCAGCGGGCAGAGACCGCGCCGCTTCCGTCAGCTGCGCGCGGGTGCGGACCGAATCCGCCACTCCCTTCACACCGGCGAGCTGCGGGTGGGCGCGGAGTGCCGCCAGCAGGTCAGGGTCCCAACCGTTCACCTTCGCGAGCTGCTCCCCGAATGTCGGGATCTGGTAGTAGGTGACGGCACGCCCGCCGACGACCGCAGCTTCCTCGTCCGCATCCAGGCCGGATGCGACCACCACCGTCGCGTAGATCCGCACGGACTCCGGGTCACGGCCGGCGTCGACAGCGGCCGCCCTGACTGCCTCTGCCGACCGCCGGACGGCATCGGGTGTGAGGAAGGGATGCAGCAGAACTCCGTCGAAGTGACGACCGGCGAGCTCGAGCCCCTTCGGGCCGATCGCAGCAAAGACGAGCGGAGGAACAGGCTGGTCAGGGATGTCATTGAGGCGAAGAGCGGGGTAGACGCCCGCAGGTCCGTCGTAGGTCACCTTCTCGCCGCGGCACAGACGGCGGAAGATGTCGGCGGCGTCGACCAGGGACCGATTCGTGGATTTGGGGAGTCCGACAGCGCTCCACATCCGGTCGACCGAACGGCCGACTCCGATCACGATCCGGCCGTCGGAGAGACCCTGTGCCGTCATCGCCAGCGAGGCCAGCATCGCGGGATGCCGAGACTGCAGATGGGTGACGCCGGCCGCGATCTTGATCGTGCTCGTGACCTGGCTGAACGCTCCGGCAAGCACGCCGAAGTCCTTGGTTCCCCAGCGCTCGCTCAGCCACAGCGTGTCCAGGCCGAGCCGTTCGGCTTCGACCGCCTGGGCGATGGCGGGCCGGGGGTCGGGCACCCGGCCGGGGAGGGCATACGCACCGAGACCGAGCCGATTCCGGACCGCCACGGGGGCCGTGCCGGGCCTGGGGGTGGATTTCTCATCATTCATGCGCCTATTCTGACAGTATTGGTCATATAAAGAAATGGTCGTGAACGACGGATCAGCCGTCGTGCCGGATCTCCCCGGCACGACAACCGGCACGACAACCGGCACGACGACTCGAAGTAGAAGCACGGAGGGACCCACGTGGCCTACACGGCGACAAGAGGCGAACTGGAGGGCGACGTGCGCGACGTCCTCACGCGATGGCTGCCTGCGCGACTGGTTCCCGAGACGCACAGGGACTTCGACATATCGGAGTTCTCCGCTCCCGACGCGGGATATTCCGGCAAGACGGTGTTCTTCACTGCATCCTGGTCGGATATCCACGGCGTCCGCCGACGTGCCGACCTCGTGCTGCGCATGCAGGCGTCGAACCACCAGTTGTTCGTGGAGCCCGACGCCGTCCGGCAGGCGGAAGTGATGCACCGACTCGGTCGCCACCCCGGCGTCAACACCCCGGACATCGTCCTGATCGAACCGGACGCGAGCGTTCTCGGCGCGCCCTTCTACCTCATGACGAGGGTGCACGGCCGCACTCCCTCCGACGTCCCCAGCTGGCACAAGCGGGGCTGGACGGTGGAACTCACCGAATTTGAACGGGAAACGCTCTGCGACAACGCGATCAGAGCACTCGTCGCCGTGCACGGGATAGCTGACGAGAGCGATCTCGCATACCTCCGGAACGGTTCCGACCATTCGGGGAGCACGGCACTTCACCGCTATCTCGACCGCCTTCGCCAATGGTACGAATGGTGCCGCGGCGATCTGGTCGTGGGCTCGGACGTCCTCGCGGAAGCACTCGCCGAGCTACTCGACCACGCGCCAGAAACTGACGCCGAGGTACCGGTCTGGGGTGACGCACGCGTCGGGAACATGTCCTTCGCCGACGACCTCTCCGTTGCCGCACTGTTCGACTGGGAGACGGCCACCACCGGGCCACCCGACATCGACCTGGGCTGGTGGCTGATGTTCGAGCGCTACCTGTGCGAGTCTCTGGGCTTCACCCGGCTGCCGGGAGTACCCGACGACGACGAGATCGTTCGTCGCTACGTGGAGTTCGGCGGGCGGCCCACCGGGGACATCACCTACTACACGATGCTCGCCGCGTTCGTGCTGGCGCTGATCACGAACCGACTGGCGCTGCTCCTCGCTCGCGACGGCCTGGACGAAGCCACGGCACGAACCTATCCGACTACCGCTGTCGAGCTCACTCGGCAGTATCTCGCCGACCACATCGCCAGAAGGAGTACGACATCATGACGATCCCGTCGACCGAACCCGCGCCGAAGGGCGCTGTCAGCGAGGAGTGGGAGGTGTTCATCGAGCGTGGCAAGATTCGCGAGTTCGCCGCCGCCATGCAATCGGACAATCCCGACTACGACGGCGCCGACGCGATCGTCCCGCCGACCTTTCTCATCACAGCGGCGCAATGGGCGCCGCCGGGAGTGCGGCTGACACTGGGGTTCGAGCGCAAGCGCCTCCTGCACGGCGAGCAGGAGTACATCTTCCACCGTGCGCTCCCCACCGCCGGGGATCGACTACTTGCCAGGGAACGGGTGATCGACCGATTCGAGAAGCCCGGCAAGAAGGGCGGTCTGATGCGGTTCGCCGTAATCGCGACTGAATTCCACTCCCCTGAAGGCGAACTGATCGCCGAAGCGCGCGGAACTTTCATCGAAACCGCTGCCAAAGAAGGTGCCAAATGACGACGACAGCTCCGCTCGTGGCCGGCGCGAAGGCCGAACCGCGACAGTTCGGCCCGCTCTCCACCCAGATGTTCGTGCGGTACTCCGGCGCGTCGGGAGATCTCAACCCGATGCACTACGACGACGTGCTGGCTCGCGCCGCGGGAAACCCGTCCGTGTTCTCCCAGGGAATGCACCAGAGTGCTTTGCTGGCAACCTTCGCCACCGACTGGCTGGGTGCCCGAAATGTCCGGCGATTCGGTGTCCGATTCCGCGAGCAGGTGTGGCCAGGGGATATTTTGACCTGCACCGGAGAGATCACGCGCATCGACACGGCGCCCGACGGGACGAAAATCGCCACCGTCGTCCTAACCTGCACCCGCCAGACGGGTGGAATCGCCATCAGTGGTACCGCGGAATTCGGAGTTACCGATGCGTAGTAATTCCGCCCACTCACCTGTCCTCGTCCTCGCAATCTGCCTCGCCTCCCCATAGACTGTCCACTGATGTCAGAAAATTCGATCACCCGCCGAGCAAGTTACGGCCCGTCGAGCCCCGAAGTGGGCAGTCGGGGCGCAAGCACGCGCAACAAGATCGTGGAAGTGTCACTGGATCTCTTCGCCGAGGTCGGCTTCTTCAACACCTCGGTGGAGGCGATCGCGAAAGCCGCGGACATTTCCCGGGCCACGCTCTACCAGTACTTCCCCGGCAAGGACGAGATCTTCCTCGAACTCCTCGAAGAGTGCGGCCGTGCGCTGTTCCGCGTCGCGCGCCGCATCGGGCCCCTGGGCCCCACCGAGGTGGGGTTCGACAACCTCAACTGGTGGCTGGGCGAGTGGAGCTGGGTCTTCGACAAGTATTCGACGATGTTCGTGCAGTGGACGCAGGTCGCCGCGTCCGATACCGCCGTGCGGCCGGAGATCACACGGTTCATCGAGGGCTACAACAAGCGGATCTCCGAACGCCTGGCCACATCGGGAATCGAGGGCATCGATCCTGACGCGGGTGCCGTGATGATGACCGCAATCGTCCACCGGATGAACCTCTTCATCCACACCGGACGGGCCTACGGTCGCGACACCCAGTCCGTCGTCGACGCCGTGTCCGTCTTCATTCAGTTGGTGCTCTTCCCCGAAACCCCACCCGAGGTCCTGAACAGCCTCTCGTTGCGCGCGTCGGGCACCGGCTCCATCGACATGCCCGAGCCCCCGAACACCCAGGGTCTGTCCACCCAGGACCGCGTGGCGGGTCTCAGCAAGCGAGCGGTGAAGACCGTCGAGACTCTGGTCGAAGCAGGTGCAATCCAGTTCCGCGAAAAGGGGTACCACCGCACGAGCGTCGACGACATCGTCGAGCAGGCCGGATTCGCGCGCGGAACGTTCTACAAGTACTTCAGCGAGAAGCAGGATCTGCTCGTGGCACTGAGTGTGGAGGCCACGGCGTGCGCGATCGAACAGGCCGAGCGGGTCCGGAAGATCGATCCGATGGCAGAGGATGAAACCGAGTTGCGAGAATGGCTGGTGGGGTTTTCGCAGTACGTCACTCGTTACGCAGGATCGATCGACGTCTGGTCCGAGCGGAACAGTGGGAACGACATGGTAGTGGACCTGGGCACCTACGGGCAGGCACGCATGGACGACGCCCTCCTGGCGGTGGTGACGAGCCGCAAGCGCGACTACCCGTTCGACCCGGTCATGGCGGCCTTGATCTTCCGTGCCCTCGTCGGCCGGGTGCCGCAGGCGTCGCAGGAGCTTCCCGAGCCGCTGCCGCAGGACGACTTCGTGTCGCTGCTCGTGGCGTGCATCAAGCGCGGATTCTTCAGTCACGCCACCTGACAATCATCTGACCGTCGATCGACAGTTCGAGCCCTACCGCATGGCGCGGCAGGGCTCGAACTGTCTATGCACCATCCACTTTCGCACTCGCAAGTGGGATCGGACATCTACTCCCTCCACGCTATTGAACTTTTCTGACAATTGTGTCATTTTTGATTGAGTGCACCAGTCAACGGCTCGCGGCTCGTTTCGTGGCCAGGAGAGGAACAACGAAGATGGACATCAGCAACGCGTCCGCGCTCGTCACGGGCGGAGCGGGAGGCCTCGGAGAGGCCACCGTACGTCAGCTCGCCGCTGCCGGAACCTCGGTGATCGTCGCCGACCTCAACGACGAGCGCGGTAAGGCACTGGAAGCCGAACTCGGCGAGAAGGTCCGCTACGTCAGCACCGACGTACTCGATGAAGCCAGCGTCGTCGCAGCCCTCGCGGCGGCAAACGAGCTCGCTCCGCTCCGCATCGTCGTCAACGCTCACGGGGGCGGCGCCGGGGCCTCACGCGTGGTCGGACGGGACGGCGAGCCCGCCTCGTTCGAGCAGTTCCAGTGGTACGTCAACCTTTTCCTCAACGGCACGTTCAACGTGCTTCGCCTGGGCGCGGCAGCCATGGCCAAGAACGAGGCCGACGAGAACGGCAGCCGTGGGGTCATCGTCAACACCGCGAGCATTGCGGCATTCGAGGGCCAGATCGGACAGACCGCCTACTCCGCCGCCAAGGGCGGCGTAGTGGGCCTGACCCTTCCTGCCGCTCGCGACCTCACCAAGTTCGGCATCCGAGTGATGGCCATCGCGCCTGGCACCTTCTTCACACCCGCGTTCAAGATGGAGCGCGAAGAGGCCGAGAAGTTCTGGGGTTCGAATGTTCCGTTCCCGAACCGCATGGGCAGCCCATCCGAGTACGCCGGCCTCGTGCAGCACATCGCCGAGAACGACTACCTCAACGGCGAGGTCATCCGGATCGACGGTGCACTGCGTTTCCAGCCGAAGTAGACACCGGCGACGACGCAAGGCCACTCAGCCGGACCCGTCGAACGCCGCGACCCGCCATGGGCTCGACACCGTAACGAGTGTCGTGCCCATGGCGGGTTTCTTTGTGGTCGTCTGCGCTTCAGGGGCGTCCCCGTCAGGGAACGACGCCGAGGAACTCGCCAAGCTGCGCAGCTGCTCGCCGGCCCTGATCGCGCCCCGCGAGTGCAGCCGGAGCTCGTGTCGAGGGTGCCAACGGGTTCGTCCCGAAAGCCCTGACCGCGGCAGCGTCGGCAAAGACGGGCAGCACGTCGGAACCGGACATCGACGTGATCTCGGTGAGCAGACTCCCTCCGAGCAGATACGGACCGGGCTCGGGTGCCGGAGCAAGGATTACGACACGCCCGTACTCCCCCGCCAAGAACGCATTGGCGGTACTTTCCACACCACCGTCCATGAACTTGCGTCCGCCGATCGTCACCGTCGGCCAGATTCCCGGAACCGCACAGCTCGCGGCCACGGCGTCGACGAGCGAGACACCGTGACCATGCTGGAAGACGACGAGCTCACCGGTCGACGCGTCGATTGCGGTGATACTCAGCGCCCGCTCCGGCCATTCGTCCGATGGGAGCCGAGACTCGATGACCGCCCTGCGCGTTTCCTCACTTACTGTGGGGGCCCGGAGCGCCGACGCGCCGATGCGGCGTAACCGTTCTCGCGGCGAGGCGTTCTCGTCGCCGAGTCCCTCCGCAAAGACCGCCATCAGCTGCTCGAGGTCGACACCGGGATCGATCTCGGTGGTCTCCGCCACGAGTTGCGTGTGGAACAGGTCGCTCAGACCGACACCACTCGAGATCTGAGCCGCGACGGTGGCACCGGCCGAGGTGCCGACGAGATGTGTGGAATCGAGAAGCGCCCGAGCCACGTGCTCCGACTCGTCCTGCACTCCGAGGAGGAAGCCCAGTTCCCACGCGATACCTGCGACTCCTCCGCCCGCCAACACCAACGCCAGATCTTCCACGTGACAACTCCCTCTTCCGTCAGATGATCGCCTTCGACCTCAGCTGTGCGATGTCGGTGCCGGAACGTCCGAGACCAGTGAGGATCGCGGCCGAGTGCTCTCCGACCGCGGGGACGGGATCCATCCGTGGTTCGACGCCCGTGAAGGACGCCGGCGGCACGAGTGCCTGGATAGTCCCGTGCGGCGTCGCGACATCTCGCCATCGCTTGCGCTCGGAGAGTACCGGGTGGGCCCACAGTTCGCTGACCGTGTTCATCCGCGCGTTCGCGATCGACGCTTTCTCCAGTTGCCCGGCGAGTTGGTCTGCGGTGAAACCCTCGATGGCCTCGGTGATGATCTGCTCCAATACCTCTCGGTTGGCCACTCGGTCGGGATTGGTGGCGAACCGAGAGTCCGTGACGAGGTCGGGCTGTGCGAGTATCTCGATGCACAGCCGCTCCCATTCACGTTGATTCTGGATCGCGAGGAGCACCCGCTCTCCGTCACCTGCGGTGAACGGCCCGTACGGTGCGATCGTCGCGTGCCGAGCACCGGTGCGCAGGGGACTCTCGCCGCCGTACTGCGCGTAGTACGCCGGTGAACCCATCCACTCGGCCAGCGCGTCGAACAGAGACACACTGACCGAACGCACTCGGCCCGACACCGCCCGGGTGTACAGGGAGGCAAGGATTCCCGAGTAGGCGAAACTTCCGGCTGCGATGTCGGCGACCGAGATTCCGGCCTTCGCGACCTCGTCCGGCGACCCGGTGATGGACAGCAGCCCTGCCTCCGCCTGGACCAGGAGGTCGTAGGCCTTGCGCGTACCCCACGGTCCGTCGGCACCGTAACCGGAGATGTCGCAGACGATCAGCGTCGGGAAGCGGGCGGCGAGATCCTCCGCGCCCAGGCCCATGCGGTCAGTGGCTCCCGGTCCCAGGTTCTGCACGAAGACATCTGCCGTCGTGAGAAGCTCGAACAGGATTTCCCTGCCTTCGTCGGCCTTGAGATCGAGTGACAGAGATTCCTTGGACCGGTTGAGCCAGACGAAGTAACTCGACTGCCCGTGAACCGAAACGTCGTAGCCGCGGGCGAAATCCCCGTCGCCAGGTCGCTCGACCTTGATGACGCGGGCTCCCAAATCTGCCAGTTGACGCGTCGCGAACGGTGCCGCGACAGCCTGTTCCAGACTGACCACGGTGACACCCGCGAGGGGAAGGTCATTCACGTGCAATTCCTTTCGTCTGTCATCACTCAGCGGACCAGCGGATCGCGCGGTAGCCCCAGGATCCGTTCGGCGATGGTGTTGCGCATGATTTCCGACGTTCCACCCGCGATCGTCAGGCAACGGGTGAAGAGGTAGGGGTAGGAGACGTCCGGAACCTCACCCATCACCGCCGCTGGACCGGCCAGAGTGATGCCGAGGTTGGTGATGCGCTGGGAGTGTTCGGCTTTCACGAGTTTGGTGACGTTGGCCTCGGGACCGGGACCGGCCCCGACGATCGCCCGTGCGGCCTGGCGGAGGTTGAGCAGACGCAAGGTGTGCTCCTCCGCGAGGATCTCCCCCACCTCGTGCTCCGCGCCTTCCCTGGCACCCGGAGAGCCGTCGAGCAGCTTCACCAATTCCTTCCCGGTGAACGCGATGGAACCACTACCGCCACCGATGGAGACGCGTTCGTTGCCGAGCGTCGCCCGGGCCACCTTCCAGCCCTCTCCCTCGCCACCGACCACGTCCGTGTCCGGCACGAAGACGTCGTCGAAGAACACCTCGTTGAACAGCGCGTCCCCGGTGATCTCCCGCAGCGGACGGATCTCGACTCCTGGTGAGTCCAGCCGGATCGCCATCATCGTCACGCCGGCGTGCTTCGAGGCCTGCGGATCCGTCCGGACCGTGGCCAGACCCCACTCGCAACCGAGCGCGGCACTCGTCCACACCTTCTGTCCCGTGACACGCCACCCCCCGTCGATGCGTTTGCCCGCCGTGCGAACCGCAGCCGCGTCGGACCCCGCACCCGGCTCGCTGAACAACTGGCACCAGTTGGTCTGCCCACGGAGGACGGGATCGATCCACCGGCTCTTCTGCTCGTCCGTCCCGACCTGAGAGATCGTGAGGTTGACCCAGCCGGTGATTCCGAGATCGGGCAGATCGATCCCCGCGAACTCCTCCTCGATCACCAGCTGCTCCACGACTCCGGCTTCCCGGCCCCAGGGCTTCCGCCAGTGCGGAACGAGGTAGCCGCTGTCCACCAGATAGTCACGCTGCTCCGACTCGGGCAGCACCTTGTAGTGCCGCACCGCAGCACCGGCCTGCTCACGGAACGCCTGCGCTTCCTCCGGCAGTCCGAACGACGCACCGTGCGCTTCCCCGGCGCGGAAGGCCTCGACGACGTCGACCAGCGGGTCTCGCCCGTCCGCCAATACAGCCGCCACAGTGTCCGCTCGACGCAGGTACAGGTGCGCGTCGTGCTCCCAGGTGAAGCCGATACCACCGTGCAGCTGGATGTTGAGCCGGGCCGCTTTCACCTGCGCCCGGGCGGCGTGTGAGGCCGCGACCGCGGCGGCGAACCAGGCGCTCTCGACGTCTCCGGCCCGTGCCGCGTCCCAGGTGGCGGCCACGGTCATCTCGATGTCGATCAGCATGTTCGCGCAATGATGCTTCACTGCCTGAAAGGTGCCGACTGGTCGCCCGAACTGCTCGCGGGTCTTCACGTAATCGGTGGCGGTCTCGAGGCAGGCCATCGCGCTTCCCACGGCCTCGGCGGCGGCGAGGATGCGGAAGTACGTGACGGCGGCGCGCGCTGCGCCCTTCAGGATGCGCTCGGCGCGAATCGCAGCGCCGTCGACCGTGACGTTGCCGATCGTCCGGGTCGTGTCCAATCCCGCTCGCGTCGACACCGACACACCGGCCTCGCCGGGTTCGACCACCACGAGGTCGTCTCCCGCGACCAGCACGAGCACAGCGGCCTGGGGCGCGCCGATTACCGCGCGACTCTCGCCGGTGAGGCCACCGTCCGAATCGAGGGTCAACCCCGGCGACAGGCCGACGGCGCCGATCACCGAACCGTCGGCCAGTCCCGGAAGCCACCGAGCCTGAACCGATTCGGGTGCGCTGTGTGCCAGGATCGCCGAGGCCGTCACCGTCGGAAGGAACGGCGCCGGGGCCAGTTCGTGTCCGAGGGCCTCCAGTACCACCGTCAGTTCGGGGAGACCGAAGCCCGACCCCCCGTGTTCTTCGGGCAGGTGCAGTCCGAACCAGCCGAGCCCTGCGGTCGCGGACCAGAACGCGGGAAGTTCCGCACCGGTGCCGTCGAGAGTCTGACGTGTGGCCTCCCGCACGTTCCCCCGCGCGAGATGGGACGCGGCCACGTCGGCCAGTTCCTTGTGTTCTTCCGAGATCGCCAAGGCCATGGCGGAGTACCTTTCGATTGAGCGGAACGGCATCACAGCCGCGTCGGAGCTGCAGGATCTCAATATGACCTGAGCTGTCAGATATTAGAGTATCCAATGATGCCGCCGCGCAACAGAGCCGATCGCGAATAGCCGATTCTTCCCGTCGACATTGTGCGGATAGCGCACATTATCGCCACGTCGAGCCGTGCATCGAGCCGACTCGGGACCGACTTCAATATTTCATAGACAAGATGTCAGAAGATGGCATATGGTTCTGGACAAGTTGAGTTAGGTCATCGTCAGAGCTAGGAGTCCGACCCGCCGTGCCGTACGTAATTGCCGAACCCTGCGTCGATGTACTGGACAAAGCCTGCATCGAAGAATGCCCCGTCGACTGCATCTACGAGGGCGGACGGATGATGTACATCCATCCCGACGAGTGCGTCGACTGCGGAGCCTGTGAACCCGTTTGCCCCGTCGAGGCCATCTTCTTCGACGACGACCTGCCTGATCAATGGTCCGGATACGTCAGTTCCAACGCGGACTTCTTCGACGAACTCGGCTCTCCCGGCAGTGCCGCGAAGACCGGGCGAACCGAGCACGATCCCCCTTCGATCGCGGCCCTGCCGGCCAAGGACCCCCACTGACGGCTCCCTCGACACTCACCTGATCGGAAGACAACCATGAGCATTTCGCTGATCCTGGAGATGGCGATCTCCGGTAACCCGGACCGCACCGCGATCACCGTCGGTGACAGTTCGCTCACCTACCAGGAGTTCGGCCGGCTCGTCGCGGGCGCGGGAAGCGCCGTGATCGAGTCGGGAGCGCGCAACGTCGTGTTCCTCGGGGGCTCCGGACTCGAACTTCCCGCCCTTCTCTTCGCCTCCGCCTACGCCGGTGTCCCGTTCACACCCGTCAACTACCGACTCGGTGCAGCACAGCTGCAGCAGTTGATCGCGAGAGTCGACGACGCACTCGTCGTCGTCGACCCGGTTTATCTCGCACCGGTCGCGAACACCGACGCCACCCTCGTCGTCAGCACCGACGACTTCTTCGCCCGCGCCGAGGAGCTGGCATCGGATCCGGTAGCGGCCGCCGACATCGAACCGGACGCACCAGCGATCGTGTTGTTCACGAGCGGTACCACCTCCGCCCCGAAGGGCGTCGTGCTCCGGCACAGCCATCTGTTGAGCTACGTGATGGGGACCGTCGAGTTCGCCTCCGCCGAGGAGACGGACGGCGCGCTCATCAGCGTTCCGCCCTACCACGTCGCAGGTATGGGCACGATTCTGACCAACTTCTACGCGGGCCGGAAAATGATCTACCTCCCGCAGTTCGACGCCGCGGACTGGGTCGAACTCGCACGCACCGCGAAGGCTACATCGGCGATGGTCGTCCCGACGATGCTCGACCGCATCGTGGATCACCTCGGTGGCAGTGATGCCGACGTCCCCACGCTGCGGTCGCTGTCCTACGGAGGTGCGCGCATGCCGCGGCCGACATTGGAAGCCGCCCTCCGCGCGTTTCCGAACGTCGGTTTCGTCAACGCCTACGGCCTCACCGAGACCAGCTCCACGATCGCCCTGCTCGGCCCGGAGGATCACCGCGCCGCACTGGAATCCGAAGACCCTGCGGTCCGCGCCCGGCTGGGTTCGATCGGCCGGCCGGTGCCCGGCATCGAGGTCGAGATCAGAGATGCCTACGACAAGCCGGTCGCACCGGGTGAAGAAGGCGAACTGTGGGTCCGCGGACCTCAGGTGTCCGGCGAATACATGGGTAGTGGTTCGGTTCTCGACGCCGACGGGTGGTTCCCCACCCGTGATCTGGCGTTCGAGGACGTCGAGGGTTTCCTCTTCGTGGTGGGCCGCAACGACGACACCATCATCCGCGGCGGCGAGAACATCGCGCCTGCGGAGATCGAGGACGTGCTGGTGGAACACCCACGGGTGCGCTCGGTGGTGGTCGTCGGCATCCCGGACGACCATTGGGGTCAAGCCATCGTCGCGACGGTGGTTCCCGAGCCCGGAGAGGTCCCCGAAGCCGAAGAGCTTCGACAGTTCGTGCGCGCCCGTCTGCGCGGTTCCCGAACTCCTGATCGGATCGTCTACCGTAGCGAACTGCCCACGACCCTGACCGGAAAGATCCTGCGCAAAGACATCGTCGCGGAGATCGTCGCGGGCGTCATGGACTGCGAACCTCAGACGTCCGCCGTCTAGTCGTCCACCTCGCCCGAGCACACACGGGCCGAATACCACAGCAAGAGAGGGATTCCCATGTTGAAGACCGGAGCACGACTGCGCAGCCAGGTGTGTACCACCGAGGTCATCGTCGTCCGGGCCGGGAGCGGCGACGTCACCCTGACGTGCGGCGGGCAGCCGATGATCGATCCTGCCGGATCGCCTGCGGAAGGACTCACACCGGCCGGGGATCTCGCCGGGGGCACCATGATCGGCAAGCGTTACACGGACACCGCCGGTTCCGTCGAGGTTCTCGCCACCAAGAGCGGCGAGGGCAGCCTGGCGCTGGGTGACGAGGTGCTCGCACTCAAGAGCGCGAAGCCCCTTCCGTCGAGTGACTGACCGGGACACCGACCACACTTCACACCACCTCGATCCAGGAGCAGCCGTGCCAACCGAAGACGTCGGCAGCGGTCCACTGACGGGTATCCGCGTACTGGAACTCGCCGGAATGGGACCCGGACCGCATGCTGCAATGCTTCTCGCGGACCTCGGAGCCGACGTGGTTCGAGTGCAGCGCGCCGGTGGCCTGCCGGCTCCCGATCGCACGGCGAGCCAGCAGCTGCGCGGCCGCACGATCGTCGAAGCGGACCTCAAGCACCCCGAGGACATCGAAGTGGTCCTGGGCCTGTTGGAACGCGCCGATGTCCTGATCGAAGGATTCCGACCCGGTGTGACCGAACGTCTGGGGCTCGGACCGGACGAGGCCCTCACCCGAAATCCACGCCTGATCTACGGCCGGGTCACCGGGTGGGGGCAGAGCGGACCACGCGCGTTGCAGGCCGGCCACGATCTCAACTACATCTCGGTGACCGGTTTGCTCCACGCCGTCGGCCGGAAGAACGAGCGCCCGGTTCCACCGCTGAATCTGTTCGGCGACTTCGGCGGTGGGTCGATGTTCCTCGTCGTCGGGATACTCGCCGCGCTCGTCGAACGTCAACTGTCGGGCCGGGGACAGGTGGTCGACGCGGCGATGGTCAACGGCGCCCCCGCGCTCGCCCATCTGCTGTGGTCGATGCGCGGCACCGGCCAGTGGTCGGACGACCGGGGCACCAACGTCTTCGACGGATCCGCGCCCTTCTACGACACCTACGAGTGTTCCGACGGCAAGTACGTCGCCGTCGGTGCGCTCGAGCCCCAGTTCTACGCGGAACTGGTGCGCGTTCTCGACATCGACCCGGCGACCCTCGGCCATCAGCGTGATATCGAGGGCTGGCCCCTCGTTCGAAAGCTGTTCACCGAAAAATTCGCGTCGCGCACCCGCGACGAGTGGGCAGCGCTGTTCGCCGACGTGGACGCTTGCGTCACACCGGTATTGGACTTCGACGAGGCCGCACGGGACCCGCAGATGATCGACCGGAACGTCTTCACCGACCTCGACGGTGTCCTGCAGCCCGCACCGGCACCGGCGTTCTCGCGTACCCCGACGGCCACACCGATGGCCCCCTCGCGGGTGGCGGTTCCGGCGAACACTGTGTGGAGCTGATCGAGGGTGAGCAGGAGTGGGCCCCTGATCGGACTGCGGGTGGTCGAGCTGGCGAACATCGGGCCGAGCGCGCATGCCGCGATGGTTCTCGCCGATCTCGGTGCCGACGTCGTCCGAGTCCAGCGCCCCGGACTTCTCCCTGGGGACCAATCCAGCGCCGATCACCTGCACCGCGGAAAGCGGGTCGTGGAGGTCGATCTCAAAGATTCTCGAGGAGTCGCCGACGTCCTCGCCCTCGCATCCGGTGCAGACGTCCTCGTCGAGGGCTTCCGGCCCGGCGTCGTCGAACGCCTCGGACTGGGACCGGCGGTCGTGCTCGAACACGTGCCCTCTCTGGTGTACGCCCGCGTCACCGGATGGGGTCAGGACGGCCCCCGAGCTGACAAGGCCGGACACGACATCAACTTCATCGCACCGACGGGAATCCTCCACTCGATCGGCAGGGGCCACGAGCGCCCCGTGCCACCTCTCAACGTGGTGGCCGGGTTCGCTGGCGGGTCCATGTTCATGGTCACGGGAATCCTCTCGGCCCTCTGGGAGCGACAGCGATCCGGACTCGGTCAGGTGGTCGACGTCTCCGCTGCCGAGGGGGCGGCGGTCCTGACCCAGCACGCGTGGTCGATGCGGGGGCAGGGAAGCTGGTCGGACGAACGCGGCGCGAACCTGGTCGACGGTAGCTGCCCCTTCTGGGACACCTACGTGTGCTCGGACGGCCACTACATGGCGGTCGGTGCGTTCGAACCGCAGTTCTACGACAGGCTGATCGCGGTACTGGGACTCGACCCGAACGCCCTTCCGGACCGTGACGACCGCAGTGTTTGGCCCGAGCTCCGCGTCCTGTTGGCAGCAAGGTTCACCACCCGCAACAGGGCGGAGTGGGCCGCCGCCTTCGCGGACGTGGACGCGTGCGTCACCCCCGTGTCGAGCTTCGCCGAGGCCCCCGCTGATCCTCATTTCTCCACCCGCGGGTCCTTCGTGGAGATCGACGGCGTCGTGCAACCCATGCCGGCGCCCCGCTTCTCGAGGACACCACCCTCTACACCGACCTCCCCGCCACGGGAGGCCGCGGACCTCGATCGGGTGTGGGTATGACCTGCGCCCACCGAACACATCTCCCCACTGCGAAGGACAGAGTATGACCGTCACAGAATCCACCACCTCCACCACGCCCCCGGCGCTCGTCGAAGTGCGTGGCCACACGATGTTGATCACATTGAACCGTCCGGAGGCGCGCAACGCGGTCAACGCCGACATGTGTATCCGGGTGGGCGACGCCCTCGACGAAGCGGAAGCAGACCCGAACGTCCGCGTCGTGGTGCTCACCGGCTCGGGCGACAAGGCGTTCTGCGCGGGGGCCGACCTCAAGGCGCTCGCTCGCGGTGAAAGCGTCATTCCAGCGGGCCGCGAAGCCTGGGGGCTCGCGGGCTACGTCGGCCACGCCATCAGCAAGCCGACCATCGCCGCGGTCAACGGGCCCGCGCTCGGTGGTGGAACCGAATTGGTCCTCGCGAGTGATCTCGCCGTCGCAGCCGACACGGCGACGTTCGGACTGCCCGAAGTCAAGCGGGGGCTGATCGCAGGTGCCGGCGGCGCCTTCCGTCTCCCCGCCAAGCTGCCCGCCACGGTCGCAATGGAACTTCTCCTTACCGGTGAACCGGTGACGGCCCGGCAGGCACTCGAATTTCATCTGGTCAATCGGGTCGTACCTGCCGAGCGTGTGCTGGACACGGCGCTCGCACTCGCCGAACAGATCGGGTCGAACGCCCCGTTGGCCGTGCAGGCACACAAGCGGATCGCCCTCGCACAGCAAGCGAACGGTGACCGGCCCGACGAGCAGGCCGGCTGGTCGATGACGTCCGACGAACTGCCGCGGATCGCCACGTCGGAGGATGCCAAGGAAGGACCCCGCGCATTCGCCGAGAAGCGTGCGCCGGTGTGGAAAGGGCAGTGAAGGACATGGCACGCACAGCTCTAGTGACCGGGGGAACCGGTGGCCTCGGGTCGTCGGTCACCACCCACCTCCTGATGACCGGATGGCGGGTGGTGGTCCCGTGGATCAACCGTGACGAACTCGGCCGCCTTCCCGAGCATCCCAATCTGCAGTTGGTGCGCACCGATCTCGCCGACGAGGACGACCTCGAGAACGTCGTCGCCATCGCCGGTGACGACGCGGATCGGCCCCTTTTCGGCGTCGTCAACCTCGTCGGGGGTTTCACTTCGGGGACGCGGGTGCACGAAACGCCGGTGGCGACACTCGACGCACAGCTGAACCTCAATGTCCGGACCGCGTACACGGTGACCCAGTCCGCGCTCCCGCACTTGATTCGGGGTGGTGGAGGTTCGGTAATCTGCATGTCCGCCGCTGCGACACGTCGACCGTTTTCCGGTGCGGCGTCGTACATCGCGTCGAAGGCTGCCGTGGTGGCACTCGTCGAGACTCTTGCTCTCGAGTACATCGACGACCACATCCGGGTCAACGCGCTGCTGCCGTTCGTCATAGACACTCCCGGCAACCGTTCCGCCATGCCCGACTCGAATCGTAAGGGGTGGTCGAAGCCGACGGAGATTGCGAAGGTCGTCGATTTCCTGTTGTCGGACAACGGTTCCGTGATCACCGGCGGATCGATACCGGTCACCAGCGTCGACTAGGCGATCTGCGACGATTGCACCACCTCGGCCCCGGCCCCCTCTCTCGGGGAGGCCGGGGCCGCAACGCAGTTCAGCCGGGAATGGCCATCCCGTCGCACAGGCGAGACATGACCCGGTCGAGTTCGTCGGCCCGGCACACCGCTGCCACGTACCGATCCGGCCGCAGGACGATCACCTCGTCCTGCCGACGTTCGAGTTTCAGGTCGCGGAACGCACCGTCGACGTCGAACAGTTCGGTGCTCGAACTGCTTCCGCTGCTCGACACCCTGAACCCGTGGCGGCGTGCGGACGGCGGAGCCGTCACTCGGAACAGCTTCGCCCCCAGCGCATTCACGCGTGCTCGAGTGGCCGGACAGAGCGATTCTGCTGGATCACTCGTCAGCCCGAGAAGAGCGAATCCACTTCCTACCGCGTCGTCCAGCTTCACTCGTCTGCCGTCGCCGAGTTGCACCCACGGCTGGCCGAAGAGCCGGCCTACCGGAGAGCCGGAGTCCTGTCCCGGTTCGGCCACCACCACCCCCTCGGTGTAACGCGGAGCCGGCTTGTACTTCATCTGCAGAATGTATTCGCGCGCGCCGGGAATCAATTGAACCCCGCGGAACACGGCGTCGCGCACCACCTCGGTGGCGCGATTGCGCGGCTGATAGTAGCTCCCGATCCGGGTGGCAAACGACACCATCGCCTCGGCATTCTTCCTGCGCTCGGCGTCGTAGGTGTCGAGCAATCGGTCGCCGGCCCTTCCCTGGACGACTGCCGCCAACTTCCATGCCAGGTTCGTCGCGTCACGGATCCCGGAGTTCATGCCCTGCCCGAAGAACGGCGGTTGCAGGTGCGCGGCGTCGCCGGCAACGAAGACGCGGCCCGACCCGAACCGGTCCGCTGTCCGCGAATGATGCCAATACACGCGGCGCCGTAAGACGGTGGGCATCGGTATCCCGCGGTAGAACTTTCGCAGCAGCCGATCCACGGATCGATCGGTGACGACCTCTTCCTCGGTCTCGTCTGGCAGGAGCTTGAATTCGAATCGCCGGTACCCGTACGGCAGCGGGATCGTCATCGCCGGCCGATTCGGATCGCAGTAGACCGCGGAATAGGGCGCATCGAGGGAATCTTCGCTGACGTCGACGACGAGCCATTTCGACGGCGCCGTCTCCCCGGTGAGTAGCAGACCCGCTGCGTCTCGGACGAAGCTGCGACCACCGTCCGCACCGACCACGTACTGCGCCCGCACCCGCACCTCACCTGCCGCGGACTTCGCCACCAGGTGCACCGCGTTCGAGGTCTGCTGCAACTCCGTGACCTCGGTGGCAGCAAGGAGTTCCACGTTGGCGAAACGGTCGAGGCCTTTCCGGAGCCCGGCTTCCATCAGCGGCTGAAAGAACAGGTTGCGTCGAGGCCAGCCGTACGGTTGCCCGCTGGGACGCACGTGGGCCAACTGCTTGCCGCGCGAGTTGTAGTACCGGATCGGCGCATTCTGGATGGTGTCCCGCACGATGTCGTCGACGATCCCCGCAGTCTGGAACGAGCGCAACGATTCGTCGTCAACCGCCACTGCTCGCGGATGGTCGATGATCGCCGGCTCCTTGTCGAGCACGACCGTCGTCACGCCCTGCGTGCCCAGCAGATTGGCCAGTGTGGCACCGCATGGACCGGCCCCCACCACCGCGACCTCGACATCGATTTCCATCAGAAGTGCCTCCTCGCACGAGTGTTGTTCGCGTTGGATTCGAATTGCTGTGGTGGATCGATCATCAGTTTCACGCAGCAGTTCACTGGGCGTCCTTCCCGAACAACCGGGCCAGATCCATTTTCACGACCTTGCCCATGGCATTTCGGGGCAATTGGTCGAGTATCTCGAGCTGCACGGGCAGCTTGCGCTTGTTCAGCCCTCGGACCACGAGGTGATCGCAGACGTCGGCCAGGCTCGGAGCCACCGCCGAACCCTCGGGTACCACCACCGCACAGACACGTTCACCCGTCTCCGGGTCGGGGAGTCCGATGATCGTCGAATCGACCAGACCGGGAACGGTGACGAGGTGATCCTCGACTTCCCGGGCGGAAATGTTCTCCATGTTCCTGATGATCACGTCCTTGAGACGGCCGACGATGTTGAGGCATCCCTCGTCGTCGAGGAAGGCGAGGTCACCCGTGCGAAAGTAACCGTCGTCGTCGAACGCCTCGACGTCCAGTGCGGTGTCCACGTACCCGACGGTGAGTTGCCGGGCCTTCACTCTCAGTTCACCGCGCTCGCCGGCAGCCACTTCGGTGCCGTCCGCGCCGACGATACGTATGAACGTGCCGGGTCCCGGACGGCCTTCGGTCACCGCGATCTCGTTCGGGCTGCCCGAGGGACTCCCCCACGCGATGAACGGGCATTCCGTGAGCCCGTATCCGGACACCAGCCCCGTTCCGCCGAGTTCGCTCGAGACCTCGCGGTGCAGGGCGACCGGACGCGGAGCGCCACCGATGAGAAAGGCCCTCAGGTCCGGGAACAGCCGACCGTCACGCGCACGCTGTTGCCGGAGAAAGGCTTGCGCGAAGGGGGTTCCGTTGCCTCCCAGGGTGACACCGGTGTCGGCGAGGAGTCGCGCGGTCGCCTCTGGTTCGAAGACGTCGGTGGTGATCAACGCCGCACCGGACATCAGCGCGACGAGCAGGTGCAGGACTCCGCCCACATGGGCGATCGGTGCGAGCGCAGCGATCCTGTCGTCCGGTCCAGGAGCGATGGCTTCGCAGAATGTTTCGGCAGCGGCGAGTAGTCCCGTGTCCACGTGTCGGGCGCCCTTGGGTTGCGAGGTGGTGCCGGAGGTGTAGAACACCCAGCGGACATCGGTCGGCGTCGGCGACGGTTGCTCGGCGCGAGGTTCGGCCCGAGGAAGGGTGCGGTCGGCGACGAGGACGTCGATTCCGGGCAGCCGAGCGGCCACCGAACGTGCCATCTCGCCGTGGGCGTAACCGCGGAATTCCTCCGGGACGATCAGAAGCCGGCTGCCGACCTGACGACAGATGAACTCCACCTCGGGTTCGCGCAGCATCATGATCAGAGGATTTTGCACGGCGCCCATCCGGGAGAGTGCCATGGTCAGCACCATGGTCTCGGTCCAACTCGGCAACTGCCAGGAGACCACCGTGCCCGCGGTGACGCCACGTTCGGCCAGGCCCGCGGCAACCCGCTCGACGGATTCGCGGAACTCCCGAAAGCTCATGGTGCGCCGACGTTCGTCGATCACGAGGGTGTCTTCGGGCGTTGCTTCCGCCCGAGCGGTCACGAGGTCGAAGATGGTGTCCGCGCGCAGATGTCCGGGCAGTTCCGAGTTCCGACCCGAGGTCATGCGTGCACCGTTGTCGATGCGGCGTGGCGACCGGCGAGGTAACCGAACACCATTGCCGGCGCGAGCGTCCCTCCCGCGCCTCCGTACGTCATCCCGAACGGCGACGCCATCACGTTGCCCGCCGCATACAACCCACCGATCACCCCGCCGTCGAGGTCCACCACTCTGCCGTACTTGTCGACCTTCGGACCGCCCTTCGTCCCCAACGCCCCGCTTTCGAGCCGCACCGCATAGAACGGCGCCTCGGTCAGCGGACCGAGGGTGCCCTCGACGGCACCCTTCAGGTGCGGGTCGCCCCACCATCGGTCGTGCGCACTCTCACCGCGGTGGAAGTCCGGATCGCATCCCTCCGCCACCTGTCCGTTCCACCGCTCGACCGTCCGTTCCAGCGCATCGACCGGAATCCCCAGGGCCACCGCCAACTCCGCAACGCTGCCGGCCCGGGTCATCCACTCCGGCGCGACCTCTCCCGGCGGCCACGGTCCGACCGTCCCGTACCGCCGCAGATACTCTTGATCGAAGATCAACCAGCACGGAAGGTTCGCGTATCGGAAGGCGGCCACATCCTCCTGGTGGAATGCCCCGCCGAACGCGTTGTAGTTCGCCGCCTCGTTCGTGAAACGTTGTCCCGAGCGGTTCACTATAATCGACCGTGGCCGTGTGCGGTCCGCGTTGACCATCACCCGGTTCATCTCGTTCACACCGTCCGGCAATTCGGCCACCGGACTCCACCACGCCTCTCTCATGTTCCCGAGCATCGCCCCGACTCGCATCGCCATCGACAAGCCGTCGCCCTCACATGTGGGCATCGAGACAGGATGCGTCAGCGGACCCCGCAGGAACGCCCTTTTGAATTCTTCGTTCCACTCGAATCCCCCGGTCGCCAGCACCACACCAGACTCGGCACTCACCTCGACGTGCTCACCGCCGGCCGACTCGAACTGCACTCCCGTCACGGCCACACGACCGTCCGGCGTCGACGCGGTCACCAATCTCCGGGCTCGCATGCCCGGGAACACCTCCACCCCGGCCTCGAGGCAGGCAGCGAGTAGCCTGCCCACCAAAGACTGTCCTCGTCCCCGCTCGTCGCGTAGCCGGCGGCGAGCGATCTCCGCTTCCGACGGCGGTCGCGGCACTGCGGCGCCGATCGGTGTCTCACATTGCACGAGATGCAGATTCGCGAAATAGGGACCCGGCGTCACCCGCGACGCCCACTCTCCCAACTCGTCGAATGCGAACAACGGGGTCTCCAATGTCCGGCCGCCACCGGGCTTACCACCCGGATGCTCAGCGTGATAGTCCGGAAACCCTTCGGCAACATAGAATTCGGTTCCCGCCTGCGCATCGAGGAAGGTCACCATCTCGCGCCCCCCCACCACGAACGCCCGCACCAGGTCCTCGTCGAGCAACCCCCGAGACAGCGACATGATGTATTCCACCGACTCCTGCTCGGAGTCCGCGACGTCGGCAGCGCCCATCAACGGATTGTTCGGAATCCATACGTTCCCGCCCGACCACGCGGCCGTACCGCCGACCTTGTCGGCCTTCTCGAATACCCCAACCCGGGCACCGCTCACCGCCGCCGTGAAGGCCGCCGTCAAACCCGCAGCACCCGAACCCAGAATCACCACATCGAACGACGAGCCCACGAACACACCTCCGTGCAGGGAAAGGACCGCAGAGTTCTATCTAAAACTGTCAGATCATGCCGACACCGCGACGGCCATGCCCGTGATCCACTCCTCCACCGGCTCGTAGATCAGCGGCTCGAGAGGAACGCCGCCACCGGCCGCACCCGCAGCCAACCAGGTCCGCACCTCGTTCGCCCCCGCACCGGCATCCGCGTGCGCGCTGTCGGTAAGACGCGCGAGAGCCTCCCGATCCCAGGTCGCCAACGCGTTCAGAAACGCCTTGTCCCACGCGGGTTTGATCTTCTTCCGCGCGGCGGCAGAACCCTCCGCGATGATCCTGGCGCGTTCCTCGTCACTGATGTCGTATGTGTCCACTTCGAGACTGGGTGGCGAATGCGAAAGACCGCCGGTACCGATTACCAGCACCCGATCGCTCGTGCCGGACAGATACCGGCCCACTGCGTCCCCGAACGCGAGCACCCGCTCGGCCTTGGGCAACGGCGCCGTTGCGCAGTTGATGGGCAGCGGGATGACGGGATACGCGTCGACGCTCCCGGTCAGATCACGCAAAGGCTGTGCGAACGCGTGGTCGAGCTGCACATCCCGGCAGACCGAGATGTCGATCCCGGAGTCGAGCAGGTGCTCGGCGAGGCCGCGCGCAGTGTCCCGGGGGACGTTCAATGCGGCTGCACAGTGCGCGGCCTCGGCCATGATCCCGGCAGACAGTGCCACCCCGAAAGTGGGGACGACGTGCCGGAATGCCCGTCTGTGGTCCCCGCCGAACAGGACGATGTAATCGGGATCGAATTCGCGGACGATCGAATTCGCGCGCGCCATCCCGGTCCGGAACGTCGTGCCGAATACTCGGTCGACGTCTCGCTCCATTCCTGGGCTGTGGCTCGCACACACCACCATCCGGTTCGCCGTCGCCCGCTTCAGTTCACTCAAAACATCCTCCTCGAACCTGACTCGTCGCCGGGGAACGCTGTCGGTCCGTGGCACGAATCAAACATGACACAAACGTTAGATGGTTATCGGCGTCACGTCGAGGGTGTGTCGCGTTTCGGTCACCGCATCATCAGGGTTCCGCCGTCGACCGGGAAGATCTGCCCCGTCATGAACCGGGCGCCCTCACCGGAGAGGAAGGCCAGTACCGGAACGAAATCCTTCTCGACGTCACCGAGCTTGCCCCCGAGCGGGACGGCTTTCGCCATGTACGCGTCGTGCGCGGCCAGTTGTTCCGTCGTCATCGATGCGCGGGTCTTGTCGTACATGGGAGTCCAGATTGCCGGAGCGATGGCGTTGACGGTGACGCCGTATTTTCCCCATTCCTGAGCCGCGGTGCGGGTCCAGGCGACCACAGCGCCCTTGCTGGCCGAATACGCAGCCTTGTTGGTCAAGCCCTGGACACCGGCGGCGGACGCGAAGTTGATCACCTGTCCGCCGTCGTCCTTCAGATGGCGGAACGCCGCTTGATTCGTGAGAAACGTGCCCGTCGCGTTGATGCCCATGACCCGATTCCAGGTGTCGAGCGGAATCTCCTCGGCCGCTCCCCCCGGAGCGATGCCCGCTGCGTGGATGAGGACGTCGAGGCCGCCCAGTGAATCGACGGCCTGCGCGAACGCCGCATCGACCGAGTCCTGGTCCGAAACATCACATTGGACGAATCGAGCCTTGCTCGCCTCTGCGATCTCACGTCCCTCGCGCTCGTTAAGGTCGAGCGATACCACTTCGGCTCCGAGAGCGGGATATGCACGTACCAAGCCTTCACCCATCCCACTGGCGCCTCCAGTGATGATGATGCGCCTGCCCTGCAACATTTCTGACATTACGTCTCCTTTGAGGAATACTCGCACGAGCAAGATACCGAGTCATTGTTCAACTCTGCAATGACTTTGTCGCTTCACGCCCGGATTGCCACAACAACAGCACTGATCTCTCGGTCATGATCTGACACTCGCGGTGATTTCTGGACCGTCCTCGTGAAGCTCTGCACCCTCTTCCCCGGCAGCGGATGGCTCCCGCCGGCGATTTCTGGCACAGATGCGTGTGTCGCGTCGCCGTGCACGAGTATCGGCTGACCGCGACCGCGGACCCGGCGACCGGAGAACTGCTGTCCATCGATGCCGACCCCCGGGTGCTGCCCTACGACGAGTGCCCGCTCGCGTCACGCAATGTGGGGAAGATCCTCGGCACTCCCCTCCCCGACTTGCGCTCCGTCGTGCTCGAGAAGTTCGCCGGAACCGAGGGGTGCACGCACCTCAACGACGCCATGCGGGCACTGGCCGAGGTTCCGACCCTCGTCCGCGAATTGCGCTGAGCAGGATCAGGATCAGGATCAGGACCCCTTGCGGACGTTTCCGCCCCTGCGGTTTCGGTAGGCCACGGCCTGCGGCTCGATGACCCGCGCGGCGGTCTCGAGCTCGTCGTGCCTCTCAGATTCGGTGCGGTGTTCCACCGAAGAGGGTGACTCGGACGGCGTCGGCGGATGGTGCGGTGAGGACGTCGGTGAGCGGAGCGTGCAGAAGCACCAGATCCGCGGGTGCGCCCGGACGGACGGTGCTGGGGCTGCCGCCGGGATCGTCCGCGGGTGTGAGATACCGCGTCAATGCATTTGCAGCAGTGATGCGTTCGGAGACGCCGACGACCTCACCGGTCGGCGCCCGCCGGTTCACCGCGGCGGTGATCACCGCCCACGGGTCCGGTGGTCCGTACGGGGCGTCGCTCGAGAGAGCGACCGGGACGCCCGCCTCGATCAGTGACCGGCAGCGATACAGGTCGGGGTAATCGATCTCGTCGATGTCGCGCAGGTAATCGTCACCGCGGTGCGCGAGAAAACCGGGCTGGGTGACGACGATGAGTCCACGTCGGCGGAGGCCGTCGATCGTCTCCCTGGGGATGAGCGCGCCATGCTCGATGCGGTCACCGGCCCTTGTTCCGACGTCGTCGAGAACCGCGAGCAGAAGCAGCAACGACTCCCGGGTGACGCAATGCACGGCCACCGCCCGGCCCCGGTCGTGGACGTCGCGGATCCGGTCGGCAAGGTCGTCGAGGTCGGGAAGCCCGGAGTCGGCCAGCACAATCTTGTAGGGGCCCACGGTGACCCGGCCCTGCGGTGAGGCGATATCGCTGTCGGGCGCTGCGCCGAGCAGGTGCACCCGCTGCGGCAGGCGGCCGTCCGAGACCGACGTCTCGATCGCTGCGCGTGAACGCGGGTCGAGGTTCGGGCTGGCGTCGGTGACACCCGTGATCCCCCACCGAGCGAGGGCGGCGCCGACCGCATCGAGGCGCGGCGGACCGGACGGCGGGAGCCGGTCACGCAACCAGTCGTCGGCGCGCCACACCCTGCCGGTGGGACGGCCGTCCGGGGCGCGCTCGATTCCTGGATGCGCCGCCTCGGCCAAACGCACGGCAGCACTGGCGGCACCGTTGAGCATCCACATCGCACCGCTGCGGTGTTGGACGCGCACCGGCCGGGCGGCGTGGAGTCGGTCGAGGGCGTCGGCATCGAGGTCGCCCGCGACCGTCTCGATGTAGCCGACGCCGCGTACCCAGCCGTTGTCGTCGCCCGGCGCCCGCCCGAGCGCGTCCGCCAGGGCGGCGCCGTCGCGGACACCCGGCGGCCCGCAAGGCACGGACGCTGCGTCAGCGGCCATCGCATGCAGGTGCAGGTGGTGGTCGTGCAGGCCGGGAATCAGTGCGCCGCCCTCGGCGTCGATCAGGTCCGCCGACGTCACGGGCAGCTTCGGCCCCACCGCAACGATCCGGCCGTCGGAGATCGACACATCGATCCCGGCGACGCCGTCGACCTCCGCATTGCGGATCACGAGGTCGGTCACGGCGCCGCGATCCCCAACGACCGCAGCACCGCCGCGGTGTCCACGCCGGATTCGGGGGCACACCCGGCTGGTTCCCGTGCTCGCGGCTCGGCGATGGGAACGACCCCCGATGCCGTCTGGACCACCCATCGGTCGGCAGACAGGCTGGGCTTCGGCACCGGGTCGTCCGTCAGCGTCGACGCGACCAGATCCGACATCGACAGATCCCAGAGTTGCCCCGACCCGTCGGCGGGCGCCGACATCGCGAGCGCCGCCGCGGTGACCCCGGTCAGTGGATCGGCGAGCGCGTCTCCGACGAAGACCGGGCCGCGCACATCACGAGCGATCAGTCCTGCGGTCGCGGACAGGTCGTCGCCGAAGCCGATACGGTCGGCGGAGCGTCCGGCGGCGGTGATCGACACCCACGTCGCCCCGCGGTCGACAACCGCAGCGGCGTCGAGCCCGAAACCCGACAGAGCGCGCGGACGGGACGCCTCGATCACGATGTCGGCGGCGGCGACGAGTGCGGTCAGGGCGCGGCGCCCCTCGGTCGTGGCGGGGTCGAGCACCACCGATTCGTGGCCCGCGTGGAGGAGTCGGTAGAACGCTCCGTTCCCGCGTCGCGCGCCGTCCGGGCGGTCCGGCGTCTCGACCTTCACCACACGCGCTCCCGCGAGTCCGAGCAGATGGGCGCACAGCGGGCCCGCCCACAGGGCACTGAAGTCCACGACCAGCAACCCGTCGACGGGCCGAGGGTGCAGCGGCATCGGCGGGAGTGGGGGTGTGCTCGCCCGCAACACCGGGCCCGCCGCAATGCTCACCAGAGCCGCCCGTTCGGCCAACTCCGAGCCGCTGTGTCGGCGCACCCAGTCGGCGACGACAGGCCAGGGATCGTCCTCGTCCACAAGGTCGCTCACCAAGGCCCCGAGCAGCGCGGGATCGTCGGGCCGGGCGCAGGAGACGGCGGCCCACCCCTCTGCCGACGGGAGCAACCGGCAACTGCCGCCCAGCGACACGTCGCCCCGGCGCCGGAATCCGGTGAACGCTGCCCGCTCCGACAGCAACCCGGCACCGTCGACGTCGATTCGCCGACCACCGAGGGCGCTGACATCGGAGATCCACGAGGCCATCGCCCGCGCGACCGTCGCCGCCCGACCGGGAGGGACGAGCGGTGGCCCGTCCGCACGGCCAGTGAGGGCGACTACACCGCTTTCGGCCCAGTCCCGCACCGGATCCGGCGCCGGATGTGCGAGCGGGGGCGGGGTGAACACCGCTCGATCCTATGCTGCAAGCTGTCATCTGTGGATACCTCGCAGACCGTGATCACCCCACAGGACCTCGTGGACGGAGTCGCCGGCACTCCGCTGCTCGCCGCAGGTGCCCTCGTGGACACTCCGCTGCTCGTGGTGGATCTCGATGTCGCGGTCGACGAGGACACCGCGGCCCGCGCGGCCGAGCGGGCGCGGCGCACCGACCGGCTGCTGGTCGGGGTGCGCCGCACCCCGGGCCCCTTGCCCGAACCAATCGCCGACCTCGCCGCCGACCTCGACACCACCCTCGCCACCGACGCCGACCCGGCCGACCGGTGGATCGTCGGTGTGGACGACTTGGACACCGCGCTCGCCGAACTGCACGGCGTCGTGGCCGGCAACGTGCACTCCGCGATCGTGCTCGGCCAGGTCCTGCGCCTGTCGGAAGATCTCCCGGTGCCACAGGCGATCGACGTCGAATCGCTGGCCTACTCCACGCTCCTCGGGACGCCGGGGTTCCGGCGGTGGCTCGAGCAGCGCGGTCCGCGCCCCCTGCCGCCGCCGTCGCCGCAGGAACCGGTGCTGCTGCGGCGCGATGCCGAGCGGCTGCGCATTACCCTCAACCGGCCCGAGCGCCGCAACGCCTACGGCGCCGAGGTCCGCGACGGGCTCGTCGAAGCGCTCCGGTTGGCCATCGCGGACGACACGGTCACCGCGATCGTGCTCGACGGGGCGGGTCCGTCGTTCTCCGCGGGCGGCGACCTCGACGAGTTCGGCACCACCCCCGACCTCGCCACCGCGCACCTCATTCGCACCCGCGCCGGCGCCGGCCGGCTGGTAGCGCAGCTGGCCGACCGTATCGAGGTCCGAGTGCACGGTAGCTGCGTCGGCGCCGGTATCGAGGTACCCGCATTCGCGGGCCGAATCGTGGCCGCGCCGGGCACCGTGTTCCGCCTGCCGGAGGTGTCCATGGGGCTCATCCCCGGAGCCGGCGGAACGGTGAGCGTGCCGCGACGAATCGCCCGATGGCGGGCATTCTGGCTGTGCGCCACCGGCGCCGCCCTCGACACCGACACCGCGCTGGCATGGGGTCTCATCGACGAAATCAGCAACGCCCCGACGCTCTAGAGTCCACGCAACGCCCTAGTTGGTCTTTCGTCGTGTGCACACTCACCGCCCGCTCACTCGGACTCACCCCACACCGGCACATCCGCAACGTCTGCGACACCGCAAACGCGGCTGGACCTCGCCCACAGCAGACCGGATCAGCTCACCAGTCGGTCTCCTCCGCTGGCAACTCATCCACACCGACTGGACAGGGCCTCCCCCAGCGGACTTCGCGCCCCGGCGGACGCAGCACGACGCCGCGAACAGGAAGGCCGACGCACCGCGATCGCGCACCACAACGCCATGCAAGTGTCCGCAGAGCGGCCGCAAGCCGCACTTTCTCAGATCCGCCGGACCCTGCGTCAAACCACACATCACGCTGCAGGCACGACCCAATCCTGGACAATGATGTTCAGGAAATCGAGGACTCCGTCGCCCAATGCGCCGCGCAGATCGGCGGCCCAGGTCGTCGACCACCCTGTCCCGCTTGTCGATCACCAGGGTGGCTCGGTCGTCGCGACGCGACGGACGCGATGCCGGTCGCCCGCCAGACCGGGGCCGGTCACCACCCCCCGACGGCGAAGTTCACCCACCCGCCTGCGGTTGCCGCGACAGTGCCCTGCCCACCTAGAAGCCTAGAAGCCTAGAAGCCTAGAAGCGGCGTAGCCGGTTTTTGGGGTCAAGTTTGTGGTGTATGGGTCACGTTCGACTGCTTGATGTTTCATGCTGCGAATTGCGCTGTGGCGGTGAGGGTATCGACGGCGGTGCGGTACGCGGTCGTTGCCGATCGTAGGGGGCCGGGAGTGGTTGTCGGGGTGGCGAGTTCGG
>NZ_JBHXWI010000021.1:0-155693 GCF_042671975.1 Rhodococcus sp. NPDC127593 | reverse complement strand
CATGGCAACAGTCCTGACCGGCAGAGGGGAAGGGGAAGTCTGCCGCCCCCAACCTAACCGAAACAGGACAGAAGTAAGCAGCGACACGCTACTAGTCCCAGTACGGTGGCTCCTGCTCTGGGTCGTCGAGCACTGCGTCGATTCGTTGGTCGGCCACGATCTGATCTATTGCTTCTATATCGGCGCCGATGGTTGCGAAGTGCGGATCGACATCGTTGGTCACGCACCAGGCGCGATCTGCTGGCCAAATGAACGCGGGGTCAGGCGAGTAACCGTACGGCCACCGCACAGGGTCGCTGTCGTTCCAGTCTGCATAGTCCGCGAGTGTGCCGCGGAACAGCCAATAGTCGCGGTTAGGGATCACGAAGTTGGGCGCGACGTGGATGGCAGTACCCCATCCGTTCCACATGCAGAAGTAGCACTCATTCGGCCTAGTTGTGTATTGCGACAGGAGGTCCAGTGCGAGGCCGACCTGCTCTTTTTCGGTCAGTTCCTTCTGGTCGAACTCGACGTCGTTCGTCTTCTGGCCTGGGAAACTCGGATCGGGTATGAATCTCACCCGCGCATACTTCGGATATCCGAGCGGACCGCGCCCCGCTAGTCGGCACCACGGAAGACCCTGCTTGATCAGCCAATCCGCGGCGGACGAATCGTTGCACAGTTCAAAGCTCACCTGACCATTGTCTACAGCGACACCCAACTCGACGTTCCGACAGGGGATCCGCTTGCGGGAACCACCTGTCCGCCGGCGCGGCGGCCGGACCTCCCGCTGGTGGTCGACGGGCGAATTCTGTTCGAGAACGCAGTATTCGAGGACCGTCGTGACGTAGCCGAGGCGGGTTTCACCGGTGAGGTCGGCGCGGCGGAAGACAGGTCAGTGGATCCGCTCGGCCAGGGACACGATGATCCCCTCCGGGCCGCGCACATAGGCCATGCGCCAGATGTGCTCGTACTTGCCGATGTCGCCGACCAATCCGTAGCCGTCCGCGGCCAGCCGGTCGACCGCCGCCCAGAGGTCGTCGATCTCGAAGGCCACGTTGCGCAGCCCCAGCTCGTTGGCCATAGCGGCGGGCGATCCGGGCTGGTGGTCGGGCCGGACGAAGCTCGAGAGCTCTAGCCGGGTACCTCCGTCGGGCGGCCGCAGCATGACGATCTCGGTGCGGGAGTCGGGGATGCCGATGCGCATCGAAGTGCCGCACCCGGATCGCCTAGCGGACTCCAGGAGAGAACAGGTGTGGCAGTGTCGGATCTGTGAGCGACCACGACACCCCCGGCGATCCTCAGCACGTGGATCGACACGTCGACCCGAACTCTGAATCGGTGGTGTGGCGAGTCGACGACGTGCTGGAAGATACCTCGCCGGGTGACTGGATTGCCGAGGCGCTGCCGCGGTTCGAGTACACGGTCGGATCGCTCGTGCCGCCGATCTACACCCGGTATTCGCGCGTACTGCATCCCGCCGCCCGGATAGACCCCGATACCGGCGAGCGAGTCCCGGTGCGATGGGCCGAGGTGGCCGCCCATAGCGGCGGCGTGATCCACCAGACCGTCGAGTGGGGTTCGTTGCTGCAGGCCGGCATACATCACGGTGTCGGTGACGGCCGCGACATCGTCTGGAATCAAGAACCCGACGAAGGGGACATGCCGGAAGAGCAGTTCGCGGCGCTGGCCGATGTCCTCATGCAACACACCACCACTCCGGACGACTGCTGGTTCGGCTTCTGGGAAGGCCGCGCCGGTCATGGCATGAACCTTCCCTATCCCGGGGCGCGCGTCCACATCCCTTTCCGGGACAACTACCTGGTGCGCGGCGCAGTGCGCGATGCCGTGCGCACGCTGGGCTCGTGCGGGCCGAATTTGTGGTGGCCCCAAGATCAGGCATGGTTCGTCTCCTCCGACATCGACCTGATGTCGACCTACATCGGCTCCTCCACTGCGTGCGCCCTGGCCCTACCCGCGCACCCCGAATCGGAGCTGATCGACGCCAGCTCCCTCCGTAAGGTCACTTGGGACAGCGACGACGTAAACCCACTACCGCCGCGCCCGTACGGGCAGTAACCCACCGAACGTCGAACTCCGACTCGTCCGCAACCGGATGTTCCGCTGGCGGTTCGTCAATCGGGAAGATCGTTCGACGTGCAACTGCACACAATGCTGGTAACGGGACGAAGTCGAACTCGCCATCTGCGGCCTCGACCCTGGCATAGCCCGCCGCCGCCACGCAGTCGCGAGTCGCCAGGGCCTGGGTGCAATGAACTACGTTGCCCATCAGCACAAGCTGCGCACCTCGTGCGACGGTCCTATTTTCGTCAAGCGCCAAAGTGGGGGCGGGTTTCTCATGCTCGCCCGTGCGCGGCGCTTCGGGTTGTGGAGGTGTACGGCAGGTATTCGGCGCCGGTGTCGTCGGGACCGGTGTCGTCGGGAGCGGTGTCCTCGCAGAGGTGGGGGCTGGTATCGAACCTCATCGCTTTTCTGGCGTCGTCGTAGGTGGGCCAGCCGGGATTTCCGTGGGTTGCGAAGTCGAGCCAGGTTTGGTGCATCGCGTGGGTGAGGGCGCCGGGTGCGTCGTCGCCGATGAGTCCGCGGCATGCCTGTGTGGTGTCGAAGACGAAGGGGACGTCGAGGCCGTGTGCGGCGCCGTGCAGTGGTGATCGCCATGCGAATTCGTAGACGTAGGTGGGGCCTGGGTGGCGGCGCGCGGTGCGGCGGCTCGGTGATCGGAACATCAGGTCCGTGTAGGCGGCTGTGAGTGCGTGCGCGGGGGTGACGGCCGGGTCGTGGAGACCGTGTCGTTCGAGGAGCGCTTCGGCATCGGGGTAGGTGGCGGCCAGCTCGGCTACGGCGTCATGCGCGTCGAAGGCGGCGAACTCGTCGGCACCGAAACCGAGGTTGGCTTCCTCGAGTGTTGTGCCGATCAACAGGTCGACGCCGCGCGAGTGTGTGCTCGGGACTCCGACCGGGTCGGGAAGGACGTCGTCACCCGTGGTGGGGAGGAACAGTGCACGACGGTGGCCCGGGTCGACACCGCTGTCGTCGCGCAGGTCTGGGCGGGGTTCGTTTCTGAGCAGAGCTCCCTGCGCGCGCAGCAGGTCGGGGGAAGAGAATGCTCGGAAGGCGTCTGTTGTCGGGGAGGTTCCGAGCCGGGCGGCGAGTGCCTTCGTGAGTTCTTCGGTGAGCTCGAGCCGGCGGGCCATCTCGTCGTGTCCGCTCGCGACGATCGCTCGCTGGAACAGTCCGGCGGCCAGCGGGGAGTGCAGCAGCAACGCGACCGACGTGCCGCCGGCCGATTCGCCGAAGACGGTGACGTTGTCCGGGTTCCCGCCGAACCCGGCGATGTTGTCGCGAACCCAGCGCAGTGCTGCGATCTGATCGCGCAATCCAATGTTCGTGATCCCACCGGACAGTGCGAGGAAGCCTTCCGCTCCGAGTCGGTAGTTGACGGTGACCAGGACGACGCCGTCGCGCGCGAACGAGGTGCCGTCGAAGGCGGGGGCGGCGCCCGAGCCGATCATGAACCCGCCGCCGTGGACGTAGACGATCACCGGAAGCCCACTCGTGCCGGGGTCGGGTGTCCAGACGTTGAGATTGAGGTAGTCGCCGTCTCCGGTGACCCATCCAGGCCCGATCAGCGGCGCCAGATTCGCGTGAGCGGGGTGCAAAGGCGGCTGGGGTGCGGTAGCGCCGCAACCGGTGGCGTTCCTGGTTCCTGCCCACCGTTCGGTAGGGCCAGGGGGTGCGAATCGGCGTTCGCCCGCTGGAGCTGCCGCGTAGGGGATTCCCAGGAATCGGGCGACCCCGTCGGTGTGGTCACCGGAGAGTCGCCCTGCCTCTGTGTTCACGGTACGGACAGTCATCCGCGACGCCCCCTTCGTATGTGCGACACTGCCCGAGGTGCCGCGGATCCGTTGGTCAAAGCCTATCGGAGCACCGGATGACGATCGGGACTGAAAGCAGTGGTCCAGGTCGTCACATTCACACCGGGCCACGCACAGGGGCCCGAGACCAATCTGCTGTCTCGAACAAGTCCATCATGTCCTGCTCGAGCAATGTTCCGACTCTGGGGTTCGGAACGCCACAGCGAATACCTGGGGTGGGCATGGCCGGGGAGGCCAAGGCGTACCTCGACGAGTTCGCCGAACACGCGCAGGCCGACGAGCTGATCGTCGCCTCGCACGCCGAGAACACCGAATCCTGGCTGAAGTCCTACGCCTGCTCGCCGACGTGTGGCACTCCGCGTCTGTGCTCGGCTGAGGGATTTGAACCCGTAACAGACCATTCGGTCTGGACGATCAAGGTGTCAAGGTTATATGCCGACAACAAGGAGCGAGAACTATGGGTTCGTCCGAAATCTTCACTGATTTGGTCGCCTGGGGTGCCGAGGGCTTTCTGAACGGAAATCCGGTGCAGTCAGCAGTGGGTGCTGTGCTGTTCCTGGGCCTGGGACTCTGGGACCTCGTCACGGGTGCACCCATCGTCATCTGAACCGGCCAGACGCTCGGCCACGTAGCTACGGTACTTGCCAGAGAATGTCCATCTGTGGGCTGAGCCCGGCTGTGGCCGATGGTCGGTGACACCCCGATCAGGCTGCCCGCTCCTCGACCCGAGACCTTCCGAACCAGGCCACTCGACGCCGGACAACATCCGTGGCATAGCCGTACCCACTCTTCGCATCGGACCTCTTCTGTGCCTGGCGGATTCGCAAAAGAACAGCAACGTTTCGTCACCTTGCACGATGAGCGGGCCGTCGGTCATCGGACGGGCCCGCGGGGTTGCCCGACACCAGACGTCCTGCTACTGAAAGGATCTCAATGAGAAACACAATTATCGCTGCGGCACGCGTCACGACCGCCGTCGTATCGGGGCTGGCCTTCGCCGCGACCATCGGCTCCGGCGCCGCCCAGGCGGACCCCCAGGACTGCGTCATCCAGCGGGATGCCTTCAGCGCGACGGCGACCTGCCATGACACCGATGCGCCCCCGGGTAGGGAGTACGCGCTGATCGTCGACTGTTGGGGCCTTCACGGCATCCCCAACGCCTTTCCGCTCTATGCGATCGGGCCGTTTAGCCAGTCCAGTCCCTCATTCGTGCCGACAGGCCAGGCCACGGGGGCTTGCAGCACGAATTGGGGTGCCCCCTCTTTGGATGCCGGCGTGATCACCAACGCCCACGTGGAGATCTATCGCCAGTAGCAGGTACCAGGGACGCGCCCGCGTGTCCGCCGAACCCGTGCACTCGGGTGACGAGACACATCCCGGCTTCGACATCGCCGGCCAGGTGCATCACCAAGGCGGGGGCTCTGTAGCGCCAACGACCGTGCACAGATCTGACCGAACAGGGATCGTCAAACAGGACTCGCAGGCTGGTCCCGGTGCGTTCCGTGCTGAATCAGGACCGGGACTCCGCAGCAAGCTTCGCTATGTCGGGGGCGTAAACGGTGATCCAGTGCGGATGCAGCCGGTAGTAGACCACCTCGTTGTCCCAGTCGAAGAAGTCTTCGCCGTACAAGGTTTTGAAGTAGGTGAGCAGATCTGGCCAGTCCGCGGCCGGTTCGCCGTCCTGGGGGTTGAGGATTTCCACCGTGCCGTGTGTGAACACGCCCAGGTCCTCCCCGCGCATGTGCGCGACGCTGACGGCGGGCCGGGCGGCGAGGTGGCGGGCCTTGGCCGCCCCCCGCGCCGTGCCGAAGTGCCACTTTCCGTGCAGGAAGTGCCCGTCCACACCGCTGATTCGAGGCTCGCCCTTGGCTGTGACGGTGGACAGGGCGAGGGTGCACATGCCGGTGACGACCTCGGTGAGCTGCTCTGCGGTCAGTGTGCGCTCGGTGTTGATGATCGAACGCAGATGGGTGGTGGAGTGGGACAGGGAGGCGTCGAGGAGGGCCTGGAGTTCTTTGAGCTCTTCTGGTGTTTCGCGCATGGAGGTCCTTGTCTGTGGTTACGTCGATCCGCGTTCACGTTCGGCGCCGAACGGTGGAACCATGCTCGCACCAATACCCTGACATCCTGTGTCAGGGATGTTCGTCCGTCTTGCGGGGCGCCAGAACTCATCCGCGGTCAGCTGGCCGACGGTTCGAATATTTCCAGTGCGCCTTCACCGACCACGACGACAGTGTCCCTGACAACGCCTACCGATTCGTGTCGGCCGTCAACCCACCCGGGGACCGCGAGCAGGCAGGATGGAACTGGTGACACATGAATGCAGACGATGACCCGGGGGACCCCATCCGACTCGTACTCGAGCGTTCCCGCGTGGTCGTGCAACGGCGCGCCGATGGCACGAGCCTCGTAGCCCCGGAAGACGACCTACACACGATCCTCCAGCGAGATCCTCCGAGTCCGCACGGTCCTTCGCCGCCCCTGGTGGTGGGTGCTATCCGATCGAGACCGGGCGGCCCGCGTCTCGTTCGAGCGGCCGATGTTTGTGCCGCCGGCCCCACACTGTCGCGGTCAGTCGAGACCGGCGATGCGACGCCACTGCGCGTGCGCGGTGGGGGTCCACTCCGCGCGCAGGTCTCGCAGGCGCCGCGCGGCCTTCAGACCGCGCCAGTCGGGCAGCAGCACCTCGGGCAGTCGGGGATCCATGTAGGGCATGCGCCGCAGCGCGTCCGCGAGTTCCAGGTGCGCGAACAGCAGCTCGTCGCCCGGCTCGAATGTGCGAGCGTCGAATCGGTCGAGGAGTCGGTCGTACTCCTTCTCGGCGGCGTCCAGATCCCATGAGCGGCGGACGAGTTCGTCTTCGGGGATTCCAGGAACGGCGAGCGCCCCGACGAACGAGACCGTGTTGGGAGCCAATCCGAGGGCCTCGATGGTCCTCGCCGCTTCCGCGGCGCGGTCGACGTGGGGGGTGACCCAGACGCCGGGCGTCGGATTCCCGAAGCCGGCCCACCGCAGCGCGGCATACAGTTTCTTGCGGGTCGAGCGGTGTGACTCCGGGATCGGCACATTCACGACGAGCCACCGACCGTCCCACTGCGTGGTGTCCACGTCGGTGGAGAACACCCGGAGTTCGCCTTCGCTGAAGAGCCGATGGGCCTTGTCCGTCAACGTCCACAGCGTCTCGCGACCGTTCCGGTCGGCGGCGATGAGGCCCGCGGAACCCGTCCGCGCGACAGCCTGCCGGGCGGCATGCTCCCCGTACCCGAGTCCTTTGAGGACGTAGAGAAGCGCAGCTGTCCGCACCGGTTGCCCGTAGGGTTCGACGAGCTCACCGAGCACGGTGACGAGGACGGACCGCGCACTGCCGGTCGACGCCGCCTCCTTGTCGGGTGCGGGCACCTGTTTCGAGTCGGACGGTTTCGAGTCAGACATGAGTGTCATCGTCGCGCATCGGGTCGCCCCCTTGCCACGACACCCCTCCGGGCCGGTCATCGATCGTCATCGACACCCCAGTCGCGGAAGACGGCCTCGGTATCGGAGCCGGGCGTCCGGGGCGCGTCGTATGTTGCGTCATGCGCGCTCGCGAACCGCGGTGCTGCGGCCGGCTGACGCTGTCCGAACGCACTCACGATCGTGTTGCGCGCCGCGATGTGCGGGTGATCCGGCACTTCGTCGAGGGCCAGCACCGGTGTCACGCAGGCATCGAGCCGGGCGAACGCCTGCACCCACGAGTCCCGGTCCCGCGTGGCGAAAACCTCGGCGAAGGTTTTCCGCAGCGTCGGCCACGCCGACTCGTCGTACTGGTCCGGCAGACCCGCCGGGTCGAGTCCCAGTCCCTCCAGTAGCTGCGCATAGAAGACCGGTTCGACTGCACCGACCGCGATGTACCGCCCGTCGGCACACTCGTAGGTGTCGTAGAATGGCGCTCCGCCGTCGATGACATTGGTGCCCCGCCGATCGGACCACAGCCCGTTCTCGGTGAGTGTCCAGAACATCGTCATTAGCGCACTCACCCCGTCGACCATCGCGATGTCGACAACATCTCCGATGCCGGACTGCGCCCGTGCGTACAGGGCACCGAGAATTCCCATGACGGCCTGCATCGAACCGCCGCCCAGGTCGGCGACCAGGTTGAGCGGCGCGAGCGGCCGTTCGCCCTCCCGTCCGATGGCGTTCAACGCACCACTGAGTGCGAGGTAGTTGATGTCGTGGCCGGCGTAGGGCGCGAGGGGGCCGTCCTGGCCCCACCCGGTGATCCTGGCGTATACGAGCCGAGGGTTCCGCTCGCGGCACACGTCGGGTCCGATGCCGAGACGCTCCGCCGCACCCGGTCGGTAACCCTCGATGAGGACGTCGGCCTTGTCGACCAGCTTCAGCACCTTCGCGAGGTCGGCGGGAACCTTGAGGTCCGCACTCACGGAGCGGCGATTCCGCAGTCCCGCGTCCTTGTCCACGGGCAGCAACTGCGTCACGCCCCCGGGACGCTCGACTCGCACCACCTCGGCACCGAGGTCCGCGAGCAGCATCGCAGCGTGAGGCGACGGGCCGATCCCGGCGAGTTCGACGATCTTCAGTCCATCCAGCACACGTTTCACAGGAACCTCCGAAGGGGGGACGCCGCGACTCTCTCAGCGGCTAATGTTTGACAACTCTGGCTACTATCTATCCAATAACGTAATATCTCAAGTCAGGTCGCCGCGACGCAGTTCGTCAGTCGTCGCGGTGTCACCGTCCACGAAGTCGAGAGGCTAGATGTGAACGAACTGGATCCGACCGTCATGTCGTCGCTGCGAGCCACTGCCGATGACCCGGTCGCCTACGCCCAGGCGTGGAAAGCGAAGCGCGGGAAGCAGGTGATCGGTTCTTTTCCGATGAACTTTCCGTCCGAGATCGTGCACGCAGCAGGTGCGCTGCCGGTGATCGTGCAGGAGAGCCGCACCCCGATCACGGAGGGGCGCAACCTGCTTGCCGAGTTCTACTGCGGCTACACGCGTAGCGTCGCCGACCAAGCCGCGGTCGGTGAACTCGACGTCTTCGACGGCTTCGTCGCCGCCGACCACTGTGTGCAACTCCTCGGCGCGGTCGACGTGATCCGCTGGGCACGACCCGAGAAACCCGTGCACTTCGCGCAATTCACCAGCGCGATGGACGATCCGTGGACCAAGCCGCGGGTAGCGGGCCGAGTGCACGAACTGAAGGACGAGATCGAAGAGGTCGTCGGTACCACGATCACGGACGAGGCTCTTGCCCACAGCATCCGGGTGTTCAACACGAATCGACGCCTGCTCCGGAAACTCTACGACCTGCGGCGCACCGGCAGTGCGCGCATCACCGCAAGCGACATGCAGGTACTCGTGAAGTCGAGCATGGTGATGGATATCGAAGAACACAACGCCGCGCTGGGCCGCCTTCTCGATCGGCTCGATTTCAATGCCGACGCACCCGACGATCTGGTGCGATTGCACCTCTCCGGGCACTTCTGCCACGCCCCGCGCCCCGAAGTTCTCGATGTGATCGAGGAATCCGGAGTGATCGTCGTCGACGACGACCTGTACACCGGATTCCGGTACATCTCGACCGACGTGCCCGAGCACGGCGACCCGCTGGCGGCGCTGTCGGAGTGGTACCTGGAGCGCAACGACAACGCCCCATGCCCCACACGAGTCACCGTCGGGGTCGATTGGGACACCTACCTGATCGACTCACTCGAGAAGAGCCGCTCCAACGGCGTCGTCGTCTTGATGGCGAAGTTCTGCGAACCCCACATGCTCTACTACCCGGAGCTACGCAAGGCGCTCGACGCGCACGGGATACCGCTGCTGCTCCTCGAGACCGAGCACGAAGGCAACCCCGTCGAGACACTCCGCACGAAGATCGAGACCTTCGTGGAGCGCATTCGCCGCCAGCGCGTACCCGTCCCGTCCTGAATTCGACTCACCCTCAGAGGAGTTCGCAATGCCGATCGAACAGACCAGCAAGGAAAAGGCCCGCCGTTTGTCGAGTACGCGGGTCGGCGGCAAGATGGTGGCCGATTACTGGGACAACATCTTCACCGCCAAGGAGCGCGGCAAGCATGTCGTCTGGTACAACGGCGCCGCACTGAACCCGTTGTTCCAGGCCGCAGGCCTGGAGTGGTGTCACGGCGAAGCGTTCGCCGCACGCCTGGCCGCCCAGCACCTCGAAGGACCCGCCCAGGCAGCAGGTGCCGAGTACGGTTACATCGGCGAGCTCTGCTCCTATGCGCGGACACATCTGGGCTGCGCCGTGCTCACCCACCAATCCGCCGCCGAACGGGAGACCGGGGTGGTCGGCATGGTCGACCAGCAGGAGTTGGCAAGCAAACTGCCGGCCCCGGACTTCTTCGTCAACGGCTACGCCGGATGCAGCACCGGCCAGCAGTGGGACGCCATGACGTACCGGGTCTTCGATCGAAAGCTCCCGCTGTTCAACGTCTCCATTCCCATGCTGTGGGGCAACAAGCCCGACGCCGGCTACATGCGGGGCGAGGAGTGGGACGAGGTCGGCAAGTACGTCGAGGGGCAGTTGCGCGAGCTGATCGCCTTCCTCGAGCACCAGACCGGGCGGCCGTTCGACTGGGATGCGCTCAGCGAGAGCATGTCCTACATCAAACGCGCGTCCGAGTTGCGTCTCGAGGGAATGGCACTCTGCACGCAGGCCCCCACTCCGGCGACCTACTGGGACTGGGTCGCGAGCATCGCACCGATCAACTTCCTGCCCGGCAACCAGGGGCTCGTCGACTACTTCGCCGGAGTGAAGGCCGAACTCGAACAGCGGGTCGCCGACGGGGTCAGCGCGGTGGCGGACGAACGCTACCGCGTGTACTTCGACGGCATCATGAACTGGAACAAGCTCGGCTTCCTCACCCGGAAATTCGCCGAGTACGACGTCGCCGTCGTCGCCGGTCGCTACACCCACGAGTCGTTCTGGCAGGAACCTCAGCTCATCGACGTGGACAATCCCCTCCGGGGCATGGCGCAGCACTACCTGCTCTGCCCGCTGAACCACGGATTGAAGAACCTGCAGGAACTGTTACTCAAGCGCCTGGACGAGTACTCCATCGACGGGATCGCGTTCCACTCGACCCGGACGTGCCGGGCGATGACCAATCCGCAGACGATGCTGGCCCGGGCGGCCGAGAAGGAGCGTGGTGTCAAGTCGTTCTTCTTCGAGGGCGACGTCGCCGACGCGTCGTTCTACAACGACGAACTGTTCGACAGTCGTCTGGAGGCCATGCTCGAGGCCATCGACGTACAACGGATGAAGTCAGTGGTCTAGCGCATGACTACCGGAAGTTGGTTCGTCATGGGCGTCGACCTCGGGTCGACGACGGCGAAGGCCGCCGTGGTCGGCGAGAGTGGCGCCCTGGTTGGATCGAGTGTCATCCAGATGGGCGCGGTGAGCCGCGAGGCGGTCGCCCGTGCAATGGACGGTGCGATGGCCGCTGCGGGCGTCTCGCAGGCCGACATCCGGCGCACCATCAGTACCGGCTACGGGCGCAAGTTGGTTCCCGGCACGGACCGCACGTTCACCGAAATCACCTGCCATGCACGCGGTGCCGCAGCCCTGCACCCGGGTGTGCGACTGGTGATAGATATCGGCGGACAGGACAGTAAGGCGATCATCGTCGACGACGACGGCCTCGTGGAACGGTTCGCCATGAACGACAGGTGCGCGAGCGGGACCGGGCGCTTCTTCGACGTGCTCGCCCGGGCACTGGAGGTGGACGTCAGCGCAGTCGGCGAACTCGCCCTCGCCGGTTCCGAGAGCCTCGAAGTCAGCAGCATGTGTGCCACGTTCGCGGAAACCGAGGTGATCTCACTGCTGGCACAGGGCCGCGAGAAGGCCGACATCGCGGCGTCGGTGCACAAAGCGGTCGCGGCGCGCACACTCGGACTGGTGGCGCAGGTGGGTAAGGCAACGCCGACGGTGATGACGGGCGGAGTGGCGAAGAACCCGGCCGCGCGTCTGCACGTGTCGCGCGCGCTGGGACACCCGGTGGAAGTACTCGATCAGCCCCAGATCGCGGGCGCGTACGGTGCCGGACTGCTGGCGCGTGACGACTACGCCGGCGGAACCGTCTCACCCGCACCATCCGACGCCGCGACGGAGGAACAATTCCAGGTGAGTCTGTCGGCCGGAACGCCCCACTGCCAGGACTGCGACAGCAGCCCCGGCCATCCCCATCCCGGCACCGGCGAACCGGTGCCCCTCGAACTGCAAAGGAACATCCGATGAGTACAGACACACACGAAGTCTGGGTGCCGGACCTGTCGGAGGCCACCGTCTACATCGTGGGCGGGACGAGTGGAGTCGGCCTGCAGGTGGCCCGTCAGTGCGTCCGGGCGGGCACCCAGCGCATCGGTCTGGTCGGCCGCAATGTCGAGCGCGGAGAGAAGGCGGCGACGGAGGTCCGATCACTCGCCTCGGGTGTCTGGGCCTTCTTCGCCTCAGGCGATGTCAACGACCCGGCGGAAGCGACCAGGGTGACCGAGGAACTGGGTGCTTCGCTTGGACCTGCCGACATCTTGATCAACAGCACGGTGAGCGCGTTCACGCCGAACCTCTTTCACGAGACGCCGCCCGAGGACGTTCCCGCCATCCTGCTGCAGCAGGCACTCGGTCCCCTCAACATGTGCCGCGCCGTACTTCCGCACATGCGGGCGAAGCACGGCGGCGTGATCGTGAACATAGCCTCCGACGCCGCCAAGCATCCCACCCCCGGTGAGTCCGTCATCGGCGCCGCGATGGCCGCCATCGTGATGTTCTCCAAAACACTTGCGATGGAAGCCAAACGCGACGGTATCCGCGTCAACGCCGTGACACCGTCGCTCATCCGGGACACGGGTGCCTACGACCGCGTCATGGCCGAGCCGTTCAGCGCAAAGCTCTTCGAGAAGGCTGTTCGACTGGCGTCGCTGGGGGTCGCCGAGCCGGCCGACGTGGCCGACCTCGTGTTGTTCCTGTGCAGTCCGCAGGCCCGTCGGATCACCGGTCAAGCGGTGAGTCCGAACGGCGGCATCTCGGCGGGATGAGGGTTCGGTGGCCGCCGGCAGCCCAATCCAAACTATTTGACCGATTCGCAGCTATCGGCTCCAGATATGTATTACATTGCTTCTGACCGAGACAGCACTTCACAGCCGATTCCGGCTTCCCGGTAGCGGGCGCTCACTCGCCCACCTCCAACTCCCCAGCACACCGCACAGCCCGAAGGCAGGATTGCATCATGCCCCTCGAAAAGTCTCTCTGGCCGGCGACACCGAGCTCAGGCGTCCGCGACATCACCGTCGGCGGCCTGCTGCGCGAGGCCGCGACAGCAGAACCCGACCGCCTCGCCCTCGTCGACGGAACGCCCGATGCGGCCGATCGGCGAGAATGGACGTACCGCGAACTCCTCGCCGACGCCGAGGATGCGGCCAGGGCACTGCTCGCCCACTTCGCACCCGGCGACCGGATCGCGATATGGGCACCCAACAGCGCCGACTGGGTGATCCTGCAACAAGCGATCGCGATGGCCGGGATGGTGGTGGTGGGTGTGAATCCCGCCTACCGCGCCCACGAACTCGAATACATCCTGCGCCAGTCCCGCAGTGTCGGACTCTTCTACCGGGAGACCTATCGCGGCGCGGACCTCACGAAAGTTCTGACGGAGGTCCGGCCATCGCTGCCCACCCTCCGCAAGGTCGTTCCGACGAGCGAGTGGCGAGCGTTCGTCGCGACCGGCGATCCGGCAGCGGAGTTCCCCGTGGTCGCATCCACCGCCCCGGTGCAGATCCAGTACACGTCCGGAACCACCGGATTCCCCAAAGGTGCACTGCTGCATCACAAAGGCATCGTCAACGAAGCCACCTTCGTGTTCGAGAGGGCAGGGCTGGTGGACCATGTCGTCTGCGTCAACGCGATGCCGATGTACCACATCGGAGGCGGCGCCGTCACCGAACTCGGAACGTTCGCCGCGCACGGAACCTATGTCGTCCTGCCCGGCTTCGACGCCGCGCTGATGCTCGAGATGCTCGAAACCTGCCGCGGAACACACTCACTGATGGTCCCGACGATGCTCATCTCGCTTCTCGAGCATCCTGATCGCCGACGTCGTGACCTGTCGAGCCTCCATACCGTCCTGTCGGGTGCCGCCGCAGTTCCCCAGTCGCTGGTCGAACGGGTCATCGAGGAACTCGACTGCCAGTTCACGATTCTGTTCGGGCAGAGCGAGATGCACGGAGTGATCAGCCAGACCCGGGTCAAGGACGACCCCGCCGATCAGGCCACTACCGTGGGACAGCCACTGCCGGAGCTGGAAGTGAAGATCATCGACCCCGTGACCGGTGAGGTTCTGCCGATCGGCGAGCAGGGCGAAATCTGCTGTCGCGGTTACCAGACGATGCTCGGCTACTCCGACATGCCGGACGAAACGGCCGCGACCATCGACGCCGACGGATGGTTGTACATGGGTGATCTCGCCACGATGGACGAACGAGGATTTCTGCGGATCACCGGACGCCTCAAGGACATGATCATCCGGGGCGGACTCAACATCTATCCGCGCGAGATCGAAGAGCTGCTTTTCCAGCACTCGGACGTGGCCGAGGTGGCGATCGTCGGGGTTCCGGATGAAAAGTGGGGCGAGCAGATCGGCGCCGTCGTGCGACCGACGGACCCGGCCAATCCGCCGGACGCGACCGCATTGAAGACCTGGTGTCGCGACCGAATCGCGGCGCACAAGACGCCCTCGCTGTGGTATTTCACCGACAGACTCCCCATGACTCCCACCGGCAAGATTCAGAAGTTCCGTGTGCAGCAGGCGATTGCGTCCGGAGCGCTCACCGCCGCACACCTAGTTGCCCAGCCGGCTCCGGAGCCACTGTCAAACAGCTGATGCCTTCACACCTACTACGCAACGGATCGATCAACAGTCGACCAACGATCCGGTCAACTGACGCCTTCCTGTACAGCCCCTACTCGATGAGGAATCGCTCCCTCTGCATAGCGAACCAGCCCGGCGCGATTGGATTCTCCCGTCTTCTCGAGCATCTTCCCGATGCGAAATTTCACCGTGTGGACGTGAGGTTCATGCGCTCCGCGATGGCGTAGTTGTCGACGCCGGCGGCGATAATGGACACGATCGAGAGCTCACGCTCGTTGAACGCCGGTTTCTCGGCGGCTACCCGGCGCGCGTCCGCCCACTCCTTCAGGAGTACGGGGATCGATGTACTGGCCGGAGCGGACGACTGTTCTCAGCATGTCCGGAGGCGTGGCCATGCTCGCCGCTGTGAGAATGTATCCCGATCCGCCCCAACAGCATTACCCGGTCCACGAGTTGGGCATTGCCGTACCCGGTGTAGAAGACCACCTTGGTGGTGGGCGAGGCGGCGAGTAGGTCGCGACACAACGACCACCCCTGCTCATCGCCGATGAAGAGATTCAGCATGACGATGTCCGGGGAGCCGCGCAGGGCGTCCTTCTCCGCACTCGCGACGCTCGCTGCCGCTCCGAGGAAGACGAAGTCGGGTTCCCGCTGGGCCAGCCGCTCGAGGCCTGCATGGACTATCTCGTGGTCGTCGATCGAGAAGACACCGATCCGGCGCGGTTCCGACACCTCGCTCAACTCGATACCGCCTTATCGGAGCCGATCGGGAAACTGGCCGTGACGGACAAACCTCCCGACGGGGTGCGATCGAACCTCACATCGCCGCCGACCTTGCGGACTTCACGTTTCATGAACTTCATTCCGTAGAGCCCTCGAGAGGATCGTGTGCGTCGAAGGATCGACCGTCATCGTTCACCGACATGGCGCACACCACGGGGGTGGACCTCGAAAGAAATCGAACATCGGTCTCCCTTCGAATGATTTTCGGCGTTGAAGACGGCTTCCCATCACTCGGCAGGTCGACGGCGATCTCGAGCCCGGCGCAATCACGCGCCGCAATTGTGAAATAGATTCTGGTGCAACACTGTTAGAGAACATCGAGGGCACCGCGACGGGTTTTTCGAATCCTCGGTGCACCGGCCGCGCTGCCCTCTCGGCCGGACATGCCGCACGCACGAGTCGCTCTGTCACTGGGCCTGCCTCCCGCAGTCGACTGGCCCCGACATTGTCGATGCCCTTGCGGAAGCTCGCGATATCCCGGTCGAGCCGCCCGACCTCGTCGACTCGTCCGAGGCGCCCCTGTCATCAAAACATTCTCCGCGGCAAGGATGCGACCCTCGGCCTGTTCTCAATCCCATTCGGTCACGGGAAGGATGGCGGACGTTACGCCAACACCTGGGGAACCCTGATCGTGAAGACGCCCGACGGCAGGTGGGTGAGTTGGTCAATCGCCCGTGTCATGAAGGTCGATGGTCAGAGAATGGTCGGCCTCGTCGTGCCGAGCCAGCACATCGGTCAAGTGTGGGCAGAGTGGGTCGAGCTAAGCGAGCCGATGCGCTATGCGATGGTTCAAGGACCGGCACCGGCAATCTCGTGCGTGTCGGGGATTCCCTTGCCCGCGATTGCATGGAAGGTCCGTACGGCGAGTACGGCGGATACCTCGGCACCGGCTCGTCGCTGCAGCCCACGTTCCATGTCGAGACGATCACTCACCGCGATGATCCGATCTGGCCCCTCGTTGTGGCCGGTCGTCCGACGGACGAGTCACACACGATCTGGGCAATGGGGATCGCCGCTGACGCGCTGACCCACTTGCGGGCCGCCAAGCTCCCGGTGAAGGCGGTGTGGGCACCGGAGGGCGCCGCGGTGCACTGGCTCCTCGTCGTCGTGCCGGAAGACTGGCGTGACAAGCTGCCGGGCGTCTCGAGTGAAGAATTCGCGAAACAGGTGGGCGAGGTTCTGTTCGAGACCGATACCATGCTGTTCATCCCCAAGGTGTTCCTCGTCGACGACGATATCGATCCGGCAAACTTGTCGGATGTCGTGTGGGCTATCTCCACTCGCGTGCACCCCCGGGTCGGCACGCGGTTTCCGAAGATCAACGGATCGTTCGGTTGCCACAGCGCTACGAAGAGGGTGAGTACGCTTTCGGACGAGGTCCGAAGATCGTCTACGACACGCTTTCAGCCGACTTCGGAGAAGGGCCGTAACCTTCACTGTCGTTCGAGCAGGGTTATCCCGGAAAGCTCGAGCAGCGCGTGCTGACCAACTGGCCGGGCTGACGCGGCAGCCTGAGAATCGTTCTCCAGACCCCTGTCCGCGTCCCCGCTTCGGTGAGAGTCGGGAACGCGAACATCGATGAGCACACTCCTTGTGCCGGTCTCGAATCTGAAGTCGAAAACCTGAGCACCGCCCTATGCGGGTTGCCAGTCCCGCAACTCAGTCTCTTGCTCGCCGAGCAGGACCTTCGGCGCTCTCTGGCGTGGGCCCCGGGGCCCACTTGTTCCCCGGTGAGGGCTTCGATGAGCCGGCAAGGTCGTCCGCGGACAGTGGTCCTGCTGGGGTGGTGTCCGACTGGGTGGTTCGGCGGTGCCGGTTGGCGTTCTTGGACAAATGCTGCGGATCGTTTTCCTGCCCTTCCCTTGGTCTCGCTACTTCAGGTAGTCACGGAACGCTTTGGCAGCGCCGGTGACTGCCTGGTTGATCGCGAATTGGAATTCCTCTTCGAGCAGGGCTCGCCCGTTGAGACCGTCGGAGATCCCGCGTTCCTGGGTCACGTTCGCCACGGTGCGTTGGTGGGTGAAGGTCTCGAAACCCTTCTTGCCGTGGTAGGCCCCTGTGCCTGAGTTGCCGAACCCCCCGAACGGGGCACCTGGAAGGAAGGCGTGGGAAATGCCGTCGTTGCGGGTCACTCCGCCGCTGTTCGTCCGGTCGAGGAATGTGCGAAATTCCTCTGTGTCCTCTCCGTACCAGTACGATCCCAGCGGGGTGGGCCGTTCCTGCAGGTAGTCGACCACTTCTTGGATGGTGTCGTAGACGTAAATGGGGAGAATCGGTCCGAAGATCTCCTCGCGGGAAATCGTTGCCGCCTCTGGGACGTCGAGCAGGATCGTCGGTGGAATTCGTCGTGATGCGCGGTCGGGCAGGTTGCCCAGCTCGGTCTCGGGGGCGACGACGATCTTGGTCGCGCCCTTTGCCACCGCGTCCTCGACGAGGCCGACCACGCGGTCGTAGTTTCGGTCGTTGACGATCGAAACCACGCCGGGATTGTGGAGGAAGTCGGGGAACAGCACCTCGAATTCTTGACGGAGTGCCGCGACGAGGTCGTCCCTGCGTTCCCGGGGCACGAAAACGTAGTCGGGGCAAAGGCAGATCTGGCCGCTGTTGAGGGCGCGGGTTCCGGCGATTCGATGCGCCGCGAGTTCCAGATCTGCGTCTCGCGCGACGACGACGGGATTCTTTCCACCCAGTTCCAGGGTGACCGGAACCAGGTTCTTTGCCGCCGATTGAGCGACGAGGCTGCCGACGCCCGGAGACCCGGTGAAGAACAGGTGGTCCAGCTCGAGTTCTGCGAATGCCTGGGCGGTGGCAAGATCGCCGCTGATCACCGCGAACTCGGTCTCGTCGAGGCTCTCGGAGAAGACATCCTTGATGAGGCATCCTGTCCGGGAGTGGAATTCGGAGAAGTTCAGCATCACGCGGTTTCCTGCGGCGAGAGCGGCCATTGCCGGCTCGAAAGCAAGGATGATCGGGAAGTTCCACGCGCCGATGACGCCCACCACGCCCTTGGGCTTGTGCTGCACGAATCCGCCGGGAACGTCGGTCGGTTCCATCCAATCCTCGAGCGACGCCAGGGTAGCTTGCACGTCGGAGACCCAGGACGTGGCCTCGAAAGCTTTCGTCAGCTCGGGTGGCCGAAATCCGTAGTCGAGGCTCAGGGCCTCGGAGATTGCGTCGATGTTGTCGAGAATCGTCACAGCCACCCGGCTGACTCGGTCGCGCCGAACTGCCGCGCTGACGTGACCTTCTCGAAGGAATGCGTCGCGCTGGGTTCGAAGAATCCTCTCTAGCTCTTCCTTCGCGACGTGGGGGGTGGGAGCTTCTACGGTCACTTCGTCTCCATTTCACAGCACGAGCTCCGATGCTCGAGCGGATGCACTGCGAGGCGACATCGTTGTGCGACGCACGTGTCGTCGATTGACATCGATGCCCTCGACTCCGGCAGAACGTGGTCTTCGCCACATTCAAATTACGTCACGACAGTAACCCGGCGCACTTCGTTTGCACCAGACTTTCCGGACTTGAGTTCAAAATCTTCCGAACTGAAGTTCAGAAGATGTACGGTGAGCACACCCCCAGCTACCCACAGCTGCGAGCGCTTCCGAACCCCAAGGAGATTCAGACATGAAAGCAGTTGTCGTCAACGAGTTCGGCGGTGGATTCCACACCGAGGAGGTGACCATCGACGACCCGATCGGCATGGAGGTCCTGCTCGACGTCAAGGCCTCGGGGCTGTGCCACAGCGACATGAGTGTGGCCAATTACGACCTCGGCTACCCCGTTCCCGCAGTCTTCGGCCACGAGGTCGCCGGTGTGGTAACCAAGGTCGGAGCCGACGTGTCCGACTTCTCGGCCGGTGACCACGTGGTCGGCTCCCTCATCCAGTACTGCGGTCACTGCATGAATTGCCTGGACGGCCGCAGCCACCAGTGTCTGCATCCCGAAGCCACCCTTCGCGCCGCAGGGCAGGCGCCGCGGCTCACTCGCACCGGAGCAGACGTCACCCAGGGGTTCGGCCTCGGCGGATTCGCACAGCAAGCGCTCGTCCACTCGAACCAACTCGTGAAGATCTCGCGCGAGATGCCCTTCCCCCAAGCTGCACTGCTCGGCTGCGGCGGGCTCACCGGCACGGGAGCGGTACTGAACACGGCAGAAGTCCAGGTAGGCGAGAGCGTCGTCATCGTCGGGGCGGGAGGAGTCGGCCTGCATGCCATCAATGGCGCGGTCATCGCCGGAGCCTCTCCGATCATCGTGATCGACGTCAATGACACCAAGCTCGACAAGGCGAAGCAGTTCGGGGCGACGCACCTGATCAACTCAACCCGGACGGATGCCGTCGCGGCGGTGCAGGAGATCACCGGAACAGGTGCCGACTACGTGTTCGACTTCGTCGGCATCGGTGCCGTGCAGGAGCAAGGAATCGCGATGCTGGCAAAAGGCGGAGGACTGTACGTCGTCGGCGTCACGCCCGGACAGACCATGACCGTCGACGGATACGACCTGCTCCAAGGACAGAAGACGATCACCGGTATCTACATGGGTTCGGGCGTGCTGCAGCGTGATGTCCCCCGGTACGTCGACATGTACCTTTCGGGCAGAATCCAACTCGACAGCCTCGTCTCCAAGGAGATCTCACTGGAAGAGGTCGCGGAGGGCTACGCCTCGCTCGAGGATCCGTCGATCACGCGCGTGGTGATCACAAAGTTCTAGAGACAGCCATTCGGTGGGGTGATCATTCGAGAACCCGGCCCGCCGGTTACGTCGCCGGCGGGTCGTACTCTGATGAGATGGAGATGGAGTCCGCCGATATGTCGCAGATCCAGATCGTGCGCAAAACTCACGGCGAATCGCGGGACCCCCGCGTGCCTCGTACGCGAGCGAAGATCTTTGACGCAGTCGAAAGCCTCGTCGCGCGCCGGGAGGAACCGATATCGGTCCCCGCGATCGTCCGCGAAGCGGGGATCTCGAAGACCTCATTCTATTCCCATTTCGCGAGCTTCGACGAACTCGCTCTCCAGGTCGTCGAGCGGGCGTACCTGCAACTGGCCGTGATCAACCAGGCTGTGCGCTCCGATTCCACCCTCGAGTGGCCCGCACAGGTGCGCGAATCGCATGCGCAGCTCGTCAGCCACTATGTCGAGCACCGCTCCCTCTATGTCGCCGTTCTCGCATTACCCCTTTCGCGGAAGGTTCACACGAGAGCGGTCCGCTCGATGGCCGCCGACATCGAACCCGGGATCGTCGACAACCCTCGACTGCCCCCGGGACTGCGACCTCACCTCGCGGCCAGCATGATCGCGAGCGCAGTGGTCGGGTTCCTCGACGAATGGCTCGAAGACGACTTCGACGCCACCCCCGAGGAACTCGTCGAACACCTCATGGAACTACTACCCGCCTGGTACACCGGCCGGGACTGCGAATCTCGCAGCTGATACCGCCTGGTGGACCCGATCGACCAGCGTGATCCACTGCGCACGAAAGATCACCTGCATCAATCAGATGAGGTACCGAAAGACCGGTGTGCCCGGCGCAATACGCTGTACTTCCAGTGGTGAGGCGTCCAGCCGCGCGAGGATCAGCTGCAGGGTGTCGGCCGCGTGCAGTTCAATCCCCACCAGTGCGGCACCGAACTCACGGTCGTTGCGCTTGATGTACTCGAACATGGTGATGTCGTCGTCGGGACCGAGCACTTGATCGAGAAACCGGCGCAGCGCTCCGGGCTGTTGCGGGAAGTCCACCAGAAAGTAGTGCTTGAGACCGCGGTGCACGAGTGATCGCTCGATGACCTCGTTGTAGCGCGAAACGTCGTTGTTGCCGCCCGAAATCACGCACACGACAGTCGTTCCCGACACGAGGGGCAGGCCCGCAAGTGCGGCTACGGAGAGCGCGGCAGCCGGTTCGGCGATGATGCCCTCGTTTTGATATAGGTCGAGCATCGCCGTGCATACGGCACCCTCGTCCACCTGAGTCATCGTGATCTGTCCGGTGACGCGGCAGTCGTTGTGCCGCTCCACGATGACCGGTGAAGTCGAGTCGAGGGAGATATCGCGGGCGAGGCGGGATACCACCGCGTACGGGAGGTCTCCGACGCGCTTGACGGCTGTCCCGTCGACGAACGGATCCACGTCCGGCAGGGTCACCGGACCGCCCGCGGCGAGCGCGGCGGCCATCGACGCCGCGCCGGTCGGTTCCACCCCCACGATCGACGTGCGCGGCGACGTGGTCTGCAGGTATGCAGCGATTCCGGCAAGGCAACCACCACCACCCACGGGAACCAGAACCAGGTCCGGCGCCGAGGGCAACTGGGCGAGTAGCTCGCGGGCGATGGTTCCCTGCCCCGCCGCGGTACGGGCATCGTCGAACGGCGCAACCATCGTGGCCCCAGTGCGTGCGACATCGTCAGCCGCGGCCTCTGCCGCCGCGTCGAACGTGTCGCCTACCGCAATGAGCTCGACGAAGGCCCCACCGTGAGCACGGATGCGATCCCGCTTCTGCTTCGGAGTTCGCGTGGGCACGTAGATCCGCCCCGTCACACCCATGTCCCGGCACGCATAAGCCACGCCCTGGGCATGGTTGCCTGCACTCGCTGTGACTACGCCTGCCTCACGTTCGCGAGCGGAAAGCTGTGCCATGACGTTGTATGCACCGCGCAGCTTGTACGAGCGGACGCGGGTGAGGTCCTCACGTTTGAGGTAGACGTCGGCACCGGTGAGGGCTGACAGTCGCTCACAATATTCGAGCGGCGTCGGCGGCACTACCGCCGAGATCCGCTCCGCCGCCGCCTCGACGTCGGCCACACAGAGCGCGGGCAGGTGCGCCGGATCGGCAGGTGGCGAAGTGGTGGTGAGAGCCCTATGTACAGCGTTCATCTGCGCCATTGCCGGCTCGACCGGATTCACGACCGGGGCAGCGCGTAGTCGGCGACTGCGAGGGGGTGGAGCGGCAGATGGGCTGCGAGTTCGCTGCGTGAGCGAATGCCGAGCTTCGCATAGATGCGAGTCAGGTGGTACTGCACTGTCTTGACGGATACGAACATTTCGTCCGCGACCTCCTTGTTTCGTTTTCCACTCGCGACCAGTCTGGCCACCGCACCCTCTTGAGGCGTCAGGACCATGCGGGAGGAAACTATTTCGCCTCTTCGCGTGCCGCCCCCGAGACCTCCCGCTAAGAGTTCGCGATCACATCTTCTCGCGTATTCCGTTGCACCGAGAAGGATGTAGAGCTCACGGGCGCTGCGCATCACCGCATCTGCATCGCGGCGGCGTCCGGCGCGGCGCAGTGTCTGCCCGTACACGAAGTTCACCCGGGCCTGCTCGTACGGCATCGACAGTGCCGCGAGATTTTCGAGTGCCGCGTCGAACGCATCTATTGCGGTGTCGATCTCGCCTCGTGCGCCGGCGATGCGACCGCGCATGGTGCGCAGACGAGCAGTTGTGGAGCGGTGATTCCTCTCGGTTGCGAGCCGTTCGTGAGGTTGCAGGAACGCGTCGGCCTCGTCGACGCGGCCGGTCATGATCAGGGCATTGGCATACATGTCGACCCACGGCCAGAAGCCGGGTTCGTTGAGAGCATGCCGTTGATCGACCTGTTCCAGTGCCTGCAGATGGCGGAGGACGCTGACATAATCAGCGGACGCTTCGGCATACTGCGCCATCGCGATTCGCGCTGGGACGAGCATGATCGCGTAGTCATTATTGCCGGCACGGCCACGGCGCAGGTGCTCCCGGGAGGCAGGCCAGTTTCCGCGCAGGGCGTGAATCTGCGCTCCCGTCCAATGAACAAGTGGTCGGAGCAGATCCACGCCCGCGGTGTCGAGTTGCATTGCCGCGCGGTCGACAGTACGCAATGCATCGTCCCAATCGCCGAGCACAAAATACGTGCGGGCCAGCCACGCTTGCGCCCACAGCGAGATCCGAAGCGATCCGCCGCGATGGTTCGTACATTCGGCTCGTTCGAGTTCGGCGCGGGCGGACTCGGGATCATCGAGGGCGAGGGCGAGCCAACCTTCGGCCATTCCGACGCGTTGGCGCTGCTCTCCGAGCCGAATCCGCTGCGCCAATCGAGCGTACGCGGGCTTGGCCTCACCAACCCTCCCCGACATCGCCAGTCCCAACCCGCGAATCGCTTCGGATTCGATCGCAGCCGGAGTGCTGGAGTCGACGAGCGATGCGGCGCGGTCCGCCCACATCACTATGTCATCGCTGCGTAGTGCTGCCAGCGAGTGCAGAACCATTCGCTGGCAGATCATCGCGGCGGTGGCCGTATCGTCGGCCGGATCGCCGAGCGCATCCCATGCACAGATGAGTGTCTGGTTCGCCTCCGCCCGGCGCCCGCGTTGGATGGCGAGGTAGCCCAGGACTGCGCTGCGCATCGGTCCGGGTGGGGCGGCCTCGACATCGGAGAGGAAGGTCAGAGCTCGAGGAAGTAGTGCGGCACCGATCAGCGCGTCGACTCCCCGAATCAAGCGGTCTGCTCGGTTGTCCGCGCCGGGGCTGATCCGGCTGGCGGTGATCAGGGATGTGGCCGCGTCCGACCATGCGCCGACGCCGGCGCGGACTTCGGCGTACCGGTCGAGACGCGCAGCGAGGTCTTCGTCGGGTAGGGGCGCCGCACTGGCCGCGTGATGCAGCGCAGCGCCCTCGTTGTCGACGAGGGTCACGGCGCGCTCGTGCAACGTGCGCCACCGGGCGGGTCCGAGTTCGTCGGCCACTGCGGCCTGTGTCATCGGATCGGGGAAGACGAGGGTGATGACCCCTGGTTGCGCCCGCATTCTCAGCAGACCGGCATTGTGGAGGGCTTCCATCGCTGAAGTGGGGTCGCGAAGCCGAGCAAGTTCGGCGGCGGTCGGAAGTGGGCATTCGGTACCGAGAACAGCGCTTGCCTGCGCCAGAGCGCGGGCATCGGCCGAACACCGGGCCAACGCCCGCCGTACCGCAGCTGCATGCTCACGCGTCGCCGGGAACCGACCTTGCCATCGATGCCACCGGTCGCGGGGAATCTCCGCGAGCAGTTGGAGTACCGGCCGGGGCTGCCCCAAGGTGTGATCGTAGAGCTGCCGCGCCGTGAAGGGTGACAGCTCGACGCCGATGTGAGACAACGCCAGTCGTGCGATGTTGTCCGGGGTGAGGGAACGGACTCGTACTGTACGTGGCCGATACTGCGCGAACAGGGCGACGGTCTCCGGCGGTACGCCGTCGGGAAGGGGATCTGAGACGACCATTAGCACGACCAGCGGGCATCCCGGATGTTGCACGGCCACCGTGAGTGCCCGCAGGGACTCGATATCGGCCCAGTGCGCATCATCGATCACGAGGACCGTCGGCCGTGAGGCAAGCGCCGAGAAGCTGGCGGCCGCGTCGACCGGGTCGGTGTACGAGACTGGCGCGCGCAGGAGTTGTCCGGTCACGTCCCAGGTGCGAGAGTGTCTCCATTCGGCGGCCGTGGCGATGCGGACGCACCACTCCGGCCATCGTTGGAACAGTCCGGAGACCAGAGTGCTCTTCCCGACTCCGGGTACTCCTTCGACAAGGGCGACGACAGCCGTCCCCGATCGCGCACGCTCGAGCAGCTGATCGAGTTCGGCGCGTTCAGGGGCGTGGTGGCAGGGCACCGTCTCAGAAATCACGGCTGTGGTCGCGGTTCTCGTGGCAGCCCGAGAACGTGCTCACCGATCATGTTGTGGACTACCTCATCGGTGCCCGCCATGATGTGCATACCCGGCTCTCCGAGGACGAACTGATTCCACGCGAACGTGCCCCATTCACCGGTATCAGCAGCGAGCCGCGGACCGAGCAGATCGGTGACGAATCGGGATGCGAGGCGCAGGTTGTTCGACAGTGTCAGCTTCGCGAGTAGTGGAGACGCCGTCGGGTTGTCACCTGCCCGGTGCCGTGCGGTGGTGACGTGCTGTAGATGCTTCGCCGCCCGAAACGCCATGAATACTTCGGCCAATTGCTGCCGCACGACGGGGTCGTTCTCCAGGCCGAGGGACCGGACCAACGCCACCAGGCGCTCCCCGTTGGCCACACCGGCACCGCCCCGGCCCATGCCCACACCGATTGCAGTGCGTTCGATCGTCAAGGTTTCCTGCGCCACCTCCCACCCCTGTCCGCGGGCCCCGATTCGGTGGGAGTCGGGAACCCGGACACCGGTGAGGAACACCTCGTTGAAGGAGGAGCCTCCGGTGATCTGTCGCAATGGCCGCACTTCGACGCCGGGTACACGCATGTCCACCAGGAACGCGGTCACACCTTTGCGCCCAGGAACCTGGGATTCGGTGCGGCACAGTGCGAGCCCGATATCGGCGTAGTGGGCGTCCGACGTCCATACCTTCTGGCCGTCGATGACCCACATGTCACCGTCCAGCACGGCCTTCGTCGTGAGGCTCGCGAGGTCGGAGCCGGCTCCGGGTTCGCTGAACAATTCACATCCGATGACATCGCCGCGAAACAGACCTCGGACGTGTTGCCGGGCGATCTTCGGTTCCGCGTAGCGGAGCAAGATCGGTGTCAGCACCCGGTCGAGCTTGAAGAATGCCTGTGAGGGGGTGTCGAACTGTGCCTCGAGTGCCGCAAACCGGCGCTGGGATACGGCGTCCAGTCCCGCGCCCCCGTGCTCGACGGGGCCGTCGAGCCAGCCCAAACCGGCATCGAAGCGCGCGCGGCGGTAGGTGCGCGCGACGTCGAGTTCGGCACGCTCGGCGTCGGGATCGGGGTCGTCCCAGATCGCTACCGCACCGTCATCCCCCTCGCCCCACACGAGTGGACCCTGCGTGCGACTGCGTCGGCGGTGATCGGCTAGAAACGACAGGGCTCTGCGCTCGAGTCCGTCGTCCGACAGGACGAAACATTCATCGTCGACCTTCATTGCACCCTCCGGGAATCGGGAGGCGACGTCGAGGCGTCGCTGCGTGTTGTTCGGTCCAGTAGAGAGGCGGCCACGACTTCGTGGTGCCTGCGCGGGTCTCCGAATAGCGCGCGGGTGGAGATCGCCCGCCGGAAGTACAAGTGCGCCGGGTGCTCCCACGTGAATCCGATTCCGCCGTGGATCTGGATGCTGTCGGCGGAGGCGCGGTCGAACGCCGCCGACGCGAGTGCCTTGGCAATGGACGCGGCCGATTCTGCATCGACCGAGTTCACCGTCAGACAGGACGCAGCGTAATACACTGCTGCACGGGCTGATTCGATCTCGAGGTACATGTCGACACACTTGTGCTTAATCGCCTGATACGAGCCGATTGCCCGACCGAACTGGGTGCGGGCACCGGCGTATGCCACCGCGGTGTCGAGGCAGTACTGCGCTCCCCCGACCTGTTCGGCCGCCAGCAGCACGGCCGCGCGCGTGAGTACGGCCTCCACCGTGGGCGCCGCGGCGCCGAGCACCCCGACCGCGGTCGCCGGAACGCCGTGGAAGTCGAGCCGGGCCTGGCTCCGGGTGCCGTCGAGACTCGCCATCGGTGAACGGACGAGGCCGGGTAGCGGACCTTCGGCGGCGAACACCGACGGACCCTCGTCGGTGTCGGCGACCACGAGAACGAGATCGGCCGAGGCACCGTCGAGAACGTGGTGAACGGTGCCGTCCAGCCGCCAACCGTCCCCGTTCCGTGTCGCCCGCACCTGTGGCGTCCGGGTCCGATCCCAATGACCGTCGGCGGCGGTGTAGGCGAGCGTGCCGGTGATCTGCCCCGACGCGAGGGCCGGAACCAGACGCTCGCGCGCTGACGCGTCGCCGACCTGCATCAGCGTGCCGATCGCGAGTGCGGTCGTGGCCAGGAGCGGCGACGGCAGGAGCGACTTGCCGAGTTCCTCCATCGCGACCGCGAGGTATTCGTAGCCTGCCCCGGCACCGTCCAGTTCCTCGGGGACGGTCAGTCCGGCCAATCCGAGTTGTTCGGCCATGATCTGCCAGGTTCGCGAATCGAGTGGTGCGTTCGTCTCGGCGAGCGTGCGCACCGCCGCCTCGCCGGCGTGGCGCTCACGGAAGGCCGCGACGACGTCGCGCAGTTCGGTGAGTTCGGTGGGCCAGGTGTACTCCGCAGTCGTGGTGGTCATCGGAGCACCATCTATGCCGACTCGTTGACAGTGGATGTCGTGGTCACGCTCTTGTCGAGCAGTGCGCGGATTTCGTCGTGGGTGAAACCGGCCTCCCCCAGGATTTCGACCGAGTGCTCACCGAGAAGCGGTGCGTAGCCTCGGGGCTGGGCAGGCGTTCCGTGGAGCCGGAACGGCGTATTGGGGACCGGGTAGCGCCCATGGATGGGGTGTTCGAGTTCGGTGATCGAATGGTTGTGCACCACCTGCGGTTCGGTGAAGACGTCCTCGAGCCGGTGAACGGGCCCGCATGGCACCGCGACCTGGTCGAGGCGTTCGAGCCAGCTCGCGGCGGTGTGCTCCACGAAGATCGGGACGAGAATGTCGTTGAGCGCCCCACGGTTCGCGACGCGGTCTGCGTTGGTGACGAAGCGCGGATCGTCCGCCAGCTCGGGACGGTCGATGACCTTGGTCAACCGCAGCCAGAACCGGTCGTTGAGGCACGCAACGATGAAGTCCTTGCCGTCGCCGCCCTGGTAGGGCTGGTACGGAGCGATCTGCGGATGCCCTCCCCCCTGCGGTCGCACAGGAACCTTCGTGCGGTCGTAGTGCGTCAGGATGTTGGCGAGCATCGCGATCTGGCCGTCCAGCAGATTCACGCTGACCTTCTGGCCGTGACCGTTGAGATCGCGGGCACGCAGCGCGGAGACGATCGAGAATCCGAGCAGGAAGGAGCCGACGAAGTCGGCCATCGGGACACCTGCCTTGATCGGTGGGCCGTCGGTCTCACCGGTCAGGCCCATGATCCCGCCGATGGCCTGCCCCAGCAGGTCCATGCCGGGTTGGTGGGCACGAGGCCCGTCCTCGCCGAACGCGGTCAGCTGGCAATACACCAGCTGGTCGTTGAGCTTGCCCATCGACTCGTAGTCGATCCCGAGGCGGGTGACGGCGTCCGGCCGGAATCCGACGATCATGACGTCTGCGTCGGCGACCAGACGCCGCAGCACGTCCATCCCGTCGGGCTCGTGCAGGTCGAGGGTCAGTGACCGTTTGCTGCGGTTGACTCCGTAGAAGTAGGCGCTGTCGCCGACACCGAACAGATTGTCGATATATCGAAAGCTCTCCCCCGTCGGGGGCTCGATCTTGATCACATCGGCGCCCAGGTCACCGAGCAGAGACGCTGCATACGGGCCTGCGCCGACCTGCGACAGGTCGACGACACGAACGCCCGACAGGGGAAGGCGATCACCGAGCATCTGGAGGTTGTCATCGTGCGGCATGCGAAGTCCTTCGATCCGTGGGGAGCGGGTGCGCGGCGGAGCATCGCGGACACTTCCGGTCCCTCAATGGTAGGGCCATTGACTCAATTCAGATACAACCGGAGCAGAAAGTCAAGGCCTGACCAGGCCTTGACTTCCCGGCAATGATGGGGTTTCAATGGCTCAACCAATGAAATCGGAGGTAAGAGCGCATGACCGCACTGGTAGCGAAAGGGCACCGGAGCGGAGCCGACGCGTCGAAACCGGGAATGATTGGCACCATGACCGAACCCGCCGACATCCAGTTCCGCCCGGCCCGGCCCCGCCGCGCCTTCGACGAGATCATCGATCAGGTGCGGGCCCAGGTTCGGCAAGGCAAGCTGCCACCCGGAAGCCGTCTGCCCTCCGAGCGCACTCTCGCCGCCCAATTCGAGGTCAGCCGCAACACCGTGCGCGAAGCCATTCGGATGCTCGAAGTCACGGGCGTCGTGACCATCAAGAAGGGAGCTACCGGCGGCGCGTTCATCGCCCCCACCGACCCCGTCAGCATCTCGAGGGCGTTGTCCGACAATCTCCTCCTGACGCGATACTCGCTGTCGGATCTGACCGAGGCACGTGAGCAAATCGAGACCGTTGCGGTCACGACAGCCTGCGCACGACGCACCGACGACGATCTCGCGCGAATGGAGGATCTGCTCCACAAGGCCGACGACCTCGCCGCCCGGGAAGACTGGAACGGCAAGACGGAGGTGATCATCGAATTTCATTGCCTCATCGGCGAAGCCACTCAGAATCCGATCATCGCGACGATGATGCGCTCGCTGATGGATCTGCTCACCGAGTTCACCCTGCGCTTCGGTGCCGAGGTACCGACCGGTGATGCCCTGCGCAGCCCGCGCACCTTGCTCGAGCACATTCGACGTCGCGACGCCGACGCCGCGGTGGCCGAGCTCGTTCAGAACACCCGTCGGGTCCACCGTATGTGGCTCGCCGACGCCGAAGAATAAGACACGTCTGATCGCTCCCGACCTGGCCGGCGTCCTCGCGACGTGGGCGGACCTGGCACGCCTTCACCATGCCGGGCCGTGGATCGATCATTCGCACCACGAGAGGGAATCACCATGGATCTGAAGGTCACCCGCTACGAAATCCGCGAGAATGGTGTCGCCACGGTGTGGCTCGACCGCCCTGGCCGCGGCAACTCCTGGACGTCCCGCATGAATGCTGAGCTCCGCTGGACCATGGCAACCCTCGATGCGGATCCCGCCGTTCGGGCTGTGGTCCTCACCGGCGGCGGTAATCAGTTCTGTGTCGGCGCCGATACCAAGGCACTCGACTTCTACACCGAGACCGACGAAAAGTATGCCGACACCGTCAACAAGCCCGACTTCGCACGCCCCGGCCACGGGGTGAATCCCCAGTTCGACCACGACCTGGTGTGGATGTGGGGGCTGCGCGTCCCGCTGATCGCCGCCATCAACGGACCGTGCGCCGGTATCGCGGTCGCCCTGGCCGGTTACTGCGACCTCCGCTACGCCGTGGAGGGCGCCAAGTTCACCACCGCGACCCCGCGCCTGGGACTGCCCGCCGAGTACGGACTGGCCTGGCTGCTGCCCCGCATCGTCGGATTGGCGAACACCGCCGACATCCTCATCACCGGACGCATCCTGCGCTCCGAAGAACTCCTTCGCATGGGTTTCCTGAACGGCGTACATCCCCGGGACGAGCACTTCCTCGACAAGGTCTACGAGGTCGCCGACTACATCGCCACCCAGGTGTCCCCGGCCTCCGCGACCGGCGCCAAACGCCAGATCTACGCCGAGCTTCTCCACTCGAATGTCGGCACTGCAGTGGAGGATTCGAAAGACCTCATCGAGCAGTTCATGCAGCAGCCCGACTTCAAGGAAGGCGTGGCAGCCATGGCCGAACGGCGCGCCCCGCAATTCGCGGCGCCCGCCCCCGAAACGCTGCCCGCACCTCCCGCATGAGCACCCCTCCCCGATCCACCGCGAGCGACCGCAAGAAACGGACCACACCTGATGAACACACCCTCGACCACAGTTGACGAACACACCGGCCCCGCCGCGGACGGCTTCCGGTGGAGCCGCGACACCACGGACGCGATCGTGCGGGGCCGTACCTGTCGTGTCTACCGCCACCGGCGCACCGCCGTCGCGCAGCTGTTGCTCGACGCCCGGCACTGGGGCGATAGGGTCCACGTCGTGCAAGGTGAGCGCCGGCTGACCTTCGCCGAGCACGAACGCGCGGTCGCGCGGATCGCCGAACACTTCCGGACGCTGGGCGTGGGCGCGGGCGATCACGTCGCCCTGTTCGCCCGCAATCACGCGGAATGCACGATGGCGTTCTGGGCCGCGCACTGCCTCGGCGCCGTGGTGGACCTGTGCAACGCCTGGTGGAGCGCCGCCGAACTCGAAGGTGCCCTCGACACCGTCCGCCCGGTCCTGATCGTCCACGACGACGACACCGAAGACCGTGTTCCCGCCGGGATCACCGGGGTCAGCGTCACCGACCTCGCCCCGATGCTGCACGGCGACTGCGCACCCGAGCTACCCCTGCCCGAGGTGGCCGAGGACGACCCGGCCCTGGTCTTGTTCACCTCCGGCAGTACCGGAGCGGCCAAGGGTGTGCTGCTGTCCCAGCGCTCGGTCGTCGGCAACATCCACAACCTCCTTCTGGCGACCCACCGGCTGCCCGGCGAACTCGACCGCGACGGCTCCGCCAGTGTCAACATGGTGACCGTGCCGCTGTTCCACCTCGCCGGCGTGCAGGTCATGACCGCCGCACTGGTCACCGGGGCACGGTTGGTGTACCAGGACGGCCGGTTCAATCCAGCGGAGGTCCTCCGCCTCATCGAGCAAGAGCAGGTGACGACCTGGGGTGCTGTGCCCGCCATGGTCACTCGTGTCATGGAACACGAAAACTTCGTCGCTGCAGACACGTCCAGTGTCCGGTCGATCCCCCTCGGCGGGTCCGCGTCGACCCCGGCATTCCGGCGCACCGTTCAGGAGCGGTTCCCGAACCTCAAGGGTGGCGGTGCCGGGTCGATGTACGGGCTGACCGAGGCCGGTGGCCTCCTCGCCATGGGTACATCCCGTGAGATCTCCGAGCGCCCGGGCTGCGTCGGCAAACTGCTGCCGCCGATCGAGGTGACGATCGCGACCCCGGACGCCGACGGTAACGGCGAGATTCTCGTCAACTGCCCCGGCCTGATGAGTGGGTACGTCGACCCCGACCTGGAATCGCTCGTCGACGCCGACGGGTGGCTGCACACCGGTGATCTCGGTCGCGTCGACGCCGACGGCCACCTCTACCTGAGCGGCCGGTCGAAGGACATCATCATCCGCGGCGGAGAGAACATTTCGTGCGCGTACGTGGCCGCGGCCCTGACCACCCATCCCGCTGTCGCCGAAGCAATCGTCGTGGCCCTGCCGCACGAGGAGCTCGGCGAACAGGTCGCGGCCGCCGTCACCATCCGGCGCGGCATGCCGGTCAGCACCGACGACTTGCGCGCACACGCAGCCACAACGCTCGGCCGCTTCCAAATCCCCACCCGCTGGTGGTTGCGCAACGACATGCTTCCCACCAGCGCGTCCGGGAAGGTGATCCGCCGCAATGTGGAGGCCATGTGGCTCGAACGCGGTGCCACCGACCTGATCGATAACGACAACTGACAGCCCATCCGACAGATCGGCGCTCCCCATGACGACCCCTCCCCCAGACGCCGGGTCGACCGGCCCCCTCGCCGGCCTCCGAGTCCTCGAGCTCGGGGGTATGGGACCGGCGCCCTTCGCGGCAATGACTCTCGCCGATCTCGGCGCCGACGTCGTACGCATCGAGCGACCGGCATCGCGCGGCCGCCCGCCGCGGGACGGGTCGCAGATCCTCCACCGCGGGAAACGATCGATCTGCCTGGATGTGAAGGACGACGCCGACCGTAGAACCCTGAAGGAACTCGCGGGCCGTGCCGACGTGGTGATCGAATCCTCGCGTCCCGGTGTTGCCGAGCGGCTCGGCATCGGCCCCGACGACCTGCACGCCGTCAATCCGCGGATCGTCTATGCCCGGATGACCGGCTGGGGCCAGGAGGGCCCGAAGGCAGCGACCGCCGGCCACGATGTCGGATACCTGGCGGGGACCGGGCTCCTCCACGCCATCGGCGGTGAGGAATGCCCTCAGATCCCTCTCGCTCTCGTCGGCGACTTCGGTGGTGGTGCACTGTATCTCGTGATCGGCATTCTCGCGGCCGTAACCGAGGCCCGGCGCAGCGGCCGGGGACAGGTCGTCGACGGCGCGATCGTCGACGGCGCCGCCCACATGGGCACTCTGCTGTACGGGATGCTCGACGCCGGCAGGTGGACGGACCGGCGGCGGTCCAACCTGATGGACGGCGGTACCCCGTTCTATTCGGTCTACGAGACCGCCGACGGCAAGCACATGGCTGTCGGTGCGATCGAACCGCAGTTCTACGACGCTTTCGTCGAGATTCTCGCGCCGGATGAGGAACTGCCGTCTCGGCGGGACAGGTCAGCATGGCCCGAACTTCGCGACCGCATCGCGGCACGGTTCCGCACTCGTACCCGAGACGAATGGACCACCCTGTTCCGAGGCACCGACGCCTGCGTCGAGCCCGTTCTGTCTCTCACCGAATCCCTCGACGACGATCACCTACGCGCGCGCGGAACATATGTCGACGTCGCCGGAATCCGCCAGCCCGCTCCGGCGCCGCGGTTCTCGCGAACGCCCGCGGCCGCGATCACACCGCCGTGCACTCCGGGCGACCATGATTCCCGCAGCGTGCTCGCGTCGTGGGATGTGCGGTAGCCACGCCGAAACGAGCTCGTCCGGCCAGGACGTCAGTCCCTGACCGGACGAGCACTCAGCGTCGGATAACTACCGGCGCGCTACGTTGATCACTTTGATCTGGGTGTACTCGAGCAACCCGAGGACACCGAGCTCGGTACCGATGCCGGACTGCTTGGCGCCGGCGATGGGTACGTCCGGTGTCCGATCGCTGTGCTTGTTCACCCACACGGTTCCCGCCGAGATTCGGTGAGCAATCGCGGTGGCGGCGTCGATGTCCGTCGACCAGACCGACGCGGCCAAGCCGAATTCGCTGTCGTTGGCGCGGGTCACGACGTCATCGATATCGGTGTAGGGCATCACCGGGACCACGGGGCCGAATTGTTCCTCGACGACCAGACGTGACGACTCGTCGACATCCCGGACGATCGTCGGTCGCACGAAGTAGCCGGGACCGTCGACGACCCCTCCGCCGGGCATGACCTTTCCGGCGGACTCCGCGTCCGCGAGGATTTCCTTGATGCGGTTGAACTGGGCCTGGTTCTGGACCGGCCCTAACTGTGTTCCCGATTCCATGCCGTTGCCGACGATCGCGTTTGCCGCACGCGCTGCAAGAGCGTCACAGAATCGGTCATAGATGTCCGCGTGCACGTAGATCCGCTTGATCGCGCGACAGATCTGCCCACTGTTGCCGAAGGCGGCGTGAAAGACCTTCTCGGCGACCTCCTCGACGTCGACATCCGGCAGGACGATCGCCGGGTCGTTGCCGCCGAGCTCGAGGGTCACCCGGGTCAGGCGCTCCGCCGCCGCAGCCATGACCTTCTTGCCCGTTTCCGTCGAGCCGGTCAAGCTGACCTTCTGCAGTCCCGGATGCGCCGAGAGGTGCGGGCCGAGCTCGGGGCCACCCGAGACGATGTTCACCACACCGGCGGGGACGATGCCTGCGATGAGCCGACCGAGGTGGAGGGTGGCCGCGGGGGTCGTCGGGGCGGGTTTGACGACCATCGTGTTACCGGCCAGCAGGGCGGCGGGGAGCTTGAACGCCAGGAGGAGCAGGGGAAAATTCCACGGCACGATGATGCCGATCACGCCCACCGGAACGCGGTGGATCTCGACGCGGCGCAGTTCGCTGTCGTCGATCACTTCCGGTTCGAGGGTGAGGCCGGCGAAGTAGCGAATGTACTCGACCGCTGTGTCGACCTCCCCGAACGCGGCGGCGAGCGGTTTTCCCTGTTCGCGGACGAGGATGCCGGCTAGTTCCTGACGGTGCTGTGCGATGGTGTCGGCGATCTGCGACACGATCCGCCGCCGCTCGTCGACCGGGGTAGCTGCCCAGCTCGGGTGTGCGGCTCCGGCCGCGGCCACGGCCCGGTCCAGCTGCTCGGGCGAGGCGGCAGGGACCGTGCTGAAGGTCTGCTCGGTGGCGGGGTCGATGACCGGAAGCTCCGTGGAGCCCGGCACGAGAGCGCCGTCGATCAGCAGTGCGAAGTCGTTCATCAAAGGTTCCTCTGATTGGCGTGAATGGTTGTGCCCGCACCGGGTTCGCAGTCGGCCGCAGTTCCATCGGCGCCGTCGTCCGGCCGGGGCGGCAGGTTCGGAATGGCGATCGCCGCGACGACAATTCCGAGAATCCCGAAGAGCACGAGTGCGTATGCGGGTGCGATGGTGGAGACCTCCGCGACCAGCCAGGTGGAGACGAATGGTGCGGCACCGCCGAACACCGCGTAGCTGATCTGGAACGGGAGTGCGCTGGCCGAGTACCGAACCTCGACGGGAAAGAGTTCGACGACTGCCAGTGCCGACACGATCAGCAGGGAGTACGCGGTGGTGGCGTACAGGGAGATTCCGATCGTCGCGGCGACGACGCCGTGCCGCAGGAGAATGAAGGCCGGCACCACCGCGATCGCCAGGGCCGCGGCGAGTGACACGGCCAACGTCTTGCGTTGGATGCGGTCTGCCCACCGACCGATGCCGAAGATCAGCCCGATCCCCACGAGGTGTCCGACGACGACGATCGTCAGGGCCGTCGACATCGGGTAATTCTGAAACTTCACGAGGTAGGACATCATGAATCCGACCAGGATGTAGCCGGCGACGGATTGCATGGCGACCCATCCGAGGAGGGTGCACATCTGGCGGCGAACCGTGCGGAAGGCCTGCGCGAGAGGCGCGGGCGTTCCCGGCTCGGAGTTCGCTCGGGCGGCGGTGAAGTCGTGTGAATCCTCGATGCTCATGCGGAGGTAGAAGCCGAGGACGCCGAGCGGGGCCGACAGGAGGAACGGCAGACGCCAGCCCCACTGGGCCATCTGCTGGTCGGTCGTCAGGGCCGAGACGACCAGGACGACCAGGGCGGCGCAGCAGACCCCCGCAACGATCGACACCACGAGTTTGGAGGCGTTCTTGCCGCGTTCGCCGATCGCGGACTGCTCGACCACGAGAACGAACGCTCCGCTCTGCTCCCCGCCCGCCGAGAAGCCCTGTAGCAGTCGGCACACGAGCAAGAGTGTCGGTGCTGCCACACCGACCGCCGCATAGGTCGGCAGCACGCCGATGGCCGCGGTGGCCCCGCTCATCAGAAGAACCGCGATCATCAAGGCGCGCTTGCGTCCCCAGCGGTCGCCGACGTGTCCGAAGACGACCGCTCCGATCGGACGAATCACGAACGCGACGCCGAACAGGGCGAACGTCGAGAGCAGAGCCGCCACGCTGTCGAACTGCGGGAAGAACAGCGTGGCGATGGTGACTGCGAAGAACCCGTACAGGGTGAAGTCGTAGAACTCGATGAAGTTGCCGATCGCGCCGGCCCGGGTGACCTTGGTGATCTTGTCCGGAGCGCTCGTGTGCGCAGGAGCGTCGAGTGTGCTCATACATCGTCCGATCGAAGTGGGAAATGAGGAGAGTGAACGGCGCAGCCGGACTATCGTGCGGTCAGGCCGCCGTCGACGGGCAGCGCGATCCCAGTGACGAAGGACGACTCGTCCGAGGCCAGCCACAGCGCGGCGTCCGCGATCTCGCGGGGCTGACCTGCGCGGCCGAGTGGGACACCGGCGACGACACGCTTCTCGTTCTCTTCCTGGGAGAATCGTGCATCGACCTTCATGAAGTCGTTGTACAGCATCGGGGTCGCCACCGGCCCCGGGCACAGTGCGTTCACGCGGACACCGTCGGTCGCGTAACGCACGGCCAATCCCTTGGCCAGACCGATGATGCTCGCCTTCAGGGCGGAGTAGATCGGGCTGAGTGCAGACCCGACGAGTCCGGAGGTGGATGCAGTGAAGATGATCGAGCCGCTCCCCTGCTGTCGCATGTGCGTGATCGCACGTGCCGCGATCACCGTCGACTGCGTGAGGTTCACGTCCGTGGCGGTACGGAATTCGTCGAGGTCGAGTGTTTCCACGTCGCCGGGAGCGGGCATTCCCGCATGGCTCCACAGGACGTCGATTCCGCCGAGCCATGCGATCGCGTCGTCGGCGACGGTCCCCGCGATGTCGGCGTCGGACAGATCGGCGACGAATCCCTGTGCGTTACCGCCCGCCGTGTTGATTCCGTCGACCACCTCCTTCAACCGAACCTCGTCCCGGTCGACTGCCGCGATCCGGGCGCCTTCCTGCGCGAACAGTTCGCACCCGGCTCGGCCCATTCCCGACGCGGCCGCGGTCACGACCACGCGCTTGCCTTGCAGTCTCATCGTCATCTCCTCAAAGTTGTTCGTTTCGCACGGTTGTTCGTTTCGCACGGATGGGCCGGTCGGCCTTCCCCGATCCGGTCATTCCTCCGGTGCAAGCGTCACGGTGATTCCGTCGAGCGACTGCGCGTGCGCGATCTGGCAGGACAGTCGTGACGTCTCCGCGTCGAATCCTTCCGCTTCCTCGAGGAGTTCGATCTCGTCTTCGGAGCGCTCGCCGAGTCCCGCGACGACCTGCGATTCCAGGTACACATGGCAGGTGGCGCAGGACGCGGTTCCGCCGCAGGAAGCAAGGAGTGGAAAATCATTGTCCCGCAGAGCTTCCATGAGGGTCTGTTCGGGTTCCCACTCCACCTGGCTGGGTGATCCCGCACGGTCGATGACGGTGATGTTGTTGGACATGTCGTGAATTCCTAACGTGATGTAGCGAGAGCGTCGGTTCGGGTGGTCGCCAGCTTCACCGCTCGGTCTGCCGCGAGTACGGGATCGAGCCGGGCGCCGGCGGCGATGAGCTTCTTTCCCGCGGCGAAGTCGCCGAGCGCATTGATCGTGTCCAGTGCGGCCAGACGACCGTCGCGCAGGTAGAGAACCGCGAACTTGCCGTCGGCAGGATCGCCGCGCCGAACTATCTGGTCTTCCGGCGAGCGCACCCCGGCGGTTTGCAGTCGGACACCGTGTTGGACGGTCCAGAACCACGGCACCTCCGTGGCCGCGGCGTCGAGACCCAGTATGTGGCGAGCGGCGCTGTCTGCCTGCGCCATTGCGTTCTGAACGCATTCGAGGCGCATGCTGACACCTTCCCGGGGGCAGGTGAAGCGGGTGACGTCGCCGACGGCGTAGATCTCGGGATCGGAGGTGCGGGCGTGCTCGTCGACGACGATTCCGTCGGAACAGTCGAGTCCGGCCGCCTCGGCGAGTTCCTGGTTGGGTAGCACGCCGATTCCCACCACGACGACGTCTGCGGGGATCGCCTCTCCGGCGCTGGTGACAATGCCTTCGACCCGGTCCGACCCCTCGATCCTTGCGAGGGAGCTACCGAAGGCGAACCGTACTCCCTCCGCGACATGGAGGTCCTCGAAGTAGTGACTCACGTCTTCCGAGGTGACGCGGCTCATCGATCGATTCTGGTATTCGAGTACGGTTGCGCTGCAGCCGGATTTCACCGCCGCCGCTGCGACTTCCATCCCGATGTATCCGGCACCGACGATCACGAACCGCACGCCGGGGCGCAGCATCGACTTCAGGTTGTGGCCGTCCGCGCGGGTCTTCAAGACCTGCACGCCGGGGAGTGCCGCGCCCGGAACGTCGAGTGTCCGTGCCCGCGACCCGGCGGCGAGGATGAGACGGTGGTAGGGAATCGCGGATCCGTCGGCAAGGCAGACTTCCCGGGCGGATCGATCGACAGCGGTCACCGCGGACCCAGCGATTCGCCGGATTCCCTTGTTCTCGTAGTAGTCCTGTTTCCGGAGCACGGGCGGCTCATGTGATTCCGCACTGGCGAGCACGTCCTTCGAGAGAGGCGGCCGCTCGTAGGGGAGACCGTCTTCCTCGTCGATCAGGATCAGCTCGCCACGGTATCCGAGTTCGACCAGGCGCGAGGTGGTGTGGACACCGGCGTGCCCGGCGCCGACGACAACGATGGGTATGGACATTGTGCTGCCTCTCGTGCGGTCCGGTCAGGCACCCACGGCACGCAGCAGGACGCGCATGCGCTCGGGTCCGACGGTGAGATTGTTGCCGTGCATGTACTCGATCGCGTGGTCGGGATCGATCGCTATCGCCTCGAGCCGAGCCGACAGGAGTTTGGTCGTCACCCGCAACTCGAGGCGCGCGAGGGGCGAACCGATGCAGCTGTGGATGCCGTATCCGAACCCGAAGTGCCCTTCGGTGTCCCGGTCCATGTCGAACTCGTGCGCGCCGGGGAACTTCGTCTCGTCACGGTTGGCCGATGCGATGAGCAGCCGAACGACCGCACCCTTCGGAATGATGGTTCCGGCGATCTCGACGTCGTCCTTGGTGCGTCGCACGGTGCGGTGAACCGAACCGCGGAAACGGGCAAGTTCCTCGACGAATTTGTCGGCCTCGTCCGGGTTGGTGCGGATCCGCCCCAGGAGATCCGGATGGTGTGCGAATTCCTGGAAGGCCATCGTCATCAACAGTGTGGTGGTGTCGTGGCCGGCAACGAACATGAACCCGCACAGTTCGCGGGCCTCCTTGTCGGAGAGCAGTCCTTCTTTCCACATCCGCGCGATGTGACCGCCGACGGCCTCGCTGTCCTCGCGGTAGAGGCGCTCGAGGTTCTCCTGGAGATAGTCGAAGAACTCCATGGTGTTCTTCTCGTCCTCGCCCGATCCCGGCGCATTCCGCGCGACGCGTGCGAAGTACGTGAACATCTCGTCCGACCAGAACTTCATCTTGTCGATATCCGCGGCCGGAACGTCGAGGATGGCACTGATGGTCGACATGCTCAGCGGCATCGAGTAGGACGTCGCCACCTCGCCGCCGCCGGCCGCGATCATCTCGTCGAGATACCGGGCGGCATTCTCGCGGACGCGGTCTTCGACCATGGCCACCGATTTCGGGGTGAAGGCGCGGGCGACCACCTGCCGGAGGCGGGTGTGGTTGGGCGCATCGAACAGGGTCAGGAACGTCAGCGGCACCGGCTCGGTCACCTGGGAGGAGAAGACCTTGGGTGCGCGCAGAGCTTTGCGCACGTCTTGGTACCGGCTGACGAACCAGACGTCCTCGCCGGGCGTCTGTGCGCGGAGCACCGGGGCATGCTCACGCATCCACGCGTAGTGCGCATACGGCACACCTTGACTGCCGTTCTCGTCGATCACTTTGAACGCGGGAAGGTCTGTCCGCCAATTCAACTCGTGGGAGTAGGGAGGCAAGATCGCGGTGGACTCGGTGACGGTAGACATCGGCGTCCTTTCGTGGAAGCTGGCGTGGACACGGGGCACCGGATCGATAGCGCTCGGCGTCCGGTCTGGGTGTGAGCACTCGACGGAGTTGGCCGTCGGGGAGGGAGTGGATCCTGTTCTCGCTCCGGTTTCTGTGCTCTGCTGCATTTAAGATTCCCAGGAGTGAAGCGCGCCACAAATAGCACTTCCGCTAGGCGGAAGAATTAGTACAAGAATGTGTTATGAGCTGCGGTTACCGTCGCGTGCAACCGGGGTGCCTGCGACGGCGCGCGCGATACTGGTGGCGACAGTCTGCATGGCAGGGATTGCCGTCAACACGTTCTCCTCACCCCGTGGGTAGACCACGTTCAGCGCCGCGATCACCGCACCGTGCTCGCCGATGATGGGCACGGCAAGTCCGGACCACCGCTCGATCCCGAAACCTGCCGCGTAGGAGAAGCGTTGCTGACGCACCTCGGCCAGGATTCGACGGAGTAGTACCGGGTCGGTGACGGTGCGGTCGGTGAGCTTGTCCAGTGGCCCGGACAGAACCTTGCCCTGGTAGTCCGGAGGCGAAAAGGCCAGCAGTACAAGCCCGGTCGAACATCCATGCAAGGGGTATCGTTCGGCCATCCGGCCGGCATCGAGCGTCGAGTCGGGACTCGCCAGACGTTCGAGAAACAACACCGATCCGGCGTCCAAGACCGCCAGACTGACGTGCTGGCGCAGGATCGTCTGAAGGTCCTCCATGAACGGCAGCGCCGCCTCACGCAACGTCATCGTATGCGAGCCGCGCGCGGAAATTTCCCACAGACGCAACCCGATGCTGATCTCCTTGTTGGGAGCGCGTTCGAGTAAACCGTGTTTGACCAGCTCGTTTACCAACCGGTGCGTCGTCGTGAGGGGAAGGTCGGCACGATTGGCGAGCGTCGTGAGCGGAAGTGAGCGCGAATTGCGGTCGAATGCACTGAGCAAACGCACCACACGTCCGATCACCGAGTCTCCACCGCTGTCCGGCATGATCGCAACACCTCTCCGACCGATACACGTGCAGTCTAGTGCGTGTCCCCTCAGGTTCGGCCCGTGTTGGTCACACGGCGACCGGCGAGACCCGATGTGGGTCCACCAGCTCGAGAATGTCGTCCGGCCAGGGCGTCGCACGGGTTTCGGCGGGGAGAACATGCACGGAGGTGAACGCCCCGTGCGCGGCCCGAACTCGGGCCGCGCCGTCGAATTCTTCTCCGTAGACGTCGAATTCGAAGGTGATCGAGGTTCGCCCGACCGCTTGAATGCGGACCGTCGTGGTGACCTCCTGGCCGAACCAGAGCTTCGACGTGTAGTTCACCACTTGCTGGACTCTGGGCATGCTCGGAAAATGCTCCAGCAGACCCAACTGGCGGTACAACCGCACCTCGCACGCTTCCACCCACCGCAAGATCGATGAATTGTGGTGATGCCCTGCGGCATCGGTGTCGGACCATTCCACCAGAGTGGACATCGTCGCCGATCGTGGCGGGAACTGCGTATCGGTGTCGTGTGTCATGGCCGATCCTCCGTAGCGGACAAGAAGGTGCCTTGCGCCGAGGTCAGGACCCGGCCGGTCGAGGTCTGCAGCGTGGCGTTCACTGTGGTGATCCGTCGACCCCGGCGTTCGACCGTGGCACACAGCAGAACCGTGCCGTCGACTCCCGGCGCAAGGGGCCGCTGGTATGCCAGCGTGAGGTCGAGCAGTTCCGGAGCCCCCGGATCTCCGTGGGTTCCGGAATGTCCGACCAGCGCGCGCATCGCGTGGTCGATCAGGCTGACGTGCAGTCCACCGTGCACCACTCCGTGCCTGTTGCACAGCGCCGGGTCGAGTTCGGCGGTCAGCACCGAGGAATTTTCGTGCCGGGCGGTGTCCGTGATGCCGAAGATCTCGTCGAGGGACGGCAGTAACGGGACACCACCGGTAGCCGATGCCGAGCCCGTCATTGTCGGGGTCGAGGGCGTCGAGGGCGGCGGTCCGGGAACGACGATGAAGCGTGCGGTTCCCACGGCGATGTCGGCGTCGTCGGGTCCGTGAATCCGGATACGGCTCAACCCGGTTCGGTGATCCGACGAGATCAGATCCCCTCGCGCTGTCACCACGGTTCCGGGCGAGGGCACCGGGCCGACGGCATCGAGGCGCAGGTCGACCGTGCGCACGTCGAGCCCCTGCGCAAACAGGCCGCCGAGCGATTGGGCTGCCGCGGAGTCCGCCGCCACACCCAACCACCCGAGCGGAACGTCCAGCCCCGTGGCGAAGCGGGGAAGGACCATCGCGGCCGTGGCCCAGTCGTCGCCGCGGGCCGTCACACGGCAACCGGTGAGCACCTCGGCCGGGTGGCGAGCGCGGTGACGACCGATCTCGGAACCACGCGCACTCACGGACAACGGTGCCACTTCCGGCTCCTTTCAGAAGCTGAGACTCGACAGATTCGACCCGCCACACGACGCGCTCTCCAGGGCGCACCTCAATAGTCAACACATTTCTGGCGATAGTCAAATTTCCTGTAGACTTTTCCCGAGTGTCGACCGTTACTCTCGGAGAGCGCGCGAATCAGCCGCCTTCCTGCTCAGCCCACACGTCCCACTGGGCCTGCGCGGTGTCGTGCCAGCGCTTGTGGCTCGCGTCGAACGCGTCCACCGCGCGCACCGCAGGCCAATCGGAGGGCAGGAGCGACGCAGGCAGGTCGGGATCCAGAAACGGGAAGCGGCGCCACTCGTGCACGAGCTCCACCTGAGCGACGAAGGCCTCGGTCGACGTCAGCGGTGCCATCTCCGTGGTCCAATCGGTGAAGTGACGGTACTTCTCCGCCAGCTCGTCGAGATCCCACGCCGCAGAAATGAGGGTCCGGACATCATCGACCGGAACCCACGTTCCGACCCAGGCAAATACTTTGGCACGCAGGCCCAGTTCTTCGAGGACAGCCAAGACAGCGGCTTCCTTGCCCGCGTCGGGAATTACCCAGAGACCCGGCGACGGCGATCCCATACCGAGCCACGCGAGTTGCGTCCGCAGGCGATGCCGCAGACTGCGCTGAGCCTCCGGAACGGCGACCGTGACGACCAGCCAGCGCTCGTCCCATTCCCGGTCTGCGCGGAGAAAGCCATAGATTCTGTCGGCGCCGTCGCGAAGCAGCGTGGCGCCCGCCTCGGTCAGGGACCAACGTACCCGCCGGCCCGAACGCTCGGACACCAGCAGACCCTCCTGCGCCATCCGTGAGATGGCCTGTCGCGCCGCCTTCTGCTCCACGCCGATTTCCGCGAGCGCCCGCAGTAACGTCGAGGTCCAGACCGCGTGCCCTCGGGGACGGACGAACTCACCGAGGATGGTGAGGAGAGCGGACCTCGCACCGGCCGATCCAATGCCGAACGGGGCGAGTACCTCCGGCGATCTCGAGGGTCGCCGCACGCGATTGCGGATACTGGATGTCGACGTCGGTCGTATCTCACCTTCCCACGCATCCCGCACTCGTCGGGCCGAGCCCGTCTCGACGGGCCCGACGAGTGGGCGCCTACCGATCCCAATCTACAAACCGTTCGACCTCCCGACGACATGGCGGCTGTCAGTCACCATCCGACGCCGTGTCGCAGCCGAATGCCGACATGCTACGAATTCTTTGCGCTTCGCAAGTTCATTGTTGACCATTTCACTTTCCAGGCCTACTGTGACTCACACAACTAGCGGAGTCCGGTCACGGCCCTGCACGCGCCGGCATCCACTGACCCGCCGCATCGATTCCCGTATCCGAGCCGAGTCCGGTTCGACAGTCCCGAAAGGATCAACGCCGTGAAAAGCGATACCTCCCTCGACATGGCTGAACGATTGACCGGCGCCTCGACAGCGATCTCGCGGTATCGGTGGGTCGTCCTCGGTCTGTGCTGGCTGGCCCTGGTCCTGACGTCGGTCGACCGCTCGACGTGGGGGCCCGCCTCGGTGTTCGTCGGCGAGGACCTCGGAGTGCCGTTGGCGAGCCTCGGATCTTTCGCAACTGCGTACTACGTCGGGTATGTCCTGTCGAATGCCGGCAACGGCTTTCTGAGTGACCGGCTTGGTGGGCGCACGATCGTCACCACGTCCCTGGTCGGCGCCGGAATCTTCATGATGATCTTCGGGTCGACATCCTCGGCAACCGTCGGCATCGCGGTACAGGCGGTGGTCGGACTCTTCGCCGGCGCCGATTACGCGGCCGGCGTCAAACTCATCACCAGCTGGTTTCGTCCCGACGAGCTCGGTAAGGCCATGGGCATATTCCTGTCCGCGACGTCGATCGGCGTCGTAGTAGCGAATTCCACCGTTCCCATGCTGATCGAACACTTCGCCTGGACAACCTCCTACCACCTCTTCGGTGCCCTTTCGGTCGTTGCCGGCGTGGTGTGCTGGTTCCTGCTCCGATCCGGCCCCGTGGATGTGCGGGCCGCAGCAACCGATTCTGGGTCCACCGGCGCGGTGATTATGACGATCCTGCGCAACCGCAATCTCATGCTCGTCGCAGTCGCAGGCTTCGGCGGATGCTGGGGAACCTACGGATTCATCACCTGGTCGAACACCCTGATGATCAAGGGCCACTCCGTGACTCCCTCGACCGCGGGGTTCATCGTGGCACTCTTCGCCGCGCTCGGTGTGTTCGGCAAACCCCTCATCGGCATCATCTCCGACCGTTTCAATGGTGCCCGGCGGGTTCCCGCCATGATCGTCCTCGGATGCTTCGCCATCACACTGCTCGCCTTCGGAATGCTCAGTACACCAATCGGATTCTTGCTCGCCGCACCCTTCCTCGGGCTGTCCGCGTACTGCTACCTGCCCCTGCTCGTGGCACTGATCCCGCGACTCGTCTCCAGCCACGTCGTCGGCTCGTCAGCGGGCGTCACCAACGCATTCTGGAACATCGGCAGCGTGCTCGTCCCCATCACGGTCGGCGCCGTGTTCGCAGCATCCGGCAAGTCGTTTCTCGCGGCGTTCGCGACACTCGCAGCCGGGCCTATCGTGGCAATGGTCGCGTTGTACTTCGTCGACGAACGACCGAGCTCGGTGTCCGTCGTCATCGACGCCAAGAGTTGACCGAGCACCCGTGCAGCAAGAAGGGAACAGACCAAAATGCCCTACGTCGTCACCGTGAAGTGGACTGCCAAGCCTGGTGAGGCCTCTGCTGTCGCCGCTGCGATCGACAAGCTGATTCCGCCGACTCGCGCCGAGGAGGGGGTCATCCTGTATCAAGCCCACCGCGACCCCCACGACGACCACAAGTTCTTTTTCTACGAGCAGTACGTCAACGAGGACGCGTTCCGCCGCCACGTCGAGTCCGCTCACGCGAAGACCTTCGGCGCGAACGACGCCCTGCCTCGGTTGGCGGAACGCGAATTCACGACCTACCAGACGTGGGAAGACGTTCAGTCACGAAACACCTGAGGCAGCGACTTTTTCGCCGATTGCGGGGTCACCGAACCGCGGCGATCGCCCCTCGTTGTAGGCGGCGATACCCTCTTTGAAATCGCCCTGACGCATGAAGTGGCCGATGAGGTCCTTCGAGCCGTCGATCGATCGACGGGGTGCGAGGTGCAAAAGGTCCGCGTACATCTGCCGCTTCGCAGAGGTGACCGAGGCGGGAGAAACCTGGGTCGCAACCATTCGGGCCACCTTGTAGACCTCGTCCATGAAGTATTCACGCGGGAACAACCCGTTGAGGAAGCCCATCTTCCCGAGTTCTTCCGAGTAGACGATTCGTCCGGTGTACAGAATGTCGGCGGCGTGTGTCAGGCCGACGATGCGGGGGAGGATCCAGGACAGGCCGTACTCCGCGGGCAGTCCGAGACGAGGCGTCGACGTCGTGAATTTGATTCCTTCGGCGGCGAACCTGAGGTCGGCTGCGGGGTCGTCCGCCTGGAGGACGCCATGGAACACCGGCCCGGGCGTCGCCACCAACCTGGACGGCCGCAGGGCGTTGACCGTGATGCCGTGCCGGAGATTCTCGGCGGCAAAGCCCGTCGTCATCCTCTCGAGGGCGGCCTTGACCATCCCGTAGCCGGTAGTTGTTCCCTTGGCGTTGAATCGCGACGGGGGAATCTCGGGATGGCGTACTCGCTCGAGGTGATGTTGAGCATCCAGCCCTCACCTCTCTCGCGCATCCCGGGGAGTGCGAGTTGGCTCAGGTGCATGGGGGCCTGAACCTGGATGTCGAACATCAACTGGAGTCGGCGCAGCGCGAGGTCGGCGCCGGGCTGGAAGAACGTGACAGCGGCGTTGTTGACCAGGATGTCCACCTTGCCGAAACGGCGCACGCTGTCGCGCATGATGCGCTCCCGGTCTTCCGGATTCGTCAAGTCTGCGACGATCGACAGCGAGTCACCACCCGCCGCGTGGATGGTCTCGGCGGTCTCCTCCAGTGTTCCAGGGAGCTTGCCCGGTTGCGCGGAACTCGAACGCGCGGTCACGATCACCGAGGCGCCTTCCCGCGCGAACTCCTCGGCGATGGTGGCTCCGATACCTCGGCTGGCGCCCGTTAAACAGGGCTACCTTCCCATCGAGAATGCCCATTTCTTCTTGTCCTGTGTCGTGCGAAATCAGCAATGCTTTGTCCTTGTGGGATGTGTTATCTCGCCATGCTGACTCCCCCGTTCACACAGATCGTCTGGCCGGTCATGAAGCGGGATCCGTCGCCGGCGAGGAACAGATCGAGACGACGCTGGAAGCCGGACGCATCGCTGAACGCCACCTTCTGCACGAGTCATCGTCCGGACTGGTCCTCCTCGCCTTCGCATCACAGGAGTGCCAAAACGAAGTGTTGTCCCGGCCCCTCGAGCGGCTCACAGACAAGACCGTGACCAACCCGGACCAGCTTCGCCGACTCCTTGCCGACGTCCGGCAACGACATTTCGTCTACGCGGACGGATACGGCAGGCCGGGGTGGACGGGAGTTGCCGTCCCCGTCTTCGGCCGAAAGCACGAGGTTGTCGCTTCCCTCAGCATCGTGTATCGCAGTCGTGACGAAAGCCCCCAGTCCCAGTTGGCGGCAATGCGCACCGCCGCCGCTGGAATCAGCCGAACCCTGGCCGGCCCCTACTGACCCGCGGGGGGATTTTCGAACCGACCGGAGGTTCTCGTCGAGGCGCGACACCGCCGTGCGGGCGCGGAAGCCCTGCTTCCCCGCCCGCACGGCGAATCCGAAACTCGGAGTCAGTCCCCGATCCGCTCCCCCGTCTCCGGGTGGAACAGGTGCACCGCTCCGTCCCGCTTGCGCAGGGAAACCGTGTCGGCCAGCCGCGCGGGGGTGCGGGTCAGTGAGCGGGCGGTCAGTTGCGTACCGTCACCGGCGATGTGGGTGTGGACGTAGGATTCACTCCCGAGTTCCTCGACCAGGTCCACGATCACCTCGATGCCGCCCTCCCCGGTCGACAACTCCAGCTGCTCGGGACGCACACCGACCGTGACGGTCTCCAGTCCGGCGGCGTGCAGCGCCGACAGCTGGTCGCGCTCGAGCGCCAGCGTCGAGTTCCCGAGGCGCACACCGTCGCTGACGATGGGCATGGTCATCAGGTTCATCGCGGGCGAACCGATGAAGCCGGCGACGAAGGCGTTGGTGGGCCGGTCGTACAGCTCTGTCGGCGCCGAGAACTGCTGCAGCTTACCGTTCTTGAGGACGGCTACCCGGTCACCCATGGTCATCGCCTCGACCTGGTCGTGGGTGACGTACACGGTGGTGGTGCCGAGCCGGCGCTGCAACGCGGCGATCTGCGTGCGGGTCTGGACGCGAAGCTTGGCGTCGAGGTTCGACAGCGGCTCGTCCATGCAGAACACCTGCGGCTCACGCACGATCGCTCGACCCATCGCGACGCGCTGGCGCTGACCGCCGGACAGCTTGCCCGGCTTGCGGTCGAGGTAGTCGGTGAGGTCGAGGAGTTTGGCCGCGTCGGCCACCTTCTTCTTGCGTTCCTCCACACCGACCCCGCGCATCTTCAGCGCGAAGCCCATGTTCTCGCCCACCGTCTTGTTGGGGTAGAGGGCGTAGTTCTGGAACACCATAGCGATGTCGCGGTCCTTCGACGGCACACCCACCATGTCCTTGCCGCCGATCTCGATGGTGCCCTCGTCGATGTCCTCGAGGCCGGCGAGCATCCGCAGGGCCGTGCTCTTACCGGAACCGGACGGACCCACGAGGACGATGAACTCGCCGTCTTCGATGTCGAGGTCGAGCGAATCGACCGCCAGCGTGTCGGCGTTCTCGTAGATGCAGGATGCGCCCTTGTACGCGATGTCAGCCATGATTGCTCCTCTTGTGGGTACCGAAGTCGGGGGAAGTGGTTGCCGGGGTGATCATTTGATCGCGCCGAAGGAAAGGCCGCGGACCAGCTTGTTCTGTGCGACCCAGCCGGCCAGGATGACCGGGAGCGCCGCCAGCGTCGCCGCTGCCGACAGCCGGGCCCAGTACAGGCCCTCACCGGTGATGAATCCGACGAGGAACACCGGAATGGTCTGCGCCTGAACAGCGGTGAGGTTGACCGCGAAGAAGAATTCGTTCCACGAGAAGATCACGCAGATCAGCGCGGTGGCCGCGATGCCGGGTGACACGAGCGGAAGGATCACCTCGCGCACCGACGTCCAGATGCTCGCGCCGTCCATGCTCGCGGCCTCGAGCAGTTCACCGGGGACCTCGAGGAAGAACGAGCGCATCATCCACACCGCGATGGGGAGGTTCATCGCCGTGTACAGGATGATCAGCGCCCAGATGTTGTCGAGCAGGCCGATGTCGTTGACGATCACGTACAGCGGGATGATCGCGGCGACGATCGGGAGCATCTTCGTGCTGATGAAGAAGAACAGGGCGTCCTTCGTCTTGCGGACCGGCCGCAGCGACAGCGCGAACGCCGCCGGCACACCGAGCACCAGCACCAGGATCGTCGACATGGCGGTCGCGAACGCCGAATTCAGCAGTGCCGTGCCGATTCCGCTGTCGAGGACTGCCTTGAACTGGTCCAGCGTGGGCGTGAAGAACAGCTTCGGCGGGGTCGTGTACGCGTCGCCCTCCTGCTTGAACGCGGTCAGCACCATCCAGGCCACGGGGAAGAAGAAGCCGAGCGCCACGATCCACGCCACCACACTCCACGGGCTGAACTTGCGGTGCTTGCGCGCCCGTTTCGTCTCCGGCGCGGTGGGGGTGGACTCCACCGGCGCCGCCGCAGTGTCGGTACTCATTACGCTGCCTCCTCGTTACCGGTAAAGCTCTTGAAGATCAGGCGCAGCGCCAGGGTCGCGACGACGATGGTCGCGATCACGACGATGACGCCCATCGCGGCAGCCTGCCCGATGTCGAAACCGAGGAATGCGCGCTGATAGATGTAGAAGGGGAGGTTGGCACTGGCGGTGCCCGGTCCGCCCTGGGTCATCATGTAGATGGCGTCGAACGTGTTGATCAGGTAGATCGCGCCCAGCACCGCGCCGAGTTCGATGAACCGGCGCAGATGCGGGAGGGTCAGTTCGCGGAACATCGCGAACGGCCTGGCGCCGTCCACCCGTGCCGCCTCGAGGATGTCGCGCGGCATCGACTGCAGACCGGCCAGGATCAGCAGCATCATGAACGGGGTCCACTGCCAGATCAGGTTCACCATGACCGCGGCGAGCGGGAACTTACTGACCCAGTCGACCTGTCCCACCCCGAACGGGGAGAGGACGAAGTTGACGATGCCGAACACCGGGTCGAACATCGTGGTCTTCCACAGCAGTGCACCGGCGACGGGTGTCACCAGGAACGGCGTGATGAGGAGGGTTCGTACGATGCCACGGCCCAGGAAGGCGCGGTCGAGCAGCAGTGCGAGCAACAACCCGAGCACCACCGAGATCAGCACGGTGCCGACGATCAGGATCACGGTGTTGACCGCGACCTCACGGAACTGGCTGTCCTGGAACACGTCCACGTAGTTCTGCAGTCCGACGAACGCCTGGGAGCCCGGGCGCACCAGGTTCCAGGACTGCGTCGAGTAGTACAGCGTGAACAGGAACGGGATCTGGGTCACCACGATCATGAAGATCAGAGCGGGCAGCAACGGCCCCCGGCGACGCCATCCCTCGGCGCGGGAGACGCTGTCGTCCTTGGCCTCCCGCAGTTCCCGCACCCGGTCGGCGGTGCCGTCCGCGGTGGGCTTCTCGGCGATGGTTGTCATCGTTCCTCCCGATAGGTCGCGCCGACCACCTCGGCGTACTGCTGTGCCTGGGCGAGCGCCTCGGGCACGGTCTGCTGGCCTGCGATCGCCGCGCTGATCTGCTGGCTGACGCGGGTTCCGAGATCCTGGAATTCCGGGATCGCCAGGAATTGCACGCCGGTGTACGGAACCGGTTGCACGGTGGGCGCCTCCGGTGTCGCGTTCTCGATCGCCTCGAGCGTCAGCGGACCGTAGGCCGCCGAGGCCTCCTTGTACTCGGGAATCTCGTAGGTCGACAGCCGGCTGCCCGGAGGCACCCGCTCCCAGCCCAGATCCTCACCGACCGTGCGTATGTATTGCTTGTCGGTCATCCACGAAATGAACTTCCATGCCGCATCGGGGTTCTCGCTGCTCTCGGGAATTCCGAGCGACCAGCTGTACAGCCAGCCGGAGTTGTCCTTCACCTCGATCGGCGCGGGGGCGTAGCCGATCTTTCCGACGACGGCGCTCGACGCCGGATCCTCGAGCGTGGAGACAGCGGACGTCGAGTCGTACCACATCGCCACCTGCCCCTGAGCCAGCTGCGTGGCGCACTCACCGAAACCGCTCGTCGCGGCGCCCGGCTCGCCGTACTCGCGCACCAGGTCGACGTAGAACTGCACCGCGCGTTCCACCTCCGGGCTGGTCAGCTGAGCGTTCCAGTCCTCGTCGAACCAGCGGCCACCGAACGTGTTGATGACCGTGTCGAGGGGTGCGAGCAATTCACCCCAGCCCGGCTTGCCACGCAGGCAGATGCCGGCCATGTCCTCGGAGTCGAGTTGCTTTGCCGCTGCGGCGACCTCGGTCCAGGTCGGCTTCTCCGGCAGGGTGATTCCGGCCTGCTCGAACAGGTCCTTGCGGTACATCAGGAACGAGGACTCGCCGTAGAACGGCACCGAGTACATGTTCCCCTCGTAGGACAGCGACTCGCGCAGGGTGGGGATGAAGTCGGCCTCGTCGTAGCCCTCCGTGGCCTCGGCGTACTCCGACAGATTCTTCAGCCAGCCGTACTTGGCCCATTGCGGAGTCTCGTAGTTACTGATCATCACGACGTCGAACTCGCCGCCACCGGTTGCGGTGGACGCCGTGATCTTCGCGCGCGCCTGGTTCTCCGACAGCGTGACGAACTTCAGGTCGATGTCGGGATTCTCTTCCTCGAACTGCGAGGCGAGCTTCTGGGCATCTTGCATCTGTGAGTTGGAGACCATCGCGATGGTGATGGTCTGGTCTGACGCGCCCAGCGATCCGGCGCCTGCGCATCCGCTGAGCGTGAGGCAGAGTGCTCCTGCCCCCGCTACCAGCATCGTCGCCGGTTTCCTGTGATTCTTCACCGATCTTCACCTCTCTTGCGTGGTGCTACTGATCGAGCAGCCAACGCGCGCATTCGATGTCGCAGACCAGCATCTTGGCCAGTCCGCCGTGGAGGGCACCCAGTGCCGCTTGGTGTTTGGCGACGCCACCGGTGACGAGGATCGATCCCTCGCACGCGCGGATGTCGTCGAGAGGAACGGACATGGCCCGTTCGTCCAGTGGTCCGGCGACCTCGGTTCCGTCGAGCCGGTAGAAGCGTCCACCGACTTCGCCGACCGCACCGAGGCCGGTGAGCACGGACAACATGTCCGTGTCGATGAAGCTGCCCTCGAACAACGTGGTCGACGTGGAGACGGCGCCCGTACCGAACATCATCATCTCCGCAGCCCGGCCCGCCTCGAGCGCCTTGGAGATGACGGAGTCGCCCCGCATGGATACCACGGTCGACGCGTCCGCGTACAGGGGAACGGGAAGCCGAACTGTATTGGCCTGCAGCTGCTCCGCGCATCTACCCAGGACGTACTCCGTTCCGGTCTGATAGTTGATCGCACTCACCGAGCCGTCGAGCTGGACGACGGACGCGCACGTGGCCGCCCCGGACGGCAGGCCCTGCGCGACGGCGACCGTCTCCGGCCCCCACGTGAATCCGAGGGTGTCGCTTCCCCGTATCCGGCGAACCAGCAGCGACGCGGCGGCCCGCCCGACACCGGCGAAGCTGTTGTGGTCGTCGATCGCACCGGCGGCGTCGACGGAATCGGCGACTACCACCGCCTCGACGAGTCCGTACTTCTCCTCGAGCGCGCGCTCCTCGTCCGAGCGCAGTGCATCCCGCAGATGCGCGGGTGCCTGCACCTCGATGCGCACCAGGCCCTGGGCGCGGGCTCGCGCCACCAGCCGGCCCGCGGTCGGGCGGGAGACACCGAGTCGCGTGGCGACCTCGGCCTGGGTCATTCCGTCGAGGTAGTACAAAGTTGCAGCGCGCAACGCGAGGCGCAGATCCTCCGTCGTGGACTGCGGTGGTGCCGCGATGAGAGACGGCGTCGGGGCCGTCGAGTTGGGGGACGTCACTGGTTCTCCTCGCCATGATCCCGAGCCCGTCGAGTGTGTCTTCGGAGCCTCGAGAAACCGTGAGCAAATGATCACTATGCGTTCATCTGCTCAATACGCTAGCATCGAAGTGTGACCCACACAACACTCCCTTCGGATATCCCCAGGACGATGCGTGCCAGCGTGCTCGTCGAGCCGGGCGTGATCGAGATCCGGGAACGCCAAGTGCCCACTCCCGGCCCAGGCGACGTCCTGGTCCGAATCGCCTCGGTAGGCGTCTGCGGATCCGACGCCCACTACTACCGCGAGGGCCGCATCGGCGAGTTCGTGGTCGACCAGCCGATCGTGCTGGGCCACGAAGCGTCGGGCACCGTCGTGGGTGTCGGAGCCGGGATCCCGGCAGCCCGTATCGGGCAGCGAGTCTCCATCGAACCGCAGCGCCCCGACCCGGACACCGACGAATCCCGGCGCGGTCTCTACAACCTGTGCCCGCACATGCAGTTCTATGCCACCCCGCCGATCGACGGGGCGCTGGCCGAATACGTGACCATTGGCTCGGCGTTCGCCCACGAAATTCCGGACGAGATGTCCGAGGACGCGGCCGCGTTGTGCGAGCCGCTGTCCGTGGCCATCGCCACCACCCGCAAAGCCGGAGTGACCGCCGGATCCCGCGTTCTGATCGCGGGCGCGGGACCGATCGGAATCGCACTGGTGCAGACCACCCTCGCGTTCGGCGCCACCGAAGTGGTCGTCTCGGACCTCGATCCCCGGCGACGCGACGTCGCAACAAAATTCGGCGCCACCGCGGTGCTCGACCCGCGCGAGCAGGACGTCGCGGGACTGCATGTGGACGCGTTCGTCGACGCGTCCGGCGCCCCGAGTGCGGTACTGGCGGGGATCCAGGCCGTCCGGCCGGCGGGATCCGTGGTTCTGGTGGGCATGGGCGCCCCCGAGATGACACTGCCCGTCCAGACCATCCAGAACCGAGAGTTGGTGCTCACCGGGGTATTCCGCTACGCCAACACCTGGCCGACGGCGATCGCCCTCGCGCGGTCGGGGCGGGTCGACCTCGATTCGATGGTCACCGGAAGATTTCCGCTCGCCGAAGCGGAGCAAGCACTGAACGCAGACCGGACGCCGGGCAGCCTCAAGGCCGTCGTACGCGTCCAGGAATGAGGAGAGACCGATGCAACTGAGCGCGCAGGCACTGCAGCAGTTCGACGACACCGTGCAGGTGCCGAATTACGATCGACGCGACATCACCGTGGGGATAGTGCATTTCGGTGTCGGCGGATTCCACCGCGCGCACCAGGCGATGTACGTCGACCGGTTGCTGCGGCGCGGGGAGGCCCGCGAGTGGGGCATCTGCGGGGTCGGGGTCCTGCCCGGTGACCGGCGCATGAAAGACGTCCTCGACGCGCAGGACGGCCTGTACACGCTGGCGCTGCGGCACCCGGACGGCACCTGGGACGTGAGCGTCATCGGGTCCATCGTCGACTACCTCTTCGCTCCGGACGATCCCGAGGCCGTGATCGAGAAGATCGCCGCGGAGTCCACGAAGATCGTCTCTCTGACGATCACGGAGGGCGGTTACAACTTCACCCACGACACGGGCGAATTCGATGTCGAGAACCCGGATGTCGTGCACGATCTCACCGACGGCGCCGCACCGCGGACCACGTTCGGACTCGTCATCGAGGCCCTGACCCGGCGCCGCACGCGTGGGTTGCCGTCGCCGACCATCATGTCCTGCGACAACATTCAGGGCAACGGCGACGTGGCACGCAAGATGTTCCTGGCGTACGCCGAGTTGAAGGATCCCGAACTGGCGGCGTGGATGCGCGCGGAGACGTCGTTCCCCAACTCGATGGTCGACCGCATCACGCCCGTCACCACCCCCGAGGTGACGGAGGCGCTGTCGTCGCGGTTCGGCATCGACGACCAGTGGCCCGTCGCCGCCGAACCGTTCACGTCGTGGGTGCTCGAGGACGCCTTCCCGCTCGGCCGTCCCGCATTCGAGGACGTCGGCGTCCAGGTGGTCGACGACGTCGAACCCTACGAACTGATGAAGCTGCGTCTGCTCAACGCGAGCCACCAGGGTCTCTGTTACTTCGGGTACCTGTCGGGATACCGGCTCGTGCACGACGTCGCGCAGGATTCACTCTTCGCCGACTTCCTGCTCGCGTACATGGACGAGGAGGCCACGCCCACCCTGGCGCCGGTGCCCGGGGTCGACCTCGACGAGTACAAGCGCACGCTCATCGAACGCTTCTCCAATCCCGAGATCCGCGACACCGTCGCGCGCCTGTGCGCCGAATCGTCCGATCGCATCCCGAAGTGGCTGCTGCCGGTGATCCGCGAGAATCTGCTGGCCGACCGGCACATTCGACTGTCGGCCGCGATCGTGGCGAGCTGGGCCCGGTATGCCGAGGGAATCGACGAGGACGGCGAACCCATCGACGTCGTCGACCAGTTGAAGGACTCCCTCGTGCCGATCGCGCGCAGCCAGCACGAGAACCACACGGCCTTCATCGAGAACCAGTCGGTCTTCGGCGACCTGGCCGACAACCCGCGCTTCGTCACCGCGTATCTCTGGGCGCTGGACTCATTGCACGGCGTCGGTGCACGGAAGACGCTCGAGGCTCTGCGTGAGAAGGTGCAGTCATGAGTCTGGTCATCGGTGAAGCCCTCATCGACATCGTCACGGCGAGCGACGGCGCCACCACCGAATACGTCGGCGGCAGCCCGCTCAACGTCGCGGTCGGTCTCGGCCGGCTCGGTCGTCCGGTCGAATTCGTCACCCGGATCGGTGACGATACGAGGGGCCGGTCGATTTTCCGGCACCTCGAGCAGTCGGGGGTGAGCCTCGCGCCCGGCAGCATCACCCCGCAGCGAACGGCGACGGCCCACGCCACCCTCGATTCCGCCGGATCCGCCACCTACGAGTTCGACATCGAGTGGGATCTTCCCTCCCCGAGCGGTGCGTGCGCCCCGTCGCTCGTCCACACCGGTTCCATTGCCGCCGTGATGGAACCCGGATCCGATGTGGTGGCAAACATGCTCGAGCGCCGCCGCTCCTCGGCGACCATCAGCTACGACCCCAACGTGCGACCGGTGTTGATCACCGACAAGGCACGCGCCCGGCAGCGGATCGAGCACCTCGTGTCGATCTCGGACGTCGTCAAGGTCAGCGACGAGGACCTCCGCTGGTACGACCCCGAACGGGATCCCGTCGACATCGCCCGCGCGTGGCTGTCCCGCGGTCCGGCGATGGTCGCGGTGACGAAGGGCGCCGAGGGCGCATTCGCGGTCTGCGCGGCCGGACTCGTCGAGGTCGCGGCCCGGCACGTCGAGGTGGTCGACACGGTCGGAGCGGGCGACGCGTTCATGGCCGGGCTCCTCGACGGATTCTGGTCGCACGGCTTCCTCGGCGCGGAGAGCCGCGCGGCCCTCCACGCGATCGACCCGGAAGAGGTGCGGAACGTGCTGGACAACGCCGTTCTGATGTCGGGACTCACGGTCGCGCGCGCCGGCGCGGACCTCCCCACCCGGGAGACACTGGATCGCGCGGCAGGTGTCCGGCAATGACCCTCGTCGCGGGTATCGATTCGTCCACCCAGTCGTGCAAGGTGATCGTCTGCGACGCCGACACCGGTGAGTTCGTCCGCGAGGGCAGGGCGTCGCATCCGGACGGCACCGAGGTCGACCCGCAGGCGTGGGCTGCGGCCCTCGACAGCGCCATCGCCGCCGCCGGCGGACTCGACGACGTCGCCGCGGTGTCGATCGGTGCGCAACAGCACGGCATGGTCTGCCTCGACGACACCGGAACGGTCGTGCGACCGGCGTTGCTGTGGAACGACACTCGCTCCGCCGACGCCGCCGCCCAGCTGGTGGACGACCTCGGTGGTCCGGACGCCTGGGCGGACGCCGTGGGTGTGGTGCCCCTCGCCGCGATCACGGTCAGCAAGCTGCGCTGGCTCGCCGACTCGGAACCGGCCAACGCCGACCGGACGTCCGCGGTGTGCCTGCCCCACGACTGGCTCGGCTGGCAGCTCACCGGCAGGTCCGATCTCGGCGCCCTGGCCACCGACCGCGGCGACGCCAGCGGCACCGGATACTTCTCCGCGGCAACGGATTCCTACCGCACCGACCTGCTGTCGCTGGCACTGCGCGGACGCACGGCCGCCGTGCCGCGCGTGGCCCGCCCGGCCGAGAAGATCGGGGAAACCGGATGGGGCGCCGCCGTCGGTCCCGGCACCGGGGACAACGCCGCCGCCGCACTCGCCCTCGACGCCCAGGAAGGCGACGTCGTCGTCTCCGTGGGAACGTCGGGCGTCGTGTCCGCGGTATCGGTGACACCGGCGAACGATCCGGGCGGTTTCGTCGCCGGCTTCGCCGACGCCACCGGACGTCAGCTGCCCCTCGTGTGCACGCTGAACGCTGCCCGGGTACTCGACGCGACCGCCTCGCTGCTGGGCGTCGATCACGACGAACTGTCGCGGCTGGCGCTGTCGGCGCCGTCCGGCAGCGGCGGCCTGGTGATGGTGCCGTATTTCGAGGGTGAACGCACCCCCAACCGCCCGAATGCCACCGGCTCCGTTCACGGACTCCGGCTCGGCAATTCGACCCCCGCCCACCTCGCCCGCGCGGCGGTCGAGGGGCTGCTGTGCGGCCTGGCGGAAGGCATCGACCACCTGATCGCCCAGGGCGTCACCGTGCGTCGCATCCTCCTCGTCGGGGGCGGCGCCCGCTCCCAGGCACTGTGCGAACTCGCGCCCGCGATCTTCGGGTCGCCGGTCCTGGTTCCGCAGTCGGCGGAGTACGTCGCGATCGGCGCCTGCAGGCAGGCGGCCTGGACGCTGGCCGGGACCCCCGAACCACCCAAGTGGGATCAGACGTCCACCCAGCGTTACGAGGCCGACCCGGCACCCGAAGTGCGCGAACGGTATTCCGAGGCCAGAGGATAGGCGCTTCGCGCCCGTGCGCCTTTTCGGTTGCTCCAGCTACCAAAAGGGCGCACGGGTGGCTACGCCACCTTCACCAGCATCTTCCCGACATTTCCGCCGCGCATGAGCTGCAGGAACGCGTCGACCGAGTTCTCGATGCCGTCGACGACGGTCTCGTCGTGGACCACGTCGCCGGACGCGAGCCACGGTCCCATCTTGGCAGCGAACTCGGGGAATACGTGCGTGTAGTTGCCGAGGGTAAAGCCCTCGAGGGTGAGCCCGCGGCTGATGATGTTCACCATGTTGTCAGGGCCCGGCGTGCGCTCGGTGGCGTTGTATGCGGAGATGGCCCCGCAGAGGGCGGCCCGGCCGCCGTTCCGCATGACGTCGAGTGCGGCCTCGAGGTGGTCGCCGCCGACGTTGTCGAAGTAGACGTCGATGCCGTCACCGGCGAGTCCGCGAAGTTGCTCGCGCACGGGCGCCTGCTTGTAGTCGAAGGCGGCGTCGTATCCGTAGCGGTCGGTGAGCAGCGCTACCTTCTCCACGGATCCGGCGGATCCGATGACCCGGGACGCGCCTTCGAGTCGTGCGATCTGTCCGGCGGCGGTCCCCACCGCACCGGCGGCGCCGGAGACGAACACGGCGTCGCCGGGCTTCAGGTGGGCGATGTGGACGAGTCCGACGTAGGCCGTGAGCCCGGTCAGTCCGAGAATCCCCAGATAGGCCGAGATCGATACTCCCGGAATCTCTTCGACGACGCGGAACGCCGAGGCGTCCCCCTGCGCGACGTCGCGCCACCCGAGGTCGTGGACCACCACCGAGCCGACCGGATGCGTGGCGGCGGTGGATTCGACGACCCGACCGACGGCTCCGCCGGTCATCGTCTCGCCGAGTGCGAACGGTGGGATGTACGACTTCACGTCGTTCATCCGGCCGCGCATGTAGGGGTCCACCGACACGAACTCGTTGGCCACGCGCACCTGGTCGGGCCCGAGGTCGGGCAGCTCCACAGTGGCGGTGCGGAAGTCGTCCTGGGTGGGCCAGCCCACCGGCCGGTTGATCAGCTGAATCTGGGTGCTCGACGTCATGGGCGTTCCTTTCGATACTTCTGCGGTCACAGCGCCAGTCCGAGCGCGAGGAGGAGTACGGCGAGCATCGGAAGTGTTCCCTGAGTGATCGCCGCGCGAGCCTTGTCGGGCGACGACAGCAGGAGCACGAGCGCTGCGAGCAGCATGGATCCCGCGCCGGCGAAGATCAGGGCCGAACCGACGGCGGTCGCGCCGATGATCACGGCGACGATGCCGACTGCCGTCACGATCGCCAGGAAGAGGTTGTAGAAGCCCTGGTTGAAGGCGAGCTCCTTGGTGGCGCCTGCTTCTTCGGCACTGGTCCCGAACGTCGCGCGGGTGCGCGGCGCGGTCCAGATGACGGACTCGAGCACGAAGATGTACACGTGCAGCGCACTGGCGAGTGCGGCAAGAACAAGACCCGCGGCGACCATACGAAACTCCTCCTCGTTCTGAACTGACCATTTCAATATATACTGAAATGGTCGTTTCACAACCAGGAGTGAGGATCGCCATGCCGCGCACGCAGGATTTCGACACGGCCGAAGTGGTCGGCCGCGCCCGCGACCTGTTCTGGGACAAGGGCTTCGAAGCCACATCGATACCCGACCTCGAGCGCGTCACCGGATTGAATCGGTCGAGCCTGTACAACGCGTTCACCAGCAAACGCGGGCTCTTCGACGCCGCCGTGCACGACTACCTGGACCGGGTGGTTCGCCCCCGGCTGCGCATCCTGACCGACGAGCCGACCCGTCCCGACGCAGCGGTGCGCTACTACCGCAGCCTCGCCGGCGCCCTCGCGTCCCTCCCCGACGAGACCCCTGGACGCGGCTGCCTGCTGCTCAACAGTGCCGCCGGTTTCGCCGCGCACGACGACACACAACGGTCCGTCGTCGACGCATACCAGCGCGAACTGTCCGGGGCGCTCACCCACGCACTCCGGGCCCACGACCCGGACGCGTCGACCGCCACCCTGGCACACCGGACCCGGCTCCTGACATCACTGTCCGTCAGCGCGCTCCTGCTGTCGCGGGTCAACCGGGACGAGGCCGTGGCGGTCGCGAACACCGCCGTCGAGCAACTGGAGGAATGGCGCCGCACGTGAGCGGCAAAGTGTGCCCCGACACGCTTTGCCACTCACCTGCGCTACCGCTGCCCGCTGACCCAGTCCGCCATCACGTCCGCCAGTGCCTCGGCGCCGCGGTTGCAGTCGTCCGCCTCGGCGAACTCGTCGGGCGAGTGGGACACGCCGGTGGGGTTGCGGACGAACATCATCGCGGTGGGCACCTGCGCCGAGAGGATTCCGGCGTCGTGCCCGGCAGCGGTCGGGAGGACGGGAATGTCACCGAGGTGGGAGAGTGAGCGGCGCAGTCGTTCCCTGGTGGAGTGCGGGAACTCGACGATCGGCGTGACCGATTCGGCGTCGACCTCGAGCCCGATCCCGTCGGCTGCCGCGTAGGCCTGCGCCTCGGCAGTGATCTGCTGCACCAGCTTGACCAACGTTTCCTCGTCGGCGGCCCGCGCGTCGAGCCACGCCCGCACCTCCGACGGAATGGCGTTGGCACCATTGGGAAGTACGCGCACCTTGCCGAACGTCGCGGCCGCCTCGTGCAGCGCCGCGGCGGTGCGGGCGGTGTGGACCGAGGACGCGAACGCGAGCATCGGGTCGCGTCGGTCGACGAGTCGGGTGGCGCCGGCGTGGTTGGCCTCCCCGGAGAACACGAACTGCCAGCGGCCGTGCGGCCAGATCGACGAGGCCACGGCGATAGGGCTGTCGATCAGGTCGAGGGCGCGTCCCTGCTCGACGTGCAACTCGACGTACACGCCGACGCGGTCGACGAGGTCGGGGTCCTCGCCGAGATGGTGCGGGTCACGGCCCGCGCCGACGAGGGCCTCACCGAGGCTGATGCCGTCGTTGTCCCGAAGCGCCAGGGCGCGCCCCGGTGCCAGTGCCCCGGTGGACAGTTGCGAGCCGACGCAGGCGACACCGAACCGTGCGCCCTCTTCGTCGGAGAACGCGGTGACCGCCACCGGACGCGTCGGCGCGATCCCCCGCTCCCGGACGAGGTCGATCGCGGCGAACGCGGACACCACCCCCAGCGGTCCGTCGTAGGCGCCGCCGTCGGGTACCGAGTCGAGGTGCGATCCGGTGACGAACGCGTCGTGGGGGTCGCCGACCCAGCCGTCGGGCATCCACCACGCCCAGAGGTTGCCGTTGCGGTCCTCCTCGACGCTCATGCCGCGTGCCTGCGCGCAGTCCGAGAACCATTCGCGCAGCGTCATGTCGGCGTCGTTCCACGCGAATCTTCGGTATCCCCGGGTCGACTTGTGCTGTCCGACATCGAGAATGGTCGCCCACAGCGAATCGAAGGAAGTCATGTTCTCGGTCCTCTACTCATAGTTTCAAGCCGGCAGGCGCTTCGCACCCGTGCGCCTTTCTGGCTGTCCCAGCTACCAAAAAGGCGCACGGGCGGCGGAGCCGCCTACAGGGCGCCGGGAATCCAGGTGGTTCCGGCGAGGGGCACGCGGGCCATGGCCGACGCCTCGACGGTGAGGGCGACGAGGTCCTCGGGTTCGAGGTTGCGCAGGTGCGACTTGCCGCAGGCGCGGGCGAGGGTCTGCGCCTCCATGGTGAGCACCCGCAGGTAGTTCGCGAGCCGCCGTCCGCCCTCGACGGGGTCGAGAGTCTTCGACAGCTCCGGGTCCTGCGTGGTGATGCCTGCGGGGTCCTTGCCGGCCTGGAAGTCGTCGTAGAACCCGGCCGCGGAGCCGAGCTCCTCGTACTGCTTGGCGTAGCGGGGGCTGTTGTCGCCCAGCGCGATCAGGGCTGCGGTGCCGATGGCGACGGCGTCCGCCCCGAGGGCCATCGCCTTCGCGACGTCGGCGCCGCTGCGGATGCCACCGGACACGATGAGCTGCACCTTCCGGTGCACCCCCAGTTCCTGCAGCGCCTGGACCGCCTGCGGGATCGCGGCCAGGGTGGGGATGCCGACGTGCTCGATGAACACGTCCTGGGTGGCGGCGGTGCCACCCTGCATGCCGTCGACCACGACGACGTCGGCACCGGCCTTCACGGCGAGCTTCACGTCGTAGTAGGTGCGGGTGGCACCGACCTTGATGTAGATCGGCTTCTCCCAGTTGGTGATCTCGCGCAGTTCGATGATCTTGATGGCGAGGTCGTCGGGGCCGGTCCAGTCGGGGTGCCTGCATGCCGACCGCTGATCGACACCCATCGGTAGGGTGCGCATCCCGGCGACGCGCTCGGTGATCTTCTGTCCCAGCAGCATTCCGCCACCACCCGGCTTGGCGCCCTGGCCGAGGACGATCTCGATGGCGTCGGCCTTGCGCAGGTCGTCGGGGTTCATGCCGTACCGCGACGGCAGGTACTGGTAGACGAGGTTCTTCGACTGCCCGCGTTCCTCGGGGGTCATGCCGCCGTCACCGGTGGTGGTGGACGTGCCGACCTCGCTGGCGCCCCGGCCCAGCGCTTCCTTCGCCTGGCCGGACAGTGCGCCGAAGCTCATGCCGGCGATGGTGATCGGGATGTCCAGGTGCAGCGGGAACTTGGCGTTGCGGTCGCCGAGCACGACGTCGGTGTCGCACTTCTCGCGGTAGCCCTCGAGCGGGTACCGCGACATCGAGGCACCGAGGAACAGCAGGTCGTCGAAGTGGGGCAGCTTGCGTTTGGCACCCCAACCGCGGATGTCGTAGATGCCGGTCTCGGCGGCCCGCTGGATCTCGGAGATGACGCCGCGGTCGAACGTCGCCGATTCGCGCAGGGCCGGGTTCGGGGTGTTCATGACGGTTCTCCTAGTACGCGCTGGCGTTGTCGACGTGGAAGTTGTAGAGCTTGCGGGCGGAGCCGTAGCGGGTGAACTCGGACGGGTCGGCGTCGAAGCCTGCCCGATCCAGCAGCTCCCGCAGTTCCGTCAGGTGCTCCTCGCGCATCTCCTTCTTGATGCAGTCGGCGCCGAGGGAGGCGACGGTGCCGCGCACGTAGATGCGGGCCTCGTACAGCGAGTCGCCGAGGGCCTCGCCGGCGTCGCCGAGGACGACGAGACGTCCGGCCTGACCCATGAACGCGGACATGTGGCCGATGTTGCCGCCGACGACGATGTCGACGCCCTTCATCGAGATGCCGCAACGGGCAGCGGCATTGCCGTCGATCACGAGGAGGCCGCCGTGGGCGGTGGCGCCCGCGGACTGCGACGCATCACCCTTGACGTGCACCGTCCCCGACATCATGTTCTCGGCGACCCCGACTCCGGCGTTGCCGGTGACGGTCACCGTCGCGTGCTGGTTCATGCCCGCGCAGTAGTAGCCGACGTGGCCGTCGATGGTGACGTCGATGCCGGAGTCGAGGCCGCAGGCCAGTGCGTGCGCGCCCTGCGGGCCGGTGACGGTGACGTTCCTCGGGGCTTCGGGCGAGGTGAGCCGCTCGTTGACGGCACGCGTACTCGACGTCTCGAGGTTCAGGACAGTCGCTTCGGTGGTGGCTACCGGTGCCATACGTACACCTCTTCCGGTTCGGGCTCGAAGATTCGGGCGTTGTCGACGCCGGGCAGGTTCGCCAGGGCGCGGTATTCGGAGGCCATCGCGACCCACTGGTCGGTCTCGGCGATGACGGCGGGCTTGCAGGAGATGGCGTCCCGGACCACGGCGAACGAGTCGGCCGTCGAGACGAGCAGGGTGTAGAAGCCGTCGAATGTCTCGTTCAGCATCAGCAGCGCCTTCTCCAGATCGACGCCCTCGGCGAGCTGCTTGGCGACGAATCGCGCACCGACCTCGGTGTCGTTGGCGCTGTCGAACACGACGCCGTCACGTTCGAGCTGATGCTTGATGCTCATGTGGTTCGAGAACGAGCCGTTGTGCACGAGGCACTGGTCGGGGCCGACGGAGAACGGGTGCGATCCCTCGGCGGTCACCGCGGACTCGGTGGCCATGCGGGTGTGGGCGACACCCTGCCATCCGCTCGCGGACGGCAGCCCGAACCGGTTCGCCAGATCGATGGGGTTTCCGACGCCCTTGAGGACGGTCAGGTCGTCGCCGAAGCCGATGACCCGCGCCGACGGCACCACGCTGCGCACGGCCGCTGCGAGATCTGCCGCGCCGACGACGCCGTGCAGGATCGTCGTCGGGTCCAGGTCGATTCCGGTGACGGTGGTATCGAGTGACGCCGACAGCGTTGCGGCGAGGTCCGCTGCGGGGATGGGGCAGTCGAGCAGCGAGACCGTGGACTCACCGACCGGGGACCAGGTCCGGTCGCCGTAAATTGCCATGCCGGCGGAATCGGGGCCGCGGTCGCACATCTGACCGAGCATGTCGGTGAGCAGGGCGCCGAGTTGTGGGTAGAGGGACGGCTCACGCAGGTGAAGTCCGACGATTCCACACATGGATGTCTCCTTTCGGGAGGTCGTTCAGAACGCTGTCAGGTAGTGGTCGAGCTCCCAGGGGGAGACGGTGTTGTGCCAGGCGAAGAACTCCTCGCGCTTGAGTTTCGCGAAATACTCGGCGACCCCGGGGCCCACGACGTCGAGGGCGCCCGTCACCACCGGATCCGATTCCAGGGCGTCCATCGCGTGCAGCAGCGTCATCGGCAGCATGTCGCTGGGGCTGTCGCCGGAGCCGGGTGCGCCGGGGTCGAGGTCCCGTTCGATGCCGTCCAGGCCTGCGGCGATAGCGGTGGCCGCGGCGAGATACGGGTTGGCCGAGCCGTCGCCGCCGCGCAGTTCCACCCGGTTCTTGTCCGGCACCCGGAGGTAGTGGGTGCGGTCGTTGCCGCCGTAGGTGGCGTACCGCGGCGACCAGGTGGCGCCGCTGCTCGTCGACGTGGCACCGGTGCGCTTGTACGAGTTGACGGTCGGGGCGATCACACCCTGCAGCGCGCACGCGTGCTCGAGGATTCCCGCGATGAACGCGTACGCCGTCCTCGACAGTCCCAGCCCCTTGGGGTCGTCGCCGTCCGGGAACACCGAACCGGCGTCGTTCCACAGCGACAGGTGCAGGTGCATGCCGGAACCGGTGCGGTCGGAGAACGGCTTGGGCATGAACGTCGCCTTCATGCCACGCTTCTCGGCGATCACCGACAGCAGGTACCGGGCGGTGATCACCCGGTCGGCGGTGGTCATGGCGTCGGCGTAGTCGAAGTTCTGCTCGAACTGCCCGTTGCCGTCCTCGTGGTCGTTGGCGTAGTTGCCCCACCCGAGCGTGTTCATGGCCGCGGACACCTCGGTCAGATGGTCGTACATCCGGGTGACGTCGCGGGCGTCGTAACACGGCTGACGACTGACGTCGGCGGTGTCCGCGGTGGTGAGGGCGCCGTCTCCGACGCGGTGGACGAGGAAGTACTCGATCTCCGCGCCGACGTTGACGGACAGGCCGAGGTCGGACGCCTTCTTCAGCGTCTCCTTCAGGATCACCCGCGGCGCATACGGCCAGGGCTTTCCCTCCACGTGCGGGTCGCAGTGCACGATCGCCAGTCCGGGCTTCACGAACGGGATCGGCGTGAACGACGAGACATCCGGTACGGCAACAAGATCGGAGTCCTTGGGCTCCTGCCCCATGTGCCCCGCCGCGTACCCGGCGAAACCCACGCCGTCGTCCTGAAGCTGCTCGACGGCCTCGATCGGGACCAGTTTGGCGCACGGCTTGCCGGACAGCGTCACGAACAGGGCGAGGATGAAGGTGGTTCCGGTGGCCCGGGCCACCTCGGACAAGGTCTGCGGTGGGGTTGTCACGATGTTCTGCGCGGTGAACGCGTCAGCAGTGTCGACAGCCATGGGTAGCTCCTGAACTGGTGGTCTACGGGTGAGGGGGTCTGTGGGTCAGCGCATCTCGCCGGCGCCCTCGTAGGGGTGCAGGCTGAAGAGGAGGTCGCCCTCCTCGAAGCGCGAGTAGCGGAAGTCGGACGGCTCGACGTTCGGGAGCGTGGTCTTGCCGTCGTCGAGGAGCATGTCGGCGACCAGGCGGCCGACCGCGGGCGAGATCTTGAAACCGTGACCGGAGAACCCGGTGGCCAGGAACAGTCCGTCGACGGGTGCGGGTCCGATGATGGGGTTGTAGTCGGGTGTCACGTCGTACGCGCCGACGTAGCTCGAGGTGATCCGCGGGTCGGGCATGTCGGGCAGACGGTTCCCGAGCTTGCCGATGTTCTTTTCGATGGTGCTGTCGTCTGCGCGGTTGCTGTACTTGTCGGGGTCGATGTACTCGGGCGCGGCATGGTCGCTGTTGCCGACGAGCAGTTCGCCGTTCGGCTCGCGGCAGATGTACTGCAGACCCGCGAGGTCCGACAGCACCGGCACCTCCGGAGTCGGAACACCCTGATCGATCAGGACGAGCTGCGCCCGTTGGGCTTTCACCGGGATGTCGACGCCGACACCGGCGCCGAGTTCGGGGGCCCACGGGCCGGTCGCGAGGATCACCTGCTCGGCATGCACTTCGTCGCCGTTCGCGAGCGACACCCCGTAGACGCGGCCGTCCGCGTTCTGCAGCAGCGACGCCACCGGAGTGCTCTGGCGGATCGTGACGCCCAGCTTGCGGGCCGACGCACCGAACGCCATTCCTGCCATGTACGCCTCACCGCGGCCACCGAGGGGCTCGTAGGCGAAGGCGGCGAAGTCGTCGAGGTGCAGTCCCGGCCACAGTTCGGCCATCTTGTCGTGGCCGATGTAGTCGACGTCGATACCGAGGCCCTGCATCATCGCGACGTTCGCCTTCAGCGGGTCGATGTTGTTCTCGGCGACACCGACGACGTATCCGCACTGACGGAACGCCATGTCGTCGCCGAAGGTCTCGGTGGCCCTGGTGAAGATGTCGACGCCGTACCACGACATCGCTGCCAGCGACGGCGTCCCGTAGTGGCACCGGACCACGCCACTGGACTTGCCGGTCATGCCCGAGCACAAGGTGTCACGCTCGAGGACCAGGACGTCGGTCTCTCCGCGGTCCGCGAGCGACCAGGCGATGGCGAGACCTTCGAGTCCCCCACCGACGATCACGAACTTTGCTGTCTGTGTCACGTTGCTTCCTTCATTCGGCCGGATGGTCGGGCGCTGCGGCTTGGGTAACGGTTCGTTTCACCTCATGAATCGCTGTTGTTCACTATGAAACCGTTCTACTATGTCGACCGTGTTACGGCAACGTTGTCGATGCATCACCAAATTCCGTCGCTCATACACTCTTTCGATGACAATTTCAGTTCTGATCTGCAGGTTTCCGGCACCGTCGAATTGCTTTACGTCATCGAAATACATCTTGTGGTTTCCTGTTGCTACTCCTCGTTTCATGCAGAGGAGTCGCAGACTCACTCACCACCCATTCAGGGAGAACCCATGACCACGACCGACAAGCCCACCGCCGTTCCGTTCCGCGTCACCGCCGGATTCCACGAGAACCTGCCGCAGATGCCGGCCTCGGAGTACCCGGGCACCAAGGGATACATCGACGACGTCTTCGCCAACCCGGACGGCTCGGAGATGTCGGCCGGCTACTTCGAACTCCAGCGCACCGACACCCCGCTCGACTACTACTACGCCTACGACGAGATGAAGGTCGTCCTCGAAGGAGAGTTCACCCTCGAGAACCTCGACACCGGCCAGGTCGAGGTGGCGAAGGCGAAGGACGCGATCTTCTTCCCCAAGGGCTCGCGCATCCGCTTCACCACCCCCGACCGCGCACTGGCCTACTTCGTCGGCCACCGTTCCTTCGCTCCCTGATCCGCGATGGCGGTATCGATGAGATCGACCAGCGTTCCGCGGTGGCGATCCGACTACTCGGCCGTCGACGACCTGGCAGCGAGCGCTCTCGTCACCCGCTACGCCCTCGTCGCGGACCGCTCGGTCAGCGCGCGGGTCGTCCGCGAACTGTCCGAGCGCGTGGCGCCCGTTCCCACACGCACGGTGGTCGTCGACGACGTGGGCGGATCCGGGCGCGGGACGCTCGACGAACTGCTGTCCGAGGCGCGCATCGGATGGCGGTTCGTCGTCGCCGGCCGGGAGCGCACGACGGGAGCAGTGCGCGCTCGGCTCATCTCCGCGGGCGCGTTGCCCGCCGAGATCGCCGCGGTGATCACCTCCCCGGACACCCAGGTCCACGACGTGTTCTGCGCGCATTGCCACACCACGTCGCCCTCCGTGCCGGTAGCCGTCGGCGGCCGGACACCGTGCGCGGGTTGTTCCGCCGAACTCACCGTCTACTACCACTACTCCCGGCGCCACAGCGCATACCTGGGATATCGAGCCGACTCGGAGGAACTGCCATGACCACGGCCCTCGAAACAGTTGCGGGCGAGCGTATTACCGGAGGGCTCACGCTGACGGTGCGCGAGGCACGGTTGCTGCGCCCGGGCATCCGGCACGTCGTCCTCGCGGACCCGGCGGGCCGCACCCTGCCGTCGTTCACCCCGGGCAGCCACATCGCCGTCAACTGGGCCGAGGGTCGGCACAATTCTTACTCGCTCACCGGCCCCTCGATCGAGCCGGACCACTACGCGATCTCGGTCCGGCTCGACGAGAACGGCCACGGCGGTTCGCGCTGGGTCCACGACCTCCAGCCGGATCAGCGGATTCGGGTGAGCCTTCCCCGGAGCGCATTCGCGCCCGTGCTCACTGCTCGGCACCACCTGCTGATCGCGGGCGGAATCGGCGTCACGCCGATCCTGTCGCACGTCCGGGCCGCCCTCGAGTGGGGTCGTTCGTTCGAAGTGATCTATTCCTACCGCGACCAGCTGGGAGCGCACGCCGACGAGCTGGCAGCGCTGTGCGGCGACCGGATGATCACGGTCTCCACGCCCGGAGAACTCGCGGACCGCCTCATCCCCACACTGGCGGACCAGCCACTCGGGACACATGTCTACACGTGCGGCCCTGCGCCGATGATCGCGGCGGTGGCCGACTGGGCCCGCGACTGCGGCTGGCCGCCGGGGCGCGTCCACTCGGAGGCGTTCGGGGCGGGCCCGCTGCCCGACGGGGCGCCCTTCGCCGCCACGCTCGGGCGCACCGGAATGATCGTGCCCGTGCCCTCGGGAACCAGCCTCCTCGAGGCGTTGATGGACAAGGGAATCAACGTCCCGAACCTCTGCCGGCAGGGTGTGTGCGGCGAATGCCGGCTGTCGGTGCGCGGCGGCGAGATCGAACACCGCGACCTGTTCCTCACCGACGAGGAGAAGGCCTCCGGAGATTCGATCATGCCGTGCGTATCACGTTCCGCAGGAGACCGATTGGAGCTCGATCTGTGACAACCACCGAATCGCGTGCCGACCACATCGCGCGCTTCCCCTTCCCCTTTCCCCGCGACCAGTACCGCTACAGCACCAACGTCGAGCCGGCCGCAAACCCCACCGGCACCGTGGCCGGCAGCTGGGGTGACACCCGCATCGCCATCGACGCCCACTACCACCGGGAACTCGCCGAACGCGAGCGAATCCTGTCCCAGGATCCGTCGCGGCACCAGTGCCTGCCCCACATGGTCCCCGCTGCCTGGGACGCGATGCTCACGCTGATGCGCACCCTCGCCGACGAATACCCCGACACCATGACCCTCGCACGACGCGAGGACCGGTGGTTCTGGAAGAACGACCTCCTCGGCATCGAGCACACCTTCGTGTTCGGCGACCTCGACACGTTGCCGACGCCACCACTGGTGTACATCTGCGACCAGATCCAGGAGGACGTCGTGCTCCTCGATCAGCGCGAGGGCGCACTGTGGGGCGACGCCGGACTGGTGACGTTCGCGGCGGACTGGTCCTTCGGATTCGACGTGGGCATGAGCTTCCTCGAAATCCACGGCCCCGTCCCGCGCGTCCACAGCGAGAAGATCATCACCCGCGCACACAACTTTCTGATGCGGCTCGAGCCCGGCCAGAGTTACCGGCGTACCAACTGGACGCTGACCGTCGACGGCAAACTCGACACGTCGACCGAGACCTACCCCGAGTGGGGGAAGGACCGGCGCACCCTCGCCGACGGTCCACTCGACGAGGTCGGGGACCGCCTGTTCCTGAGAACCGAAGTGCAGCATCTGATCCGGCTCGCCCACTCCGGCGCCGTCATGTTCCTGATCCGGTCGTATCTACTTCCGTTCCGCGACGTCGCGTCCGTTCCGGAATGGGGCGAACGGCTGTACCGGGTGCTCGAGGACCTTCCGGTGGACATGGCCGAATACAAGGGCATCAATCGCACCCGGGAACCCGGCATGAGATGGCTGCTGACCCATGGGAATGTGGAACTGTGACGCTGGCTGACGGGCGGCGGCGGGCAGTGCCCCAGAGCGATCAGCTTCTCGACCTCGTTCTCGCGACGGTCTCCGTGATCGCCCGCGACGGCCTGCGCGGGCTCACGACGCAGGCCGTCGCCCGGGAGGCCGGCGTCTCGGACGAGGCCGTCCTGCGCAGCGTCGGGTCGACGGACGCCCTCCTCGACGCCGCGCTCCGCTACGCGCTGGACAAGAGCGCGAGCGTCTTCGCCGACATCGCCGCCGGATCGTCGCTCGACCACTTCGTCGAGCACCTCACCGACCTCGTCGCCCGCGACCCCGACCTCCAGGTCTTCCAGTACGAGCTGATGCTCGAGTCCCGGCGGACCCCGCGCCTCGACCCGCACGTGAAACTGCTGTACGCCACGTACATCGAGGCCACCTCCCAGGCACTGACCCGGCTGGGCATCACCGCCGACGAAGACCTGACCCTGCTGGTGTACTCGGCGATCGAGGGATTCATCATGCACCAGCTCGTCGCGAAGGATCGCCCCGCGACGGAGCGCGCGATCGAGCGCCTGCGCCGAATCCTCTCGACCGCGAGGTAGCCCCGGCATGTGAGTGGCAAAGTGTGCCCCGGCACGCTTTGCCACTCACGTGCGGTCGAGGATCTCCGCCACCACGACCGACGCCGGTCCGTACAGGCACACCGAGCCCCGCTCGACGAGGAGGCAGTCGCCCGGGCCGGCGGGCCCGAGGTCCGTCGCCAGCCGCCCGCCGAGGATCAGGACGAGGACGGCCAGCCGGCCGCCGGCGTCCGCGTCGTGCGCCTCTCCGATGTCAAAGATGTCCACGGAGGCCGCGGTGGTGGACCTGTGCACCATGACGTTGAACGCCTCGGTCGGACCTTCCGCCACACAGTCGGGGCCGCGCTCACCGGCGAAGGCCGTCGGACTCAGGCGCGGAATTTCGGTGGGAGCGCCACCGAAGTCGAGTGACACGGGATTCTCGCCGATCACCGTGAATATCCGATCCACGCCGGGAAACGGCGAGAACGTCGAACCCGCCTTGAGCGTCGCGACGCTGAAGCGCCAACGGGACGCGGCATCGGCAGCGATCTCGGCAGTGGTGCCCGCGCCGTTGGCCCACGGGACGGTCCGGCGCTCCGCGCGCCGAATGATGCGGGCCTCTGCGGTCACTGATTCTCCTCACCTAGCAGGTTCACTGTGACGATACTCCGTCCACCACGATACGACTCAGGCGCACGCCGAGATCCGTTACGCAGTTGTCACGTGGCGAACCATTGCCGCAATCTGCAATTTGGTTCACTGACGCTAGACATTGATTCCCAACGGCGGACACCACGAGTGTCACGTCATCCTCGATCAAGGTGGACGACTATGAACGAAGCAGTCGCTGCGGCCGACACCGCCTGGATTTTGGCGGCCTTCACGGCAGTGAGCCTCATGGTGCCGGGCCTGGCCATGTTCTACGGCGGAATGGTCAGCGTGCGCAACACGCTCAACATGGCCATGATGACGTTCGGCGCGTTCGCCGTCGTCGGCGTGCTGTGGATCGTGTTCGGCTACTCCGCCGTGCTGGGTAACTCCCTCGGCGGTCTCGGCATCCTGGGCGACCCCCTCGAGTTCTTCGGCTCCAGCGCGCTGCTGGAGGCGCCGGCCGAACCCGGACTGCCGCCAGCGCTGGTCTCCGGATTCCAGCTGCTGTTCGCCGGCATCACCGTGGCACTCATCTCGGGTGCGCTGGCCGACCGGATGAAGTTCGGCGCCTGGATGCTGTTCGCCGGACTGTGGGCCACGTTCGTCTACTTTCCCGTCGCCCACTGGGTGTTCGCGTTCGACTCCGCGGACGGATCGGTGATCGGCGGGTGGATCGCCAACACCCTCGGCGCCATCGACTTCGCCGGTGGAACGGCTGTGCACATCAACGCCGGCGTCGCCGCTCTCGCCGTCGTCCTGGTTCTCGGGGCCCGCAAGACGTTCCCCGTCTCGCCCCGCCCGCACAGCCTTCCCCTGACCATGCTCGGCGCCGGCATCCTGCTCTTCGGTTGGTTCGGATTCAACGGCGGCTCGGCGCTGTCCGCCGGTAACAGCGCATCCGTCGTCATCCTCAACACCGTCGCCGCGGCGTGCGCCGGCATCTGCGCATGGCTGGCAGTCGAGAAACTGCGTGAAGGCCACGCGACGTCGCTGGGCGCCGCGTCGGGTCTGATCGCGGCACTGGTCGCCATCACGCCGGCCTGCGGCGCCGTCTCACCTCTCGGCGCACTCGTCGTCGGAGGCGCCGCCGGCGCGGTCTGCTGCTTCGCGGTGTCCTGGAAGTACCGGCTCGGCTACGACGACGCGCTCGACGTCGTCGGCGTGCACCTGGTCGGCGGCGTCCTCGGCACCGTTCTGATCGGTTTCCTCGCGGATCCGGCCGCTCCCAACGGCGCCGCGGGACTCTTCTACGGCGGCGGCGTCGACGTGCTGTGGCGCCAATGTGTTGCCGTGGCAACCGTTCTCGCCTACTGCTTCGTCGTCACGCTGGTGATCGCCGCGGCACTGAAGAAGTTCATGGGCATCCGCGCCGACCAGGAAAGCGAATACGACGGTCTCGACGTGTCCGTCCACGGCGAGACGGCCTACGTACTCGATGCCGTCGGCCTCACCGGCGCCTCCAAGCACGGCACCGACGCGGTGCTCGGCGCAGAAGCAATCACGACCAGGGCGGCGGACCCCGCCAAGGCCTGATCCCGGTCCCGGCACAGACAGTGGCCCTGCCCCGCAGCACTCCGCGGGGCAGGGCCACTGGTGTGCCCAGCTAGGTCAAGCTCTGGGCCAGACTCCGAAGCCTCTCGCTGTAGTTGTTCGGCTGAGCGGACAGGAACTGACTCAGCACGATCAGTTCGGATTCCTCCATTGCCGCCGAATCTGCAGTAATCGCGGCATGATTCGCGACTTCGTGCTCCAGAAGTTCGACCGCCTCCCGCCACCCGCGGATCGCGGGGCGTCCGAGTTCCATCTGCGGCTCGAATCTCAGCGGTTCACCGAGCGGGCTCCCGAGAATTTCCTGCAAGTGGTCCTCGAGACTCCGGCGCGCCAGTCGGATGATCAGCTGAGATTGCCCTTCGTGCCACTGCATGGTTGCGGGGCGTCCCGGCTGCAGAATGGACGCGACCGACATGGTCGAATCGAACTCTTCTGCGCCAGAGGTAATTCGGGCCGTACCCGACAGCGGAACCTGAACGACGTAGAAGTCGCCGAGATCGTCCGGGTTCCTCCGCGCATCGGTGCCGTAGTCGAAATAGTAGAGACCGATCGTGCCCGCGGTGGCCAGGTGAACCGGCTCGAGGCGGTCGAAGGGCAGCGCGGACTTGCCGTCGGACGCTATCTGAACTGTCGCTATCACCGTAACCACGACCTTTCGAACCACCCGCCACTCTACGCCCGGCGCAGGGTGCGGAGGAAGGCCGAAATCGCGGTTCCTGTCGTCAGTCCTCGTGGTGGTCGGGGTACGCCGTGACGGCGAGGAATCGGATGGGCAACCGCACGAGATCGTTGGGACCGTGCAGACCTTCACCGTCGAGAAGCAGCGAATCCCCTGGCCGCAGCGTGTACTCGGCCTCGCCGTGCCCGTAGACCATGACGCCCTCGAGCATGTAGAGCAGTTCGGTGCCGGCATGCTGGAACAGCGGAAACGTCTCGCTGGAGTCGGTGAGCGTGACCAGCACCGGTTCGAGTCGCTTGTGCTGCCCGCGCAGTGCGCCGAGAAGTTCGTAGTGGTGCCCCACCCGGGTGCCTCGCCCGACGATGACGGCACCGTGGCCCGCCTCGACGTACACGGCGTCACGGGCGGTGTCGGCGCCCCGGAACAGAGATGTCACGGGCACGTCGAGTCCGGCCGCCAGACGCGCCAGCGTCGACAGGCTGCAGGAGGTCTGCGAGTTCTCGATCTTGGACAGCATGGCCTTCGAGATCCCGACCTTGGCCGCCATGTCTCCGACGGAGAGTCCACTGGCTTTGCGGAGCGACCGGACCTGTCTGGCGATCACCTTCTCGAGATCGGGCCCGGTCGGCGTATCGGACGGCACCTCACGCTCGACGGGCGCGGGGTCTCCCGTGTCGCGGTGGACCTCGGTCTCGGGTCGAGTGGTCACGTCCGCATCGTAGCAGCGCCGTTTACTGTCAGGAAACCGCGACTCACTACGTCGGACGGCGAATCGGTGCGCATACGAGCAACAACCATGCGCATGCGTGCAAGACGACGCCGCGCCCGCGCCCGCATGCTTGTGACAGCCATCACAACACCACCGGGAGAGTTGACGCTATGACCGCAGTACACGAGAACGTCAGTGCCACAGGGCTTCCTGATGGAACCGCAACGCAGCTGTTCATCGGCGGACAGTGGCGCCCGGCGTCGGACGGCGGGACGTTCACGGATCTGAACCCGGCCACCGGAAAGCCGCTCGTCGACGTGTCCGCCGGAACCGGCCAGGACATCGACGACGCGGTCCGCGCCGCCTGCACCCAGCTGAACGGTGAATGGGGGTCGCTGCCCGGCGCCGCCCGCGGACGGATCCTGAACAAGGTCGCCGATCTCATCGAACGCGACAGTGAGATCCTGGCCCGGCTCGAGGCCCTCGACGTCGGCAAACCCGTCGGCCAGCCCACCATGCTCGACATCCCGATGGCCGCGGGCACGTTCCGGCACTTCGCCGGCTGGGCCGACAAGATCACCGGCCAGTCCATCCCGACCGCCGGCTACTTCGGGCAGCCCACCCACTCGTACACGGTCCGCGAACCGGTCGGCGTGATCGGCGCGATCGTCCCGTGGAACACCCCGCTGATGATCTCGGCGTGGAAGATCGCCCCCGCGCTCGCCGCCGGGAACACCCTGGTGGTCAAGCCGCCGGAGGACGCACCGCTGTCGATCCTGCACCTCGCGACGCTGCTGGAGGAGGCCGGACTGCCCGCAGGCACCGTCAACATCGTGCCCGGACTCGGCGAGGTCGCCGGCGACGCACTCGCCGGCCACCCCGGCGTCGACAAGATCAGCTTCACCGGCAGCCCCCGCGTCGGCCGGATCATCGCCAAGCGCGCCGCCGACACGTTCAAGCGCACCACCCTCGAACTCGGCGGCAAGTCCCCGCAGATCATCCTCCCCGACGCCGACCTCGAGGCCGCCATCAACGGCACGGCAATGGGACTGTTCTTCAACCAGGGCGAGGTCTGCGCCGCGGGCACCCGCATCCTCGTGCACCGGTCGCTGTACTCGCAGGTCGTCGACGGCCTCGCCGCCGCCGCCGCCGCGCAGGTCCTCGGCGACCCGTTCGATCCGGCCACCACGATGGGCGCCCTGGTCAACGCGAAGCAGCGCGACACCGTCCTCGGCTACATCGAGGCCGGACGCAGCGAGGGCGCGCGGGTCGCCGCCGGCGGTGGCCGCCCGGACGGGGACGGGTTCTTCGTCCAGCCGACCATCTTCGCCGACGCGAACAACGACATGAAGATCGCGCGAGAAGAAATCTTCGGACCCGTCGGCACCGTCATCGCGTTCGACACCACCGACGAGGCGATCGCGATCGCCAACGCCACCGACTACGGCCTGGCCGCCACCATCTGGACGCGCGACGTGTCCCACGCCCACACCCTCGCAGGCAAGGTCCGCGCCGGAGCGGTCGCGGTCAACGGCTGGGCACCGATCGACCCCGCCCTGCCCTGGGGCGGCATGAAGACCAGCGGCACCGGCCGCGAACTCGGCTGGGCCGGAATCGAAGCCAACACCGAGGAGAAGGTCGTCACGATCATCCTCTGACCCCCACCGCATCGACGTCGTCGGACAGGAGCAGGACTTATGAAGACCCAGGCAGCAGTGCTGTGGGAGCCCGGTCAGCCGTGGCAGATCGAAGAACTGGAACTCGACCCGCCGAAGCACGGTGAAGTGCTTCTGCAGTTGGCGGCGTCGGGGATGTGCCACTCGGACGAGCATGTCCGGGACGGCAGCCTGCCGCTCGAGTACTACCCGTTCATCGGTGGCCACGAGGGCGCCGGAGTCGTGCTCGAGGTCGGGCCCGGTGTCACCAGCGTCGAGAAGGGCGATCACGTCGCTCTCGGATTCATCCCCGCGTGCGGCCGGTGCCGGCAGTGCGCGACCGGCCAGTCCAGCATCTGCGACCTGGGAGCCCACCTGCTCGAGGGCTGGCAGATCTCGGACGGCACGGCGCGGCATCACGTTCGCGGCAAGGACGCCGCCATCCAGTGCCTGATCGGGACGTTCTCGCCGTACACGGTGGTCAACGAGGCGTCGTGTGTCAAGATCACGAAGGACATCCCCCTCGACAAGGCGGCGCTGGTCGGCTGCGGCGTCACCACCGGCTGGGGGTCGTCGGTGTACGCGGCCGGCGTCCAGGCCGGTGAGACCGTCGTCGTGATCGGCATGGGCGGCGTCGGGTGCGGGGCGGTCCAGGGCGCAGCGCTCGCCGGGGCCCGGCACGTCGTGGTCGTCGACCCGTCGGAATTCAAACGGGAGCAGGCCAAGATCTTCGGCGCGACCCACACCGCGGCGAGCATCGACGAGGCGCTCCCCCTCCTCCAGGATCTGACGTGGGGCCAGCTCGCCGACAAGGTTCTCATCACCGTCGCGAATGCGAGTGGCCGCATCATCGCCCCGGCGATGAGCCTGGTGGCCAAGGGCGGCACCTGCGTCCACGTGTCGGTCGGCGACGTCACGCAGAACGACGTCGATCTGAACCTGTTCGATCTGACGGCGATGCGCAAGACCCTCAAGGGGGCGTGGTTCGGCAACGCGAACATTCGGTTCGACATCCCTCATCTGCTGCGCCTGTACATGGAGGGTCAGCTGAAGCTCGACGAGATGATCACGAGGACATACACACTCGATCAGATAAACGACGGCTACGAGGCGATGCGGAAGGCCGAGAACGTCCGCGGCGTCATCATGTACTCGTAGATCGGCACTGTCGGGAGCGGTGGGGCGCTGCACGTCTCTCCGCTCCCGACATGGTTCCCTGTCCCCATGCCGTACGTGTTCCTGATTGCCGCGATCGCCGCCGAGGTCTTCGGAACAGCCTGCTGAAGTCCACCGAGGGCTTTACCAAGCTCTGGCCGACCGTCGGGTGCCTCACCGGCTACATTCTCGCGTTCGTGTTCCTGTCGCAGGCGGTCAAGACGGTGCCGGTCGGCATCGCCTACGCCATGTGGTCGGGGCTCGGGACCGCGGCGATCGTCGCGATCGGTGCCGCGTTCCTCGGCGAGCCTTTGACCGCGACCAAGGTATTCGGCCTGGGTCTCGTCGTCTCGGGAGTGGTCGTTCTCAATCTCGGCGGAGCTCATTGATACCGTGGTCGCATGATCGCTGGTGGGGCAGGTACGCGTCGTGCCTAAGCTCGTGGATCACGACGAGCGTCGGCGCAGCATCACCGCCGCCGCCTGGCGGTTGATCGCTGCCCGCGGTATCGACGCTGCCAACATGCGCGACATCGCCACCGAGGCCGGGTACACCAACGGCGCCCTGAGCCACTACTTCGCCGGCAAGGACGAGATCCTCCGTACCTCGTACGAGCACATCTCCGAGGCCACCGACCGCCGGATCGCGGAGGCGCTCGGCGACGCGACCGGTCTCGACGCACTGCGGATCCTCTGCCGCGAAGTGATGCCGATCAACGAGGAGCAACTCCTCGAGGCCCGGATCGCCGCCTCGCTGTGGCCGCGGGCCATGTACGACGAGCAGATGGCCGCGACCAACCGGCGGACCATGGACCACTGGCGTGAGCAGATGGCGATCTTCCTCGAGCAGGCCCGCGAGGAGGGCACCGTCGGCGACATCGACGTCAGCATCGTGGTCGAGCAGCTTCTCAACATGATGATGGGCATGCAGATTCTGGGTGTCCTCACGCCGGGCGAAACGTCGTCGGAGCGTCAGCTGGAGATGCTCGAGCAGTTCGTCGCCGCACTCTGAGCCGTCGGCCGCTCCACCAAAATCGTTGTCCCGGAATCCGATAGAGCACCGTTTTTGACCGAATGGTCAGTATGTTCGGGCGCGAAACTCACTGTTTACACGAGGGCACCTCGGCTGTAACGTACGTCACTAAGCTTTTTATTCAACACCCGTAGAACCAAAGGATCGCGACATGCCCACCCTTTCCCCTGCGCGTATCGACCACCCGCTGTCGCTGCCGACCGTCGAAGAAATCGCCTCCCTCCGCGAAATCCTCGAGGTCGCCGACGCGCTGACCGAGCAGACGAGATTCGTCTACGTCGGCCTCGAGGAACCGGACAAGTCGACGCTGTACACGGCGGAGGCCCCCGAGACCGATCGCCGATTCCGCGTTCTGCTGCACGACATCTCGTCGCCGAACGCGGTGGATGTCGTGGTGTCCGTGACCCAGCGGTCGGTGATCAGCTCGGTGACCCTCGACGCCGCCCGTGACGGTCAGATGCCCGTCCTCGACGAGGAGTTCGAACTCGTCGAGGAGGTGCTGGCCGCTGACGAACGCTGGCTCGCCGCGCTCGCCGCCCGCGGACTCGACGTCGCCGACGTCCGGGTCGCTCCCCTCTCGGCCGGCGTCTTCGACTACCCCGGCGAGACCGGCAAGCGGATCCTCCGGGGGCTCGCATTCCGCCAGGACCACCCGACGGACCATGCCTGGGCCCACCCGATCGACGGGCTCGTCGGATTCGTCGACGTGATGAACCGGACCGTCACCGACGTTCTCGACCTCGGCGCCGTCCCGATCCCCGAGGAGTCGGGCAACTTCGACGACCTCGCCGTCACCGGCCCGCTGCGCACCACCCAGAAGCCCATCGAGATCACCCAGCCCGAGGGACCCAGCTTCGTCGTCGACGGCAACCGCGTCGACTGGGAGAAGTGGTCGTTCCGCGTCGGCTTCGACGCCCGCGAGGGTCTCGTCCTCCACCAGCTAGGATTCGCCGACGGCGACCGGGTCCGCCCGATCATCCACCGCGCGTCCATCGCCGAGATGGTGGTGCCCTACGGCGACCCCTCGCCGGTCCGGTCGTGGCAGAACTACTTCGACACCGGCGAGTACATGGTCGGCCGCTACGCGAACGCCCTCGAACTCGGCTGCGACTGCGTCGGCGACATCACCTACTTCGACGCCGTCATCGCCGACGAGTTCGGCACCCCCAAGACGCTGAAGAACGCCGTGTGCATGCACGAGGAGGACTTCGGCGTGCTGTGGAAGCACACCGACCTGTGGGCCGGCTCCGCCGAGACCCGCCGCCAGCGCCGTCTCGTCATCTCCTTCTTCACCACGATCGGCAACTACGACTACGGATTCTTCTGGTACCTCTACCTCGACGGCACCATCGAATTCGAGGTCAAGGCCACCGGCATCGTCTTCACGTCGGGTCACCCGGGCGGCGACTACCCGTACGCCTCGGAGATCGCCCCCGGCCTCGGCGCCCCCTACCACCAGCACCTGTTCAGCGCCCGCCTCGACATGATGATCGACGGCGACCGCAACTCCGTCGAGGAGGTACAGACCAAGCGGGTGAAGATGGGCCCCGGGAACCTGCACGGGAACGCGTTCACCCTCGAGCGCACGCCGCTGACGAAGGAATCCGAGGCGCAGCGCCTCGCGGACAACAGCGTCGGACGCGTATGGCACATCAGCAACCCGAACAAGCTGAACCGTCTGGGCAAGCCGGTGGCGTACGCACTCCACCCGGAAGGCCAGCCGATCCTGCTCGCCGACGACGACTCCTCGATCGCGGCGCGGGCGACGTTCGCCACCAAGCACCTGTGGGTCACCCGATTCGACGAGAAGGAACGGTACGCGGCAGGGGATTTCGTGAACCAGCACGCGGGTGGCGCCGGACTGCCCAGTTTCGTGGCCGGCGACCGTGATCTGGAGAACGAGGACGTCGTCGTCTGGCACACGTTCGGCCTCACCCACTTCCCGCGACCGGAGGACTGGCCGATCATGCCCGTCGACTACACCGGATTCACGTTGAAGCCCAACGGCTTCTTCGACCGCAACCCCGCTCTCGACGTTCCCCGCACAGCGTCGAAGCACTGCGCGACCGGAGGCGGCAACTGCCACTCGGACGGGGGATCAGATGTCTGACACCACCACGGGTTCGGGAGCCGGCAAGCTACGCGGATCCATCGGCGTCGTCGGGATCGTCTTCCTCGTCATCGCCGCGGCGGCGCCCCTCACTGCGATCGGTGGCGCTCTGCCCGTCATGATCGCGATCGGCAACGGCGCCGGCGCCCCGAGCGCCTATCTCATTGCCGCGCTGGTCCTGCTCGTCTTCAGCGTCGGATACGCGGCCATGAGCAGCCACATGGTCGACACCGGCGCCTTCTACGCCTACGTCGCCAAGGGGTTGGGCGAATCCTGCGGGCTCGGGGCGGCCGGACTCGCGTTGCTGACCTACACCGCCATCCAGGCCGCCGTGTACGGCCTGGCCGCCGCGACGATTCAGGGACTCGTGGTCCAGTACGGCGGACCCGACCTGCCGTGGTGGATGTGGGCGCTGGTGCTCATCGCTCTCGTGGCCGTGCTCGGATATCGCAGCATCGACCTCGGCGCCAAGGTCCTCGGGGTTCTCCTCGTGCTCGAGATCGGCATCGTCCTGGCGCTGTCGTTCGGCGTGCTGGTGCGGGGCGGGGACGCGGGTATCGACTTCGCGTCGTTCACCCCGACGTCGTTCTTCAGCGGATCCCCCGGTGTCGCACTGATGTTCGCGATCGCATCGTTCATCGGCTTCGAGGCGACCGCGATCTACGGCGAGGAGGCCCGCAACCCTCGTCGCACGATTCCGATTGCGACGTACGCCGCCGTGATCGTCATCGGCCTGGTGTATGCGCTGGCGAGCTGGGCCGTGGTTCTCGCGTTCGGCAGCGACAACGTCTCCGCGGCGGCCGCCGCCGACCCGGCCGGGCTGACGTTCGCCGCCGCCGCGCACTTCCTGGGTGGCCCCGCGGCCGACGTCATGGCGATCATGCTCGTCACGAGCCTGTTCGCCGCGCTGCTGGCCTTCCACAACGCCATCTCCCGGTACGTGTTCGCCCTGGCCCGCAAAGGCGCGGCTCCGCGCGCACTGTCCCGCACCCACGCCAAGCACGGTTCCCCGCATATCGGCTCGGTCGCCCAGACGATCTCCGCGACGGTGGTCGTAGGGGTGTTCGCCCTCGTCGGCGCGGACCCGGTGCTGGAACTGTTCACCTGGATGGCGGGTCTGGCCACCGTGAGCATCCTGGTGCTGATGGTGCTCACCAGCGTCGCGATCATCGCGTTCTTCGCCCGCACCCGGCTGGATACGCGGCTCTGGCACACCCGCATCGCTCCGGTGCTCGGATGCGTGGGTCTGGTGGCCGTCACCGGGTTGGTGCTCGACAACTTCACCACGCTGATCGGCGGGTCGGAACTGCTCGCGGACATCCTGCTGGCCGTGATCACCCTGTTCTTCGTCGCCGGACTGGTCGTCGCCCGGGTCACCCGGCAGAGCCGGGCGGACGTCGGGCAGCGTCGCGAACTCACCCCCACGATCTGAGTCCGACGATGTTCGAGATCCCTGCCGTGCACGCGGCGATGCTCGTCGGGGCGGTCGGGGCCGTCGTACCGATGTGGCGGGCACACGGAACGGACTGCAGGGTGCGGATCGCGCACGGTGCGATGGCGGTGTCCATGGTCGCGATGATGATTCCCGGGGCGCCGGCGGGGATTCACCTGCTGGCGGGTGCCGTCCTCATCGCCCTCGCCGTGTTCGTCACCGGTGAGACCATGCACCGCCGGACCGCCGTTCCCTGCGCGGTGGACCTCACCGCCATGGGGGTGCTGTTACTCCTGGCCCCGACGTCCGCTCCCGCCCCGGTGGCGTCGGCGTCGGGGCCGGCACCCTCCGGCCACCACCACGGTGGCGCAGGAATCTCCACAGGCTGGCTTCCACTCCTCGTGCTCGTGTGCTGGGCACTGTTGACACTGCACCTCTTTCGCTCCACCCCGCGCCGCGAACGCCGATCCGGCGTCAAGACCGCGGCGGCGGGATCCGCACTGATGATCCTCGGCATGGCCCCCATGGCCGTCTGAGAGCCTTCCCACCGACAGCAACCTGGAGGAACCGATGAGTTACGCCGATGCCGTCTACATCCACGGCAAGGTCTTCACCGTCGACGACAACTTCACGATCACCACCGCCCTCGCCGTGCGCGACGGACTCGTCCACGCGGTGGGCAGCGCTGCGGAGATCGAAACCCTGATCGGACCGGACACCGTCGTCACGGACCTCGGCGGGAAGACGGTCCTCCCGGGAATCAACGATTCGCATCTGCACGCCATCGCCTACGGTCTCGACACGCCGCCGCTGTCGCTGGACGTGTCGTTTCCTGCCGTCCGGTCGATCGCGGACGTCCGTGAACTCGTGCGTGAGGCCGCCGCAGCCGCCGAGGACGGCGAGTGGATCATCGGAACCGGCTGGGACGACGGCTATCTCGACGAGTGTCTCGCCGAGACCGGACGGACGCCGACCCGCTGGGACCTCGACGAGGTGTCCCCGAACAATCCCGTTTTCCTGCAGGACTTCTCGCGGCACACCTCCTGGGTGAACAGCGCGGCGCTCGCGCTCGCCGGGGTGGATGAGACCACCCCGTTGCCACCGGGCAGTCTCATGCCGGTCGGCGAGGACGGCCTGCTGACCGGCATCGTCATGGAGGGGGCGCAGGCCCTCGTGCAGAAAGTTCTTCCCGCCCTCACCCGCGAGCGGCGCGAGGAGGCGCTCCGCTCGGCGATCTCGATCCTGCAGAGCGAGGGGATCACCAGCTTCACCGACCCCGCGATCGGACCCGGCGGCGAGGCTCTCGCCGGTGGCGCGATGGGCGCCGAGGGTCTCGCGGTGTATGCCGACCTCGCCCGCCGCGGAGAACTGGGCGCCCGCGTCAACCTTCTCCTCCTGCCCACCGGAATGTCCGGATCGGCCGAGGACTTCGGACAGAACCTCGCCGAAATCGAGGTTCCGGAAACGGTGGACCCGAGAATGTTCCGGGTCCTCGGGGTGAAGGTGTTCGCCGACGGCATCCCACCGAGCAAGACCGCGTGGATGCACGAGGAGTACGTCGGCGGCGGCTGCGGTTCCCTCTGCGTCGGCGGCGACACCGACGAACGACAGGTGTACGAGGTGACCGAGATGGTCCGCATCGGCCACGAGGCCGGCTACCAGATCGGTGTGCACGTCACCGGTGACCGCGCCATCGACACCGTCGCCGACGCGATCATCGCCGCGCAGAATGCGCACCCCCGCGAGGGTACCCGGCACTACCTGATCCACGGCGACTTCATCGGCGAAGCCACCCTGAAGCGCCTGGCCGAGAACGGAATCGGCGTCAACATGAACCCGACGATCAAGTGGACGATCGCCGACCTGGAGGTCGGGGTGGTCGGGACCGAACGAGCCGCCTACGAATGGCCGTATCGCAGCGCCGTCGAATCCGGGGTGCACCTGATGAGCAGTTCCGATGCACCGGTCACACCGCCCGATTGGCGCCAGGGCATCTCGACGATGATCCTGCGCGAGAGCAAGGCCAGCGGCGCGGTGAGTGGGCCCGACCAGTGCATAGGGCTCGCCGACGCGGTCCGCACGTACACGATCAACGCGGCCTGGCAGGACTTCGCCGAGGGCTGGAAGGGGTCACTCGAGGTCGGCAAGGTGGCCGACCTGTGCATCCTCGACGGCGACCTCGAGACCGCCGACCCGCACGACATTCCGGGAATGCAGGTCGTCTCCACAGTGCTGGGTGGGAAGGTCGTGTTCCAGCGCGTCGCCGAAAGCGTCGCGTAACCCCGGTTCCGATACGTCAGAACTGCCGGTTCGCCGCTCGGTCGGCGAACCGGCAGTTTCTGCGTCTCACCCGATCTGCCGGTTCACTGAGCCCATGCCGCCTCCGCGATCCAGTACTCGCTTCCGTCGGCGCTGATTCCGCGTTGCCATTCGGTGGTCCGTCTCAGGTTCGGCTCCACCCGCGCGGTGGCCGCGTCGGCGCCGTCCGGTCCGTCCTCCCGCACGTGCCAGTGGACCCAGTTCACTTCGTTGCCGTCCTCGTCGTGCACGAAGAGATCGACGTGATGCCAGCCGTAGCGGTGGGTGTCGGCATAACAGGTCAGGAATGTCCGGTGATGATGCGAATAGTCCACGAGGTCCCTCCGGGGCGCGGTGGTGTTTCCCACCACGCTAGAACCGGATCGCGCCCAACGGAATCCAAGAAACCTTTACCTGAGTGGGGGTCGGTCGCTCAGTGGTTCGGATCGGCGGGCAAAGTGAACGTGAAGACGGCCCCGTGCGGATCGTTCTCGCGCGCGGTGAGTGTCCCGCCCTGACGGGTGATGATGCGGTGGCTCAGGGCGAGCCCGATTCCGTGGCCCGTGGACTTCGAGGTGAACGCGCCGTCGAAGATTCGGCCGTCCGGGATGTGCGAGAGACCCTTGCCGTGGTCCTCGACGCTCACGACGCCCTCCGTCTCGGTGACGTCGGTGCGTACCGTCACGATGCGGTCGGCTGCCGGCCATTCCGCCATCTCGTCGATGGCGTTGAAACACAGGTTCAGGATGACCTGCCCGGTGAGCACGCGTTCGCACACGACGGCAACCGTGTCGTGCGCACGGTGGTATTCGACGTGAACTCCTCTCTGCCGCGCCCGGATGTCGATGAAGTACGCGCATTCGTCCACGATGTCGTTGAGATCGACGATCTGCTGGGACTCCTCGAGTTGCGTCACGTATTCACGCAGACTCCGGACGATCTGATTGGCCCGGTCGATCTGCTTGCGCGCCTCCCCCAGTCCCCAGCTCACCTCGTCGTGACCGCTCCGGCCGTCGTCGAGGCGGCTCTGCGTTCCGGCGATGAAATTGGTGGCGGCCGCGAGCGGCTGGGCAAGCTCGTGAGCGATGGCCATGGCCATGTCGCCCATCGCGTTGTAGCGGGCCAGGTAGTTGAGATACTGCGAGTCTCGTTCGTGCTCCTGCTCGGTGCGGACATGTTCGGTGACGTCGTGGAAGAGCAGCAGGTGGCCACTCAGATCGTTCTCGATACCGATGTGCTGGCAGCTCCCCGCATGCCACCGGCGCTCCTCGGGGGTCAGTTCCACCTCGTAGCGCAGGCTCTGGGAACCACCGCCGGCGGTCGTCAGTTCCAGGGCGCGGCGCACGCTCTCCCGCGACTGCCCCGCCCGGCAGAATTCCGTGAAGCGCTCGCCGACAAGCGATGTCACTGGAACTTTCAGGAGCTGCGACGCCGCCTCGCTCGCATACGTGATACGGCTGTCGTCGTCCAGGACGAGGATTCCTTCGGCCATGTTCCGCAGGAAGGCGGCCAGGCGGGCCTCGGTGCGGGTGAGATCGGCCTCGGTGCGGGTGAGGTCGCGACGCATCGACGTTTCCTGCTCGATGTCGCGGAACTGCACCATCACCACGGTCCGGGCGCTCAGCTCGACCCGGATCGCGATCGCCTCCGTCAGGACTTCTCTCCCGCTCTTCGCGCGATACGTCCATTCGATGACCGCCGCCCCGTTGTCGACGGCCTCCTGCAGCCACCGCCGTCCCACCGAACGGCGGTACCGCTTGGCCGGGGAACTCATGTCGGGTGCTTTGAGCGGTTTGAGTTCTTCTACCGTGAACTCGAGGAGTTCGGACGCAGCCCTGTTCGCCCACAGGATGTCCTTGGTGGCCGCATCGTGGACCAGGACGCAGTAGCGAAGGGACTCGACGAGTCGTTCGTAGTCGGACGGCGCGAGTTCGGACAATGCGGCCTCCTTCGGTCACCTCGAGTCTACTGAGCGGACGGACCGGGGACTCGATAGGGAAATCCTTTACTCCGGGGCGACATCTCTGCACGTCCGCGGGAGGAAGCACCGATTGAGTGATGCCCACCACCGCAATAGCGTGAATTCGACACGAAACACGCCACACCCCTTCTACTTCGCGTCGATCGGAGTACTTGATGACCAACGCACCGACCCTCGAAACGACGGATGCCGCCGCGAACGGGACGCTGTCGTTCGAGGACGTCCTCGAGCACGTCGCATTGCGGCGGGAAGAGTTCGCACGCCAGAAGTTCGTGCCTCGCGACATGATCGACGAGTTCAAGCAGATCGGCATCTACCGCGCGGCGACACCCCGCCGGTTCGGCGGCGACGCGCTGCCGCCGAGCGAGTTTCTGCGGATGATCGAACGAATCTCTGCGGTGGATGCGTCGGCGGGCTGGGTTGCCAGCTTCGGCTCCGCCCTCGTCTACCTGGCGGCTCTGCCACTCGCGACGCAGGCGGAGTTGTACAAGGACAGCCCCGACCTCGTCTTCGCCGGTGGGCTGTTCCCGGTCCAACCCGTCGAACAGGTGCCCGGAGGTCTGAAGATCCACGGGCAGTGGAAATTCGCGAGCGGATGCAAGGGCGCCGACATTCTCGGCGTCGGGATTCGCGGCGGCGACTCCACAGCGGGGAAGCCTCGCACCGCCCTGCTGTGGCCGAAGGACGTCGAGATCGTCGAGAACTGGGACGTGGTCGGTCTGTCGGGTACCGGAAGCCACGAACTGAAGGTCGACGGCGTCGTCGTACCCGAGGATTGGACGTTCATCCGGGGCGGAACCCCCACCGTCGACGAACCCCTCTACCGCTATCCCTCCATCGCCTATGCCGCCCAGGTCCTGGCCGTCGTCAATCTCGGAGTGGGGCGCGCCGCGCTCGACTACGCGATCAAGGTCGGTGCGGGACGCACAGGGATCACCGGAGCTCCCAAGCTCGCCGATCGCGCCTACTATCGCATCGACCTGGCCAAGGCGGAGGCGACGCTGAGGTCCGCCCGCGCCTTCTTCTACGAGGTCACCGACGAGGCCTACGCCACAGTGGTCGCCGGCGACCCCGTCCCGGACAAGCTTGCGGCACTTCTTCGCCTGTCCTCGACGCACGTGGCAAAGGCGGGCGCCTCCGCCGTGCACACCGCATTCCAGTTGTCGGGCACCGGCGCGATCTACGACGGCAACGCGATGCAGCGGTACATGCGCGAGGCCCTGGTTCCGCCGCAGCACGCCTTCCTCGGAGACGGCATCTACGACAGCGCCGGTGCGGTGCTCATGGACATCCCGCCGTTCCCCGGATTCATCTGACCGCCCTTTCGAGTCGAGGAGACCATCGTGAGTCACACCAAGACCGCACCACTGCGAGTCCTGTTCTGCATCGGCATCAATCAGAACTTTTTCGACCTCCCGACCGGCCAAGGCGGGCTGGTGTGGAAGGCGTTCTCCGGGATGATGGACGCGGTGGCAGAGACACCCGGCGTCCGGGTGATCGGGGACATCGACGACGACAGCCACATGGTCGGACCGTCGGACGGCTGGCCGTGGACCTGCTACATCCTCGCCGACGTCGATACCCAGGAGACCGTCAGGGCCGTCTGCAACCTCTTCCGCACCACCTCGGTCGGCGAGTACACGTTGTGGCGATACGCGAAGATCGAGGCCCGCATCGGCCGTGCGCTCACCGTCCGAGACGACGTCGACCTCGGCGTGTGAGCGGTATGCACTCTGCGACCGCGGTCGAGCGCATCGAGAGCCGCGAAGCCGTTCACCGCGTGATGTGCAGCTACCTGGAACTGTGCGACGTTCCCTCCGCGGCGTTTTCGGTCGAGGAACTCGCCTCGCTGTTCACGGCCGACGCGGTGTGGGAAGGCATCGGCGCCGAGTACGCGCACAAGTTCGGGAGGCGGCGGGGCCGGCGGGAGATCGTCGGAATGCTCACCGCGTATCTTCCACCGAACTCCCATTTCCGGGGAAATGTGCACCTGCTCGGCAATGAGCAGATCGAGGTGGACGGCCCCGCGGCGCGGGGGCGGTGGATCATGCAGCAGCTGTCGCGATACGAGGACGGATCGGCCGAACTGCTCGTCGCCCGCATCACCGCCGAGTGTGAGGTCCGGGGCGGTATCGCCCGAATCAAGCACTTCACGACCGAGAAGCTGTTCGTCACTCGCCTCGACGAGGCGACACGACTGCTCGAATCGAATGGAAAGAGAACGTGATGACCACTTCGCTGGATCCCACCACCACGGACACCAACTTCGCGGACCTCGCCACCGACGACCGCGTGGACGGATCGCTGTACACCGACCCCGACATGTTCGAGGCGGAGCTCGAGAGGATCTTCTACCGCACGTGGGTATGGGTTGCCCACGAGAGCGAGATCCCCGAGGCCGGAAGCTTCAAGATGGCGACCATCGGCCGTCAACCGGTGATCGTCAACCGCGACCGCAAGGGAAACTTCAACGTCCTGCTGAATCGGTGCCGCCACCGCGGAGCCAGCGTCTGCGAGGTCCCCAAGGGCAAGTCGAACGGGTTCACCTGCCCGTATCACAGCTGGTCCTATGCCCTCGACGGTCGTCTGCGCGGAATCCCGTACCCCGACGGTTACGACGAGAACCTCGACAAGAAGGACCTCCCCCTCCAGAGCCTGCGGGTGGAGTCGTACGCCGGGATGATCTTCGCCAGCTTCAATCCCGATGTCGAACCCCTCGACGACTTCCTCGGCGACGCGAAGGTATGGATGGACCTGTTCATGAAGCAGGGCGCCGGATACCCCATCAAGACGCAGGGCGAACATTGCTTCCGCTTCCGCGGTAACTGGAAGATCCAGCTGGAGAACACCACCGACGGATACCATTTCCCGATCGTGCACCGGTCCTGGATGTCCTCCGTCGACGCCGAGACCGCCGACATGCTCTCCTTCATGACCGACGACAACGCCGTGACCCACGCTCTCGGAAACGGCCACAGCGTCGCGATCATGGTCCCGGAGCACGTCGACCTGGACCACGACGACGGCACCGAGAAGATTCAGGCCCGTTTCGACCATATCGTCGAAGAACTGTCGAAGACGATGCCCGCCGACCAGGTCCGCCGCATCGTCCGCTCCATGCACGGTGCCGGGTTCAACCTCAACATCTTCCCCAACGTCGCGATGTCGATGTCGTTCTTCCGGGTGCTGCGCCCGATCTCCGTCGACGAGACCGAGATCCGGCACATCGCCCTCGGCATGGACGGCGGACCGGAGATCGTCAACCGTGAACGCCTCCGCATTCACGAACATTTCCAGGGCCCGTTCGGGTTCGGGAGCCCCGACGATTCCGAGGCCTGGGACCGGGTTCAACGCGGGTCCCGCGGGGCACCCGGAATGCCGATCATGGTGAACCGCGGTCTCAATCGTGAAGCGCTCGACAGCGACGGACACCGCACCTCGCACGTCACCGACGAGACCGGAATGCGCGAGGCCTACGCAATGTGGAAGAAGATGATGAACGATGATTGCTGAACTGAAGGTCCTCGAGTTGTTCGACACCCAAGCGTTGCAGGCGATCGAACTCATCTGGCACGAAGCGGCTCTCCTCGACGCCAAGGACTACCAGAGCTGGGACGCCCTCTGGACCGACGACGGCCGGTATGTCATTCCCATCGACCCGGACACCGACGACTTCGACGGATCGCTGAACATGGTCAACGACGGCACTCGCATGCGGCGCATGCGTATCGAACGCCTGACCTCCGGCTACTCGATGTCCGCGCTCGCCGCAGCCCGGACGGTCCGCACCGTCTCGCGCTTCACGGTCGAGGAACGGACCGAGGACTCGATCACGGTGAGGTCCGCGCAGATCCTCGTGGGCTTCAAGCGCGACGACCAGCAGACCCTCGCCGCCGACGTCACGCACCGTATCCGCTACACCGAGAGCGGGCCGCGGTTGGACCTCAAGGTCATCCGGCTGATCAACTCGCAGGCAGCGGTCAACGCCTCCGGCTACCTTCTCTGACCAGCATTTTCCGTACGATATCGACCGAACAGGAGCTCGACGTGGATTCTGTCGCAGTAGTCACCGGCGGCGGACGCGGCCTCGGTGCCGCGATCGCACGCCAATTGCACGACCGCGGATACCGCGTCGCGGTCGCGGACATCGACAGCGGTACCGCGAAAGAGACGGCGGCGGAGCTGGATCCGGACGGCAACACGGCAATCGGCGTGGAGTTGGACGTTCGGAGAAGGAAGAGTTTCGAGGCCGTACGTGACCGGGTGATCGAGGAGTGGGGAGGGATCGACGTCCTCGTCAACAACGCCGGCCGGTCGCAGACGGGTTCGCTGATGGACATCGCGCCGCAGGAGTTCTCCGACATCGTCGAGATCAATCTCAACGGGTCCTTTCTCGGCTGCCAGGTGTTCGGAAGCTACTTCGCCGAACGGCGGTACGGCAGAATCGTCAACATCGCGTCGCTGGCGGGACAGAACGGTGGCACGGCGACCGGCGCGCACTACGCCGCGGCCAAGGGCGGCGTCGGCACACTGACCAAGGTCTTTGCACGCGAACTCGCCCCGTCGGGTGTCACGGTCAATGCGGTCTCCCCCGGGCCGCTGGACCTGCCGGTCGTGCGCGAGACGGTGCCCGCGGACAAGCTGGCCGCCATCCTCACCACGATTCCGGTGGGCACCCTGGGCTCGCCCGACTTCATTGCCGAGACCGTTGCCCTGCTCGCATCGCCGACGGCCGCGTCGGTCACGGGAGCCTGCTGGGACGTCAACGGCGGCCTGTACATGCGCTGACCCCCCGCCCGAGGGCGACGGGTCGCAGCACCGGAGGAAGAATCACCATGAGCATGTTCACTGTCACTGTCGCGGAGATAGTCGAGGAAACGCCGGACATCAAGTCGTTCCGGCTGGTTCGGACCGATGGGTCACCGTTCGACCCGTACCCGGCCGGCGCCCACATCGACATCGTCGGTCCCACCGAGGTCCTCACCCAGTACTCACTGTGCAGCCCGCCGCACGAATCCGAATCGTACGTGGTCGCCGTCAAACGCGAGACCGGCCCGCGCGGTGGCTCAGCCGCGCTGCACGATCGTGTGACGATCGGCAGCGAGTTGCAGATCAGCCGGCCGCGCACACTGCTCACGCTCGCCGAGGGCGCCGATCGGCACATCCTCGTCGCGGCGGGCATCGGGCTGACCCCGATGCTGAGTCTGGCATTCGCGTTGCATCGGCGGGGACAGCAGTTCGACCTGCACTACTTCGCGCGGACGAGGGCGCAGGCCGCGTTCGTCGACCTGCTGGAGAGTGCGGATTTCCGCCGTGACGTGCACCTGCACTTCGGCCTGACGAGGGCCGACCAGCTCTCGGCCCTCGAGAAGATCCTGGCGGACGCGTCGGCCGCAACCCACGTCTACAGCTGCGGCCCGGAAGGTTTCATGGATCGGGTGCGCGGGTTGGCGGAACCCGCGGTCGGTGAGGACGCGGTCCACTTCGAACACTTCGAGGCGGCGACGCCCGTCGCACCCGGGTCGGACACGGCGTTCGAGCTGGAACTCGACACGGGCGAGGTGTTCGAAGTGCCCGCCGGAAAATCCATCGCCGACGTACTCGAAGAGAACGACATCGAGATCGACACGTCCTGCCGGGAAGGTATCTGCGGCACGTGCGTCATGGACGTGCTGGCGGGCGAGCCCGACCACCGGGACAATTGCCTCACCAAGAGTGAGAGAAAGGCGGGAGACAGAATTGCCGCGTGTGTGTCGCGCGCGAAATCCGGGCGGCTCGTCGTCGAACTTCCCTGAAAAGTGCTGAACTATTTCAGGTCACGGCGATTCCGGCCTGCAGAATATCCCGTACGAGAACGGCGATGCTTTCTGCTCCGGTCTTTTCCTTGATCCGTGTGCGATGCACGTCGACCGTCTTCACGCTGATTCCCAGCTCCTTCGCGATGTTCTTGCTTTGCAATCCGTCGAGGACGAGTGCGAGAATTTCTTTTTCTCGCACCGTCAGCGCGTCTATTCGTCCCTGCAATTCTGTTCTCGTTCGGCGCTCACCGAATCGTTGACGCGCGACCCGGAGCGCATCCTGGATCACGTCGAGCATGTGCTGCGGATCGTAGGGCTTCTCGATGAACGTCAGCGCACCCCGCTGCAGTGCCCGCACCGACATCTTGATGTCACCGTGCGCCGACACGAAGATGATCGGGATCGGGGATTCGTCGGCGACGAGTGCCTCCTGGAGCTGGAATCCCCCGACTTCCGGCATCCGGACATCCAGAACGAGGCAGGCCGGGATGTCGCGGCGGTACTCGTCCAGGAACGACTGCACCGAAAAGTAGTACTCCGACGTGATGTTGACCGAATCGAGTAGCCACGCAAGCGATGCGCACAACTCCTCATCGTCGTCGACGATGTAAACCCGTGTTTCCTGCTGCTCCATCGAATCCTGCCTCGCCCAGATGGCTTGCCTTTTCGTCCAGTGAACACCGACCGTATCGGAAGCGATAGGCAACTGAAGGAATCCCCTACCCGGGTACGCGACTTACTGCGAGAAAGTAGCGTCGCCGCCAATGTTCCCACGCGGGCAATTCGTCCTATTCTTCTCGGGGGAACGCGGGCGTAACGCGAAGACACGACTTCCTGTTCCAACTCACGGAGGCTGAGATGCCCGAACTCACTACCATGCAATTGAGCTTTCGCACTGCCATGGCGAACCTGCCCGCCGCGGTCAACATCGTGACGACCGACGGCCCTGCGGGCCGCTGCGGAATGACGGTCACCGCCGTCTGCTCGGTCACCGACTCCCCGCCCACCGCCCTGGTGTGCGTGAATCAGAACAGCGCCATGCACAACGTATTCCGGAAGAACGGCCGAATCGGTATCAACGTGCTCTCCGGCGACGACGAAGAGCTGGCCATGCACTTCGCGGGCGCGACGAAAGTCGCGATGGCGGACCGGTTCCAGTGGGACATCTGGGAAGAAGACACCGTCGACGGTGTGCCGATCCTGCGTGCCGCCCACGTGGTGCTCGCCGGCCGGATCGCCGACAGCAAGACCGTGGGGTCGCATTCGGTGATGTTCATCGAACTGGACCGCGTCCAGACGCGCGAACAGGGCGACAGCCTCGTCTACTTCCAACGCAAGTTCCATCGTTTGTCGGTTCCGGTCGAGTCGCCCGACTGGCTGTTCTACGACGAATGGTCCGATCCGATCACCGTGACGCCCGCCCTCGTTCCCGCCGCAGCCGGAGGTAAATAGCCATGGTCACCTCGTCACCGCCCGAACAAGTCCCACAGAATTCCGACCTGCAGGTGCTCGCAGACACGCGCGCCGCCTTGACGTTTCGCCTCAGCGCCCTGGTCCTCGCACTGTTCCTGCCCCTGCCGATCCTCGGTGGGTTCACCTCGCTGCTGGACGGCGTCGTCTTCAGCGGTGTCACCGTGGCGTGGCTCTACGCCGTCGCGCAATTCGTCGTCGCCATCGTCGTGGCCAGGTACTACATGGCGCGGGCAGCTGAACTCGACTCCCGGACCGCCTCCCGGTCGAAAGGATAACGCGCCATGAACCTCGTCTCCGCATCGCTTTTCGCTGCCCTCGTCGCCGTCACCCTGATGATCACCGCGTGGGCATCGAAGAGGAACAAGTCCGCCGCCGATCACTACGTCGCGGGCGGCAGCCTCACCGGCAGGCAGAACGGCGTCGCGATCGCCGGCGACTTCATCTCTGCCGCCTCGTTTCTCGGCGTCACCGGTGCGATCGCCCTGACCGGTTTCAACGGGTTCTACCTCGCGGTCTTCGTGCCCGTCGCGTTCGTCCTCGCGATGCTGCTGATCGCGGAGCCCCTGCGCAACCTCGGCCGCTTCACGCTGGCGGATGTCCTCGCCACCCGGTTCCCCGGCAAGGACGTGCGGTCGATGATGGCGATCAGCACGGTGGTGATCAGCGTGGTCTATCTCGTGTCGCAGCTGGTCGGTGCCGCGCTTCTGGTGTCGTTGCTGTTCGACCTCGACTACGCCGTGGCCGTGTTGATCATCGGAACACTCACCACCGCGTACACACTGGTCGGTGGAATGCTCGCCACCAGCTGGATCCAGATCATCAAGACCGGGCTCCTCATGGTCTGCGCCGTGGTGCTGTTCGTTCTCGTGCTGGTGCGGTTCGATTTCAACCCCTTCGGCCCGTTCAGCACGGCGCTCGCCGAGTTCGGGCAATCGTTCGTCGCGCCGCAGCGCACGTCCGGTGCAGCGTCGTTCGATCAGTTGTCGCAGACCGTCGGGCTCGTCCTCGGCGTGCTCGGCCTGCCGCACGTCATGATCCGATTCCTCACCGTTCCGGACGCGAAGCAGGCGAGAACGTCCGCCTACACCGCGATTTGGATCTTCTTCGCCTTCTACCTTCTGGTTCCCGTGCTCGGCTACGGCGCCGCCAAGCTGGTCGGTGTCGAGGTGATCAAGTCCGAGAATCGGGGCGGCAACCTCGCGGTCGCGCAGCTCGCCGAGACGGTCGGCGGCGGGGTCCTACTGGCGTTCGTCGCGGCCGTGGCGTTCGTGACCATTCTGGCCGCACTGTCCGGCCTGGTGATCGCCACCTCCGGTGCGATCGCGCACGACCTGTACGGGCAGGTGATCAGGAACGGATCGGTGTCGGCAAAGGCTCAGCACCGCGCGGCCCGGGTCGCGACGGTGGTGACCTGCGTCATCGGTGTCGCCATCGCCTTCGCGGCGCAGAAGCAGAACGTCGCGTTCCTCGCGTCACTGGGGATGTCCATCGCGGCGTGCGCGAACCTGCCTGCACTGCTGCTGACCATGTATTGGAAGCGGATGACGGCGCGTGCCGTCATCTCCGGCATCGTGGTCGGGCTCGTCCTGTCGATCACCGTCATCCTGCTCAGCCCGGTCGTGCAGGGACCGGACTCCATCCTCGGATTCTCGAACCCGGCACTCGCCGTGGCACCCCTCTCGCTGGCGGTTTCCGTCATCGTCGCGCTGTTGTCGGCGCCGTCCGGGGAGAGCAAGGCACGAGCAGATCGCCTCTTCTCGGTGATGCGCACCCGGGCGCTCACCGGACAGACCGAGACGACGAACGACGACACTATGGTGGCGATGCAATGAAGACGGAACTACGTTCACCGAGCCCACTCCGGGACCTCGTCGAGCAGCTGGCGACGGGCGCGACAACGCCGATCGACGTCGCGGAGGAGGCACTCGCACGGATCGCGGACCTCGATCCGGATATCCACGCCTGGGCTCACCTCGATTCAGACGCGGTGCGGTCCGCCGCCGCCCGGATCCAGGACGGCGGCCCGGGCGGCGCGCTCTGGGGCGTTCCCGTCGGCGTCAAGGATCTCATCGACGTCGCCGGTATGCCGACACGCTGCGGCAGTGAGCTGCGGAGTACGGAACCGGCGACGACGGACGCCGATTGTGTGGCGCGGTCGCGCGCACTCGGCGCGCTCCCGTTCGGTAAGACCGTGACCACCGAGTTCGGGTACTTCAAGCCCGGCTCGACCCGTAATCCCCGCGCCCTGGACCACACGCCCGGCGGGTCGTCGAGCGGGTCGGCGGCAGCGGTGGCCGCCGGCATGGTGCCGCTGGCGTTCGGCACGCAGACCGCGGGGTCGCTGACGAGGCCGGCGTCGTTCTGCGGAGTCGCAGGTTTCGTCACCGCCCACGGCGAACTCCCCACCGCGGGCATCACCGGATTGAGTCCCAGTCTCGACGCGTTGGGGCTGCTCGCACGCACCGTGCCCGATCTCCACTTCGCATGGACCGCACTGCGCGACGGCATGCGGGCGCCCGCTCTCGCGCCTTCCCCTCCGGGACGGCTTCGACTGTGGAGTGGGTTCGAGCTCGGCGACGTGTCCTCGGAGATGACGGCGGCGCTCAGGGCGGCCGCTGATTCCGCGGAGTCGGCGGGGATTCGGTGCCGCGAGGTCGATGCCGCCACGAAAGTCGTGGCGCTGACCGAACACCACCACACGGTGATGGCGTACGAGGCGGCCAGGGAACGCGCCGCAGAGGCCGCGCAGACCGACAAGATCAGCACCCCTCTCGCCGAATTGTTCGCCGCGGGGGCAGCGACCACGGAGGCGGACTATCGTGCCGCCCTCGCCGGAATCCGCGAGACCCGGGAACTGCTGCTCGCGGCGTTGGACGAGGACGAGGCCATCCTCGGGCCCGCGGCGCTCGGCGCCGCTCCACCCGGGCACGACGCGACGGGCACGCCCGTGCTCAGCCGACCGTGGCAGGCGATGGGTCTGCCGGTGGTCACGATCCCCGGGAAACGTGATAGCGCGGGCCTGCCCCTCGGACTGCAGCTGATCGGACGCCCCGGCGCGGAGCAACGCCTGTTCGAGACGGCCGCGTGGCTGGAATCCGTGCTCTGACAACGACAGGAGGGCGTCAGTCGACGAAGATCGACGGCTGGCGATCCTTCCACGGCGCCGCCTGCTCCAACTGCGCGGCCACCTGCAGTAGCAGATCTTCTCTGCCGGTGGCCGCGACCAGTTGGATCCCTATGGGGAGGCCCTCCCGGCTCAACGCGAGTGGCAGGCTGATCGCGGGATTCCCGGACACGTTGAACGGTGCGGTGAACGGCCCGAACTCGAAGATGCGGCGTAGCCACGAGCGCACGCTGTGCCCGGGGTCGTCGTAGTCGAGGGTGCCGTGCGGCACCGGCAGCCAGGCGACGGTCGGGGTCACCAGCAGATCGAATCGGGTGAAGAACTGTCCGATGGACCGGGTCACCCGGTGCTGCGCGTCGAGTGCTGCCGCGACGTCGAGCGCGGTGAACGCCTGGGTTTCCTGCAGCACCGTCCGCGAGACCGCCTCGAGCAGAGCGGGATCGGGCCTGCGTGGAGCGCGGAGGATCGCCGCACCGGTGGCGATCGCAGTGAGCGTCGATGCCTCGACGACGTCCTCCGCGTCGAAGTGCGGGCGCGTCTCGGTCACGGTGTGGCCGATCCATTCGAGGATCGTGCCGGCGGCGACCGTGGCCGCCGATACCTGCGTCTCGACCGAACTGCCACCCCACGGTTCGGTCGTCAGGGCCACCCGCAAACGGCCCGGGTCGGCGCGCACCGCGTCGGCGTAGCGACCGGACTGCGCCGGGGCGGTGTATTTTTCACCGACCGGCGGGGCGGCGACGGCGTCCAGCAGATGGGCCGTGTCGCGGACCGTTCGGGTGAGGGCGAACTCGTAGATGTGCCCGAACCCGGCCTCGCCGACCAGTGGGCCGCAGGGGATTCGGCCGCGGCTCGGCTTCAGGCCGACGAGCCCGCAGCACGAAGCCGGCACCCGTAGCGAACCGGCGCCGTCGTTGCCGTGCGCCAGTGGAACCGCCCCCGCGGCGACGAGCGCGGCTGATCCACCGCTCGACCCGCCGGTGCCGCGACCCCGCGCCCACGGATTGCGCGTCGGCCCGTACCGCACCGGTTCCGTCGCGAAGTTCAGCCCGAATTCCGGCGCGGTGGTCTGCCCCAGGGCCACCAGCCCGGCAGACCGGAACCGCGACATCAGTTCGTGATCCACACCGGCGACGGCGCCGCGGATGCTGCGGCTGCCGAGTGTGAACGGCACACCCTTCGCGAACGGCCCGCTGTCCTTGATGACGAACGGCACCCCCGCCAGTGGACCGTCGGACCGGTGCTCGAGGGCCGGATCGAACATCGGCAGGGTCAGCGCGCCGAGGTCGGCATCGGCCTGCGTGATCGCCTTGTGGGCAATGGCTTCGACCTCCGTCGCCGTCACCTCACCGGCTCGGATCAGCTCACTCAGACCGACAGCGTCGAGCCTGGTGTACTCGTGCAGTTCCAGCGGTCCCACTCCTCAGGTCGCGACGACCTGTTCAGTCTGACCTGAAGGGCAGTGCGACGCGACCGAATTTCTGCCGCCGTCACGCGGTGATCGGCAGCAGTTCCTGTTCGCGGAAGGCTCGCGGTGAGACCCCGTACGTCTCCTTGAACAGCCGCGAGAAGTGCGACGAGTTGACGAGACCGTACCGGGCACAGATGGTTCCGATGCTGTCGCCGCGGAATCGAACGTCCTTGAGATCGCGGCGGCACTTCTCGAGCCTGCGGTGGCGGATCCACCCGGCCACCGTGTGTCCGTCCGCCTCGAACATCTTCTGCAGGTGCCGCGTCGACACGTGGTGGTGGGACGCCACCGTGACCGTGTCGAGCGTGGGGTCGTGCAGATGCGCGTCGATGAACGACCTCACACGTAGCAGCAGAGACGCGCCGGGAGCGGTGGCGTCGGCGGGTGCCTCCGATTGCACCGCGGCACTGAGCAGGTCGAGCACCGCGTCCTCGACGAGCGGGGTCGTCGGCATGGTGCCGGTGACGACGGAGTGGTGGAGGTTCGTCAGGAAGGGCGAGACGAGCGCGCCCATGCCTGTGCTGCCGTGGATGCGGCGCGCCGACACGGTGCCCAGTTCCCGCGAGGCGATGCGAAGCAGTTCGCGGGGAAACATCAGCACGAACATGCTGAACTCACCCGCGAAGTGCAGGTCGTACGGCTTGCTGGTGTCGTAGACGGCGAAGTCGCCGGGCCCGAGTACGGCCTCTCGATCGTCCTGGACGATGACGCCGCTGCCCGATAGTTGCAGGCCCACCTTCACCAGGCCGGGGTCGGACCGCTTGATCGACGTGCGGGTCCGGCGGACGTCGACCGCGTGTCCCCCGACCTCGCTGAGCTGCAACCCGCCGAGCGCAGTGGAGCGCAGGGTACCGGTGAAACGCCCCGGTCCGTCCTCCGCCGTGGACACCACGGCGAGCGGGACGAAGGCCGTGGAGACGGCCTGACGCCAGTGCTCGAACTGCCCGTCGTCACGCGCGGGCGCACCACCGAGACGCACCTTCGATCACCTCACAGAGCGGAGCGGTTGTCGATCAGTCGACGTGCCTTACCGAGTGAGCGTTCGAGGTCGCCGGGAGCGACGACGTCGACCTTCACGCTCACGCCGATCCTATTCTTCACCAGCTTCTGCAGTTCACCCGCGGCCCTCGCGTGATCCGCGATCACGGCATCAGGACGCGATTCCACCCGCACGGTCAGCTCGTCCATCCGGCCCGGGCGGTCCAGGACACACTGGAACTGCGGGGCCAGCGCCGGCACCGCGAGGATCAGTTCCTCGATCTGAGTGGGGAACAGATTCACCCCGCGCAGGATGATCATGTCGTCGGTGCGCCCGGTGACCTTCTGCATCCGCCGCACCGACCGCGCCGTCCCCGGCAGCAGCCGCGTGAGGTCGCGGGTGCGGTACCGGATGATCGGCATCGCTTCCTTGGTCAGCGACGTGAAGACGAGTTCGCCCTCCTCACCGTCGGGCAGCACCTCCCCGGTGACCGGGTCGATGATTTCCGGGTAGAAGTGGTCTTCCCAGATGTGCAGGCCGTCCTTGGTCTCGACGCATTCCATCGCGACACCCGGGCCCATCACCTCGGACAGTCCGTAGATGTCGACGGCGTCCATGTTCAGCTGCTTCTCGAGTTCGGTGCGCATCTCCTCGGTCCACGGCTCCGCCCCGAACACACCGGTCCGCAGCGACGTCTTCGACGGATCGATGCCCTTCTTGATCATCGCGTCGACGATCGTGAGCATGTACGACGGCGTCACCATGATCGCGTCCGGTTCGAAGTCCTCGATCAGCTGGATCTGGCGGTCCGTCATGCCACCGGACATCGGGATCACCGTGCAGCCCAGCCGTTCCGCACCGTAGTGCGCGCCGAGCCCGCCGGTGAACAGGCCGTACCCGTACGCGACGTGCACCTTGTCCGTCGGTTTCACCCCGCCCGCCCGCAGGCTCCGGGCGACCAGGTCGGCCCAGTTGTTCAGGTCGCCCGTGGTGTACCCGACAACCGTCGGGCGCCCGGTGGTCCCGGACGACGCGTGGATGCGCGAGACCTTCTCCTGCGGCACCGCGAACATTTTGAACGGGTAGTTCGCCCGCAGGTCCACCTTCGCCGTGAACGGGAACTTCGCCAGATCGGACAGGTCCTTCAGGTCACTCGGGTGCACACCGGCGTCATCGAACGCCTTCCGGTAATGCGGAACGTTGTTGTACGCGTGGAGAAGTGACCACTGCAGGCGTTCGAGTTGCAGCGATGAGATCCGGTCGCGCGTGGCGAACTCGATGTCCTGCGAGGGGGTGGCGATACTGGTCATTCTAGTCTCCGGGGTATGCGGGCTGGGTATGGTCAGGCGTCGAAATCGACGGTCACGTTGTCGCTGACCGGGAAGGTCTGGCACGTCAGCACGAAGCCGGAGTCGACCTCGTAGTCCTCGAGCGCGTAGTTGCGGCGCATGTCCACGTCACCGCACGTGATCTTGGCGCGGCACGTTCCGCAGACGCCGCCCTTGCAGGCGAACGGAAGGTCCGAGCGGTACTTCTCCGCGCCGTCGAGGATCGATTCGTCCCGCGGCAACGTCGCGGTGGTCGAGCGGCCGTCGAGAACCAGGGTCACCTCGCTGCTCGGCCCGGTGACGCCGGGCTCGCGGTGGGTTTCCATGGGCGGGGGCACGTCGTCGACGAAGAACAGCTCGTGATGCACGCGGCTCTTGTCGATCTGCAAGTCGCCGAGCACCGTCTCGGCATCGGTGACCATGCCGTACGGGCCGCAGAGCCAGAAGTGGTCGATGTCGGCGAGCGGCACGATGGACGTGAAGAGGGCACGCAACCGGTCGGCGTCGAGGCGCCCGGTGAACAGTTCGACCTCGCGGGGTTCGCGGGACAGGACGTGCACCACGTCGAAGCGCGATCCGTACATATCCTTGAGGTCGGCGATCTCCTCGGCGAACATCACCGAACGGGTGCGCCGGTTGCCGTACAGGAGAACGACTTCGGCCTCGGGGTTGGCGAGCATCGATGCGGCGATCGACAGCATCGGCGTGATGCCCGACCCGGCGGCGATCAGTACGTGGCGACCACCGGCCGCGGGGTCGGCGACGAACGTTCCGCTCGGGCCCTGCACCTCGATCCGGTCGCCGGGGCGGACCTGGTTCACGAGCCACGTCGAGAACAGACCGTCGGACACCTCGCGCACACCGACCCGCGGCGCGGAACCGGCAGGCGCGCAGATGGAGTACGAGCGGCGGTGTTCGACGCCGTCGATCGTGCGTCGCAGCGTGAGCGACTGCCCGGGACCGAACGCGAACTCGTCGGCGAGCTCGGCCGGAACGTCGAACGTGACCGCGACCGCGTCGTCGCACAGGGATTCGACGTCGGCGACGGTGAGGGTGTGGAATGCCCTGTTGCGCAACGCCGCACCGGGTTTCGGGGAGACCGCTGTGGTCATGGTCAGATTTCCTTCACGTGATCGAAGGGCTCGAGGCAGTCGAGGCACCGGTAGAGGGCCTTGCACAGCGTCGCCCCGAATTCCGAGTCGAGCCTGGTGTTCGCCGAGTGGCAGTTGGGGCATGCCACGGCTCGCGGCTTGACGGTGAGCGTCAACGGCACCGGACCCGATGTGCGTCGCGGCGCGGGACCGGGTGTCGAGTAGCCGCTCTCGCGGAGCTTGCGCCTGCCGTCCTCGCTGATCCAGTCCGTGCTCCACGGCGGCGACAGGACGGTCCGGACCTCGACGCTGCCGAACCCGGCGTCCTGCAGGGTGTGCTCGATGTCGTCCCGCATGGTGGCCATCGCGGGGCAACCGGAATAGGTGGGGGTGATGGTCACGACCACCGACCCGTCGGCGTATTCCTCGACGTCGCGCAGCACACCGAGATCGGCGAGCGTGAGCATCGGCATCTCGGGGTCGAGCACGGATTCGGCGAGGCGGCGGGCGTCGCTGCGCACTGCGGTGGTCATGTCACCACACTCCTTCGGGGTGCGCCCGGGCCACGCTCTGCATCTCGGCGAGCAGCAGTCCGAGAGCCTCGGTGTGCAGTCCCTGCCGGCCTGCCCTACCTCCGACGGTGCCGACGGTCCGGCCGGTCGGTGCGGTGAGCTCGGCGGCGTGCAGCACCTGCTCGAGCACGGAATCGAATTCCTCACGCACGTCCCGCGGGTCGACGCCCACCCCCACCGCCGCGAGCGCGAGCTCCTCGGTGGTCGGGACGAACAGTTCCTCGACGTACGGCCACACGTGGGTTAGCGCCGCTTCCATCCTGGTCTTCGACTCCTCCGTGCCGCAGCCGAGCGTCACAACCCAGCGGGCCGCGTAGTCGCGGTGGTAGGTGAGTTCCTTGACGCCCTTCACCGCGACCGCCGCGAGGACCGGGTCCCGGGACGTACGGAGACGATCGAACAGCGCGAGGCGCCACGTCGAGAACACCAGCAGTCGCGTGATCGACTGAGCGAAGTCGCCGTTGTCGAGTTCGGCCAACCGGGTGTTGCGGAACCGATTCTCGTCCCGGAAGAACGCGAGCGCGTCCTCGGCGGGAATCGGGCTCGTGTCCGAGATGTGCGGCACGACCGACGCGTCCGCCGCGGCCGCACGGGCGAGCAGTAGTCGCGCCTGACCGAGCAGGTCGAGCCCGACGTTCGCGAGCGCCACCTCTTCCTCGAGTTCCGGTGCGCGCGTGCTCCACTCGGCGAGGCGCTGCGAACTGATCAGGGCATCGTCACCGAGCATCAGGCAATAGCCGGCCAGCGCGGAGAGGTCGACGTCCTCCGGAACCGTGGTGTCGACGCCGGCGAGGGGGTCGTCGAAGCTGGTGCCGAACGCCCACTGGCCGTGGCTGTCTTCGTCGACGAGGCCGTCGTAAGCATTGTCGTGGTCGGTCATCGTCAGCCTCACATGTGGGGAACGTTGTCGGGGATCTCGTAGAACGTGGGGTGCCGGTAGACCTTGTCGCCGCTGGGCGCGAAGAAGGGATCCTTCTCCGACGGGCTGGACGCCACGATCGAACTGGACCGCACCACCCAGATGCTCACGCCCTCGTTGCGGCGGGTGTAGACGTCCCGGGCGTGCCGAACGGCCATCTCGTCGTCGGCGGCGTGCAGGGATCCGACGTGGACGTGGTTGAGTCCGCGCTTGCCGCGCAGGAACACCTCGTACAGGGGCCAGTCCGCGCGCACTGCGGTGTCGTCCGTGCTCATCGTGCGTTCTCCTTGCTGCTCTCGCGGCGGGCGAAGGCCGTCGCGGCCTCCCGCACCCACGCCCCGTTCTCGTGTGCTGCCCGCCGGTTGGCGACGCGCTCGACGCTCGAGGCGCCGTTGCCCTTGATCACCTGCATGAACTCGCTCCAGTCGGGCTCTCCGAAGTCGTGAGCGCCGCGCTCGGCGTTCCACTTCAGGTCCGGATCCGGGAACGTCACGCCGAGCACCTCGGCCTGCGGGATGGACATGTCGACGAACCGCTGACGGAGTTCGTCATTGGTGTGCCGCTTGATGCGCCACTTCATGGACTGCTCGGAGTTGGGCGACTGATCGTCCGGCGGTCCGAACATCATCAGCGCCGGCCACCACCAGCGGTTCACCGACTCCTGCACCATCTCGCGCTGGGCGTCGGTGCCGCGCATCATCGTCATCAGCAGTTCGAAGCCCTGACGCTGGTGGAACGACTCCTCCTTGCACACCCGGATCATCGCCCGCGCGTACGGCCCGAAGGAGCTGCGGCACAACGGGACCTGGTTGCAGATCGCGGCGCCGTCGACGAGCCAGCCGATCACGCCGACGTCGGCGTAGGTAAGCGTCGGGTAGTTGAAGATCGAGGAGTACTTCTGCTTGCCTTCGATCAGCTTCTCGGTGAGGTCGGCCCGGTCGACTCCGAGCGTCTCGGCCGCCGAGTACAGGTACAGGCCGTGTCCGGCCTCGTCCTGGACCTTCGCCATGAGGATCGCCTTGCGACGCAGCGACGGCGCGCGGGTGAGCCAGTTGCCCTCCGGCTGCATGCCGATGATCTCCGAATGCGCGTGCTGCGCGATCTGCCGGATCAGCGTCTTGCGGTAGCCGTCGGGCATCCAGTCCCGCGGCTCGACCCTCCGGTCGGCTGCGATGGTGTCATCGAAGAGCGTTTGCAGCTCATCGGAAGCGTGTGACGTGGTCATATGTCCTACCTCTATTACCGAATGATCGGTTGGTATCAAGTATGCATGTCAGCTCCCGCCCACACAAGGGCGGGAGCCGAATTACGTCAGTGGCCCTCGAAGACAGGCGTGCGCTTCGCGAGGAACGCGTCGACCGCGCTGCGGTGGTCCTTCGACCGGCCGAGCTGCTCCGCGGCCTCGCGCTCCCGCTCGAGCGCCTCCGACAGCCCAGCCGACGCCGCCGAGACCAGAGCCTTGACCTGCGCATACGCGGCCGTGGGACCGTCGGCGAGCTTTCGCGCCAGCGCGACGGCCGCCTCCCCCAGTTCGGCGTCGGGGACCACCCGGTGGACCAGTCCCCAGTCCAGCGCCTGCGCCGCCGTGAACCGGTCGCCGAGCATCATCAGCCCGGTCGCCCGGCTCGGTCCGAGCGCCTGCACCAGGGTGTGGCTCAGCCCGGAGTCGCCGGCCAGCGCGATCCCCGTGAAGGCCGTGGCGAACTTCGCACCCTCCCCCGCGATCCGGATGTCGGCGGCCAGGGCGATGCCCAGCCCCGCCCCGACGCAGGCCCCACCGACCGCGACGACGACCGGGACGCGGACCCCGGCCAGCGCCCGGAGCAGCGGGTTGTAATGCTCGGCGACGGTATCCATCGCGTGCGCGGGGTCCGCCTCGAGCCCGGCGACGTGCTCGGCCAGGTCCTGGCCGACGCAGAAGTTCTTTCCCTCCGCCTGCAGCAGCAGGGCACGCACGCTGTCGTCGGCGGCGACCTTCTCCACCGCCGCCAGCAACTGTTCCTTCACCGCGCGGTCCAGGGCGTTGGACGCGCCTGCGCGGCGCAGGGTGATGGTGGCCAGTCCCGCGTCCACGGAAAGTCCGACCACGTCGTCAGTGCTCATGAGAATGTGCCTCCTGCTGGTTGTGGTGTGGGTGGCCCGTCAGGACCAGGTGAAGAATCCCTGGCCGGTCTTGCGGCCGAGTTCTCCGTTGGCGACCTTTTCGCGCAGCAGCGCGGGCGGTGCGAACCGGTCGCCGAGCGTCTTCGCGAGGTGCTCGGCGATCGCGAGCCGGACGTCCAGTCCGACGAGATCGGTGGACCGCAGCGGTCCCATCGGGTGCCGGTAGCCCAATTCCATGGCCCGGTCGATGGACTCGGCGTCGGCGACGCCTTCCTCGAGCATCCGGATCGCCTCGAGCCCGAGGCACACGCCGAGACGGCTCGTCGCGAAGCCCGGGGAATCGTTGACCAGCACCTCGGTCTTGCCGAGCAGGGCGACCCACTCACGCACCTTCTCGACCACACCGGCGTCGGTCGCGGGGGCGCGGACGATCTCGACGAGCGTCGACGCCGGAACCGGGTTGAAGAAGTGCATGCCGATCAGCCGGGCCGGATCGCTGAGGGCGCTGCCGAGTTCGGCGATGGAGATCGAACTGGTGTTGCTGGCGATCACCGTCGACGGGTCGACCGTCTTCTCGACGAGCGCGAGCACGGACAGCTTGAGGTCCACCAACTCCGGTACCGCCTCGACCACCAGATCCAGGGCCGGCGGAAACGCATCGGGGGCGGCCACCGTGGACACCCGTCCGAGAATCGTCGCGGGATCGACGTCGCCGAGCTTGCCGCGTTCGTGCGCGCGGTCGAGCCCGTCGGACACCCGCTTGCGGGCCGCCTCCCGGTCGCCGCTCTCGGCGATGGTGACAGTGGATCCGAGGGTGGCGAAGACCTGCGCGATGCCCGCGCCCATCCGGCCGCCGCCGACCACGCCGACATTCTTCGGTGCTGTGCTCGTCATCGCATACCGCCCGAGAAGCCCCCGGCTTCGGCCATGAGAAGGAAAGGGCGTGGTGCGTGGGGATACGGGTGCATGTCAGTGCCTCTCGTTAGGGTGTCGGTGTGGAGGAAGTCGTGCGCTACAGCTTCCGGCTGCGCCCCGGCGCACAGGCCGAGCGTGCGCTCCTCGATGAGTGGGGCCGCTGCCGTTGGTTGTGGAACGAAGCCGTCCACCAGTTCGAGTCCGGACGCAAGCCGACGTTCGCCAAGCTGTCGAAGCTGCTGACCGCGACGCGTCGGGATCACTCTTGGCTGCGGGAGGGGTCGCAGGTGGCCCAGCAGCAAATGCTCCGCCAGTTCGCCCAGACGCTGGATCACTCGTTCACCGTGAAAGGCCGTGGCCGCCCACGTGCCAAGAAGCGCAAGGACTCGCTGCCGTCGCTGGAGTACACCACCCGCGGATTCGGCATTAAAGACGGACGGCTGCATCTGCCGAAGGGCGTAACGATTCCGGTGGTGTGGTCCCGCGACCTGCCGTCCGAGCCCACCAGCGTTCGGGTGTACCAGGATTCGCTGGGGCACTGGTACGCCTCCCTCGTCGTGCGTCGCGAGATCGAGGCGTCCCCGAAAGTCGAAGGGTCCATCGGGATCGACTGGGGCGTGTCCACCACGGCCACTACCACTGATCCGGCCTACGACCTGCCGCACACCGGGCACCGACGCCGCTCTGCGGTCGAGCAGGCGAAGGCGCAGCGGAAGATGGCACGCCGCCGTAAGCCGCGCGGGCAGGCACAGACGAAGGGGTACCAGCGCGCCAAGCGTGAGGCGGCGAAGGTCGCCAAGAAGGCGCAGCGGCAAAACGTCCACACCGGCAGAGTGTGGGCGCGGCGCGTCGTCGCCGGCCACCAGACCATCGCTGTTGAAGACTTCCGGCCGAGGTTCCTCGCCGGGTCCACCATGGCACGCAAGGCAGCTGACGCTGCCGTGTCGACCATCAAGCGGACGCTGATCGAGTATGCCGAGCGGGCAGGCCGGAAGGTGGTGTTGGTGCAGCCCGCCTACACGACGATGACGTGCAGCGGATGCTTTGCGAGAACCAAGCGGCTGCCGCTGAACGAACGCACTTTCGCCTGCCCCGCCTGTGGACTGATCGAGGACCGGGACCGCAACGCCGCCAAGACGATCTTGGCTGTGGCAGAACGGGGCCACACTTCCGTTGAGGGTGTCAGACATTCGGAGCCTCCTCCCAAGGTGGTTTCGGGTGCCGCCTGAGGTTGAAATCCCCCGGCTTCAGCCGTGGAGAACCGTTAACTTCTCTTCTCCAGAAACGCAGTCATACGATCGTGTTTGTCGCGGCTCTCGAACAGCACCGCCTGGGCGATGTCGTCGGCGAACGGGTGCGAGCCGGGTGCGTCGACGATCATCTTCGTCAGCTTGAGCGCCAGCGGCGCCGACCGGGTGATGCGGTCGATGACCTTGTGCGCTGCGTCGATGTGCTCGCCGGGTGCGACGACGCTCATCACGAGTCCGCTGCGCAGCGCGTCCTGCGCGTCGAGGTTCCGGCCGCCGAGGAGGACCTGCTTGGCGACGGACTTGCCCACCAATTCGGGCAGCCGGTAGCTGGCCCCGGCGGCGGCCATGATGCCCAGCCCCGGCTCCGGGTTCCCGAAGACGGCGGTCTCGGTGGCGATGCGGATGTCGCAGGCGTAGGACAGTTCGGCGCCGCCGCCGAGCGCGTACCCGCTCACCGCGGCGACGGTGGGCAGCGGCAGCTTCGCGATGCGGTCGAAGAGAGTGCGGTTGATGCCGGCGAACGCCTCGTCGCGGCCGCGCTCGCGCAGTTCGGCGATGTCGGCGCCGCCGGCGAAGTGGTCGCCCTCGCCGGTCAGCAGCATCGGCTTGGGTGTCGCCTCCAACGCGGCGCACACCTGGTGCAGTTCGCCGATCATCTCCGCGTTGATCGCGTTGCGCTGTGCGGGACGGTGCAGTGTGACCACCATCCGGTCGGCGCGGTCCTCGATCTTCAGTGTGTTCACGGCGCCTCGATCAGCATCGCGACGCCCTGGCCGACGCCCACGCACAGCGTGGCCAGCCCACGGCGGGCGCCTTCGCGTTCCATCCGGCCGAGCAGCGTCAGCAGGATCCGCGCACCCGAGCAGCCCAGCGGGTGGCCGAGTGCGATGGCGCCCCCGTCCGCGTTGACGATCGACTCGTCGAGCTTCAGCTGCCGGATCACCCCGAGCGACTGCGCCGCGAAGGCCTCGTTGAGTTCGGCGGCGCCGAGGTCGGAGATCGACCAGTTGGCGCGGGCGAGCGCCTTCCGGGTGGCCGGGACCGGGCCCAGACCCATGACGTTGGGGGCGATGCCCGCGCTGGCGCTGGTGACGATGCGGCCGCGGACGGTCAGGCCGTACTTCTCCACCGCCGCCTCGCTCGCGACGACCAAGGCCGCGGCGCCGTCCGAGAGGGAGGACGACGAGCCGGCGGTCACGATGCCGTCCTTGCGGAACACCGGCTTCAGCTTGCCGAGCTTCTCCAGAGTGGTTCCCCGTCGCGGGGTCTCGTCGGCGGTGAGTTCACCGTCGCGCACCGGCACGGGAACGATCTCGCGCTCGAACCGGCCGGCGTCCACCGCCGCGATCGCCCGTTCCTGGCTGCGCAGCGCGAAGGCGTCGCTCTCGGCGCGGGTGATGCCCTCGAGCGCGGCGACCTCCTCGGCCGTCTCGCCCATCGACAGCGTCACCTTGCGGACGTCCGGTCCGGCGCCGGCCGGAATGTCGCGGTCGGCGGCGGCGAACCGCGGGTTCGTGAAGCGCCAGCCGAGCGAGGTGTCGGCGACCTCGCCGGGGCGTGCCCACGGGGTGCCGGGCTTGGCCATCACCCAGGGTGCGCGGGTCATCGACTCGACGCCGCCGGCGATCACGATGTCGGCCTCACCGCTGCGGATGGTGTGCGCGGCGGACGCGACGGCGGTCAGACCGCTCGCGCACAGGCGGTTCACCGTGTAGCCGGGGACGCTGTCGGGCAGGCCCGCGAGCAGCACGGCCATGCGGGCGACGTCGCGGTTGTCCTCGCCCGCCTGGTTGGCGGCGCCGAGGATCACCTCGTCGACGGCGTCGCCGGGGATTCCGGCCCGGCGGGCTGCCTCGGCCACGACGAGGCCGGCAAGGTCGTCGGGGCGCACTCCTGCGAGCGCTCCGCCGTATCGACCCTGCGGGGTACGGGCTCCGTCCACCAGAAACACTTCGGCCACAGTCTTCTCCTTCACGGGGGTGCCGTCTATTAATAACCGAATCTTCGGTCGGTACGCAAGGGGAGGTGGCACACAAGAAATTGCCATCCTCCCTTGACAACCAGCGGCGGAAGCGACGATTCTGTTAACCGACCGAACGTACGGTGAAATGGAGTTGTCGTGAGCAAGTTACTGGAAAGCTACGCCGCCGGACGCTGGTACACCGCGCCGGACGAGGGAACCCCGCTGCTGAGCGCGGTCGACGGCAACGAGGTGGCGCGCATCTCCGCGACCGGTCTCGACCTCGGCGCGATGGTGACCTACGCCCGCGAGGTGGGCGGACCGGCGCTCGCGAAGCTGACCTTCCACGAGCGCGCCGCCGCCCTCAAGGCGCTCGCCCTCACCCTCATGGCCGGCAAGGACGAGTTCTACGCCCTCTCCACCTCGACCGGCGCCACCAAGCGCGACTCCGGTGTCGACATCGACGGCGGCTTCGGCACCCTCCTCAGCTACGCCAGCAAGGCCAGGCGGGAACTGCCCAACGACACCGTCTACCTCGACGGCGCCTTCGAGCAGCTGGGCAAGAAGGGCACATTCCTCGGCCAGCACGTCTACACCTCGCGTCGCGGCGTGGCCGTCCAGATCAACGCGTTCAACTTCCCGGTGTGGGGCTTCCTCGAGAAGCTCGCCCCCGCGTTCATCGCCGGCGTCCCGTCGATCGTGAAGCCCGCGAGCCAGTCGGCCTACCTCACCGAGCTCGTGTTCCGTCGCATCATCGAGTCCGGGCTGCTGCCCGAGGGTTCGGTCCAGCTGCTGTCAGGGAGCGCCCGCGGGCTGCTCGACCACCTCGGCGGGCAGGACTCCGTGGCGTTCACCGGATCCGCCGACACCGCGGCCACCCTGCGGGCGCATCCGAACGTCGTCGGTGAGGGCGTCCACTTCAACGCCGAGGCCGATTCGCTGAACGCGTCGATCCTCGGCTCCGACGTCGAGGTCGGCAGCGAGGAATTCGACCTCTACGTCAAGCAGCTCGTCACCGAGATGACGGTGAAGGCCGGCCAGAAGTGCACCGCCATCCGGCGCGCATTCGTGCCGTCCGCGTTGATGGACGACGTCATCGCCGCGGCCGAGGCCCGGCTGTCGCGTGTCGTGGTCGGCGCCCCCGACGCCGACGGCGTCACGATGGGTGCGCTCGCCAGCATCGAACAGCGCGACGAGGTACTGAAATCGCTTCGCGGCCTGACCAAGTCGGCGCAGATCGTGGTCGGCGACCCGGAGAACTTCGAGGTCGTCGGCGCGGACAAGGCGACCGGCGCGTTCCTGCCGCCGATCCTGCTGCGCTCCGACGACAAGGACGCCACCGAACCCCACGACATCGAGGCCTTCGGTCCCGTCAGCACCGTCATCGGATACGACAGCACCAAAGAGGTCATCGAACTCGCCGCCCGCGGCAAGGGCAGCCTCGTCGCCTCCCTCGTCACCCGCGATTCCGCACTCGCCCGCGACATCGTGCTGGGCCTCGCCCCGTTCCACGGCCGCGTCCTCGTCCTCAACCGCGACGACGCCAAGGAATCCACCGGCCACGGCTCACCCCTGCCCGTCCTCGTGCACGGCGGTCCCGGACGCGCAGGCGGCGGTGAGGAACTCGGCGGCATCCGCGGCATCCTGCACCACATGCAGCGCACCGCGGTCCAGGCCACCCCCGACATCCTGACCGCGGTCGGAAACAAGTGGGTCACCGGTTCCCAGCGCAACGACGACGGCGTCCACCCGTTCCGGAAGAACCTCGCGCAGTTGCGAATCGGCGACACCATCGTCGGCGGCCCCCGCCAGGTCACCCTCGCCGACATCGACCACTTCGCCGAATTCACCGGCGACACGTTCTACGCCCACACCGACCCCGAGGCCGCAGCCGCCAACCCGCTGTTCGGCGGCATCGTCGCCCACGGATACCTCGTCGTCTCCCTCGCCGCCGGTCTGTTCGTCGAACCGAATCCCGGTCCCGTCCTCGCCAACTTCGGCGTCGACAACCTCCGGTTCCTCACCCCCGTCAAGGCCGACGACAGCCTCACCGTCACCCTGACCGCGAAGCTCATCACCCCGCGCAGCAGTGCGGACTACGGTGAAGTCCGTTGGGATGCAGTCGTCGTCAACCAGGACGGCGATCCCGTCGCAACGTACGACGTTCTCACCCTCGTCGCCAAAGGAGAAAACGCATGACCTTCAAGGTCGCCGTCTGCTACGGCCACCCCGATGACCCCGAGGCGTTCGACGCCTACTACCGCGACACCCACATGCCGCTGGCCCGCAAGGTCCCCGGCCTGTCCGACTTCACCTGGGGCAAGTGCAGCGCCCTCGACGGCGGGAAGCCGCCGTACTACGCCGTGGCGAGCCTCGTCTTCCCCGACGCCGACACCATGAAGTCCGGGTTGCAGTCCGAGGAGATGAAGCAGACGGGCAAGGACGTCCGCAACTTCGCCACCGGCGGCGTCACCATGTACGTCCAAGAAGAAGAATCCGTCTACAACCAGTAGGAGAACCATGACTGTCGACGCATCCGCGGAATGCCGTATCGCGCGGAAGATGTTCGAGGCCGACAACGCGTCCCAGGCGCTCGGCATCGAGATCCTCGAACTCAGCCCCGGCCACGCGGTCGCGTCGATGGTCGTGAGTGAGACCATGGTCAACGGCCACGGCATCACCCACGGCGGTTTCGTCTTCGCCCTCGCCGACACCGCATTCGCGATGGCGTGCAACGGCTACGACTCTCCCGCCGTCGCCGCCCGCGCCGACATCCGGTTCCTCACCTCCACCCGCCTCGGCGACACCCTCGTCGCCGAGGCCGTGGAGCGGGCACGCTACGGGCGCAACGGCATCTACGACGTCACCGTCCGGCGCGGCGACGACGTCATCGCCGAGTTCCGCGGCGACAGTCGTGCGCAGCCGCGCCCGTGAGTACTTGTTAACCGCGGGACGTTAATAAGTACTCACGGGCGCGAAGCGCCTAACGGGGCCGCGTGCTTTCCGCGCTCGGACGCGGCGTCGCGCGCTGCCCGCTCGGTGGCGGCCGCCTCGATGGCGATCGCGTGATCCACCGCGTGCGGCGCGATGCCCAGGTTGTCCAGCGTGTCCCACAGAGTCGACAGGGCGGTCTTCGGGTCGAGGTAGTACTCCGACTCCCGAACCCGCCAGAACGTCCAGCCGCACCGTTTGAGTTCCTGCTCGCGTTCGAGGTCCGCGATCCGCTGTTCCGGGGTGGTCGAGAACGCGTCGCCGTCGCATTCGACGGCGAGTCTCATGGTGCCGCCGGTGACGACGAGGTCGATGCGCCGATTGTTCACCTCGACTTGGGAATTGACGTGATAGCCACGTTCGGCGATGTCGGTGAACACCCGCTGCTCGAGTAGATTGTCGAACGGGGGGATCCGGACGTCGCGGTCGACGTCCTGCGGCATGGGGTCGGCCGGTGCCGGCGACGTCGACATCACGTAGCTGAGCAGGGAGTTGCGCAGGTCGGCCCGCTTCAGTTCGTCGACGGTCACGGAGTGGAACAGCCACAGCTGGTCCTGCGCGCGTGTCGCCGCGACGTTGAACCGCCGCTTGTACTGGTTCGCCGTCAACGGTGCGAAGTTCTGCTCGGGTCCCACGACCATCGACAGGAAGACGACGCTTCGTTCGTCGCCCTGGAAGTCGGGCGGCGTCCCGACCCGCAGTCGCCGCTGCTCCCACTGTTCGATGCCGATGCGCTTGACGAGTTCGGTCCGGATGGCGTCGACCTGGGACTGCCCCTGCAGCACGACGATTCCGAACGTCTTGCCGTCATAACGGGGGTCGACGAGGCATTCGATGAGCTGGTCGACGAGGGCGGCGGCCTCGATGTGGTTGGTCAGCGACGCGTCCTTGCCCGACACGGTGGCGTCGGATACGTACGTATGTTTCAGCGGCGGAAGCCGGTCCGCGCCGAACTGCCGCACCGGGACGAGAGGCAGTTCGCCGTAGAACTGGGTGCTCGACCAGTTGATGATCTCGGGCATCGAGCGGAAGTGCTCGCGGAGCCGGACCACCTGCCCGAAGCTGGTCCGAAGGATCGAGAACAGGCTCGACCGCGGCGTGAGCGTGGCCTGGACGTACTCCGGAAGGTCCGGTAGGTAGGCGTCCAGCCGGGTGAACACGTCGTCGAGGGTGCCGGTGGTGGGGATGTCGGCGGGTGCGCACTGCTTGTCGTCGCCGACGACGATCACCCGCGGCGCCAGCCACAGCAGGAACAGGTTGGTGATGTCGGCCTGGCTCGCCTCGTCGACGATGACGACGTCGAAGCTGCCGGGAACGGGCGGGATGGACGCGAGGACCTGCTGCAGCGGCATCACCCACGCGGGCACGGCGCCCTGCGCCTCACCCATCGCGGATCGTGCTGCGCTGCGGTACTTCTCGGCGTACTTCCCAGCACCTGCACCGATGCTCGAGATGTGCTCGCGATACGTCTGCAGCGCCCGGACCTGATCCGCCGTCAGATGCTCGAGGCAGTCACGCCAGGCGGTCGACGCCGCGAGCCGTGCCGTCAGGTGTGCGAGATCCGCGTCGACGGCGTTGAGTTCGGCTTCCAGTTCCTGCTCACGACCGGCACGGTGCTGCTCGGTGACCCATTGACGGGCGCGGCGCCACGCCCAGGCCTCCGACATCTGCCAGCTCATCTCGTCCCACTCGGTGAGCGCTGCCGTCCTGCGCACCAATTCGTACAGCGCCGGGGCGACGGGTGAAAGTTTGTCGGACAGTTCGTCGAACAGCCGCTGATCCTGCTGCTCGACGCGGGCGGTTGCGTAGCGGGCGAGGGCGTCGGAGAGGGCCGCGTTGTCGGCCTGATCGAGCGCCGCCACCAGAGCGGTGCCTTCCGGTGACGGTCCCGCGTCGACCTCGGTGGAGACGGCCGAGACGATGGCGTCGAGTTCCGCACGGGCACTGTCCACGTCGGCGCGGGTGGTGATCGCTTCTGCGGCCCCGGCCACCGCGACGGCGTCCGCGAGCGTGCGGATCCGCGGCGCGTTCGGGGACAGCGCGAACAGCTCGCGGGCCAGCGCGTCGCGGGCGACGAGCAGGGCACGCACGCGGGCCACCCGGCCGACGATCATGTTGAGGCTGTCGACCTGGACGGCACGGGAACCGTTCATGTCCACCGGAATCCGAAGATCGGCCAGCAGGGTGGCGGCGGTCTGCGCGGCGTCGTGGGCGCGCAGGTGCTCGGTCACGAGCCGCACCGTGGCGGCAGTCGTGGCGGGTGCGCCGTCGACGGTGGCGTCGAGGCCGAGTTCTTCGACGGCCTTCTGCTCGTCGCTGCGACGGAAGCGCGCCTTCCACTCGACGGCGCCGGATTCCATCGCGACGGCGAGCGCACCGACCGCCTGCAGGGCGGGTCGGGTCATGACGGCGCACTGGATGTCGTGCGCGCCGATGTAGCGGTCGGCGGCAGCGGCCGCCTCGACGATCGCGGGCAGGGCGTCCAGACGACCCCACAGGTGCGTCGCCCGGCCGGCGAGGACCGTGTCGGCGAGGCTCTGGAACTGGCCGTCGAGGTCGAGGACGTCGTGGGCGCGCGCCTGCAGTTCCTTGCAGTGCCGGCGAACGGTGTACGCGGTCTCGGGGTCGACACCCCCGAGGACCTCGAGTAGATGCGCCGACTGCGGGGTGTCGATGGGGACGCTGGTCGATGCCCGCGAGCAGAGCCGTTCGAGTTCGGCCCGGTTGGGCAGCAGCGAGTCGAGCGCGGGAAGCGTCTGGCGGGACCGCTGCGCACGTTCGGGGGACGCCGTCACAGACAGCCGTCGCAGCGTCTCGACCTCGGTGCCGGTGAGGGGCGGCTGCTCGCTCAGCAGCGGACCGGGAAGCCACTCGAAGGCGTCCTGCAGGCCCATGACCTTGCGGACGATGGTGGCGGCGGTGCCCTCGTAGCCGTCCGCGACAGCGTCGTGGAGGTAGGTCTCGGACTCGCGCAGCGCCTTCACCTGCTCGAGCACGACGGCCCGCTTCTCCACCGCCTCGTCCCGCTGGGCACGCAGATCGGCGATCTTCTGGCCCTCACTGTGCGGGTTGAACGACGACTTCCGCTCGGCGATCGTCGCGACGCTCCGGGTGAGCTCGTCTGAGCCGCCGCGGGAGAGGTCGGTGATGGAGACGCACAGTTCCTGCATCTCGGGCGGGAGCTTGTCCCTCAGCACCCGGAGCGCCTGCGCCTTCTCGCTCGTGACGAGCACCCGCTGGCCGCGTGCGAGCAGCGCCGACACCAGGTTGGCGATCGTGTGGGTCTTGCCCGTGCCGGGCGGGCCCTCGACCACCACTCCGCTGTCGCCGCCGAGCCGCTCGATGATCTGCGACTGCTCGGCGTTGGCCGGGAGCGGGAAGAGCGGGTCCTCGGCGAGCGTCGACGAGGTGGCGGCGCCGGTGCGCTCGAGCCACGACAGCCGGTCTGCCGGTTCGATCGCCTCGACCAGCTGCGCGAGTCCGAGCGGAACCGTCGCGCCGTCGCGTTCGAGGTGGGAGATCATCTGCTCGTAATACTCGACCAGGGCGAACGCACTGCGCTTCCGCAGGACCAGGGCCGGCGACAGCGTGAGGGTGCCGTCGGCGTCGGCGTCGGGCGGCCGGACGCCGTCCCGCATCGTGACAGGCGTCATCAGCGACTTCGGCGCCCACTCCGCGAGCAGTGCGCGAACGCCGTCGCTCAGCGGCGACGCGGCGGTGCCCTGCAGTTGCTTCTGCAGCGGCATCGCGTGCGCGCTGTCGTAGACGTCCATTCCGGTGAACAGCTGGGAATCTTCGAGCCGGGGCTGGGAGCCCGCGATCAGCCGCACCAGCAGGTCGCCGGTCCGGGGGTCGCGGTGGATGCTGGCGGACTGGGTGACGAGGTGGGTCTGGACGCCGTCGTCCGGACCGGCGCCTGCCAGGGTCAGCAGACCGGACGCGAGAACGAGTTCGATCGACTCGGGGCGGGCGTTCAGCTCCTGCAACATCCGCTGCAGCCGCTGGTACAGATCGGCGTGCGGGCGACGCTCCCGGTCTGCCTTCGCCCACGCCTGCCAGCGCGGCACGTAGGCGTCGAACGCCTGCCGGACGTCGTACGCGCGGCGCACGTCGTATTCCTCGTCGGAGTCCTCGGCGTAGGCGTCGGACGCGTTCAGTTCGAGGTCGGAACGCGAGCTGTCGGAGCGGGCCGACGCGTCCACCCAGCCGGCCAGGACCGTGGGCAGTTCCGGCGGATCCTCGACGCCGATGAGGGGCACGCGCAGGACGATGTCACCCTGCGCGGCGTCGGAATCGAGTTGGATCGTGCGGCCGTCCTGATGCAGCCATTCGACCTGTTCGTGCTGGTCGACGCGGAGAACCGGCTTCGTGCGAGCCCTGACGATCTCACGCAGGAACTGCAGCAGGCGCTGGACGCGGCCTGCGAGCTCGGCGTCGTTTTCGGGACTCGACAATGTAAACCTCTGCGAATTCTCGGTGATGACGTGCGCTTGCCCCCGCCGTGCACACTATCGGGTCGAGGGGGTGAAGTTCGAGGCGTCGTCCCCTGGCAGGGGGACTGGACGGTCGCTCGGGGTGCCTTTCGGACCTCTATTCGTACCGACCGGTCTCTACTATTCATCCATGATCGGTTCGACGCATCACGACGCTCGCCGCGGTGATCGCGACCGTCGCACCGACGACGCTGGGGGTGGCTCCGTGTCGGCTGCAGCTCCGGTGCCGGGGGCCCGGGTCACGGCCCCGTCCGACGGGTTCGCGCTCGACGGGGTTCGACCTCTTCCAGGCGCTGGCGATCAACCGGTTCACCGGACAGCTGGACTTCGGGCCGATGGACGCCTTGTTCGCCGCGGCGCAGGTGCTGCGCGATTTCGTCGACGCCGCGGGCGCCGAGGTGCATGCACGTGATCCGCGAACCCTGATCACCGCGGGATTGACCGGTGGTGGCCAGTGCGGAACCCCGGGCGACGAGTACCAGTTCGTTTCGGCGTCACCGTATGTCGGCGTCGTGCAGTACCACGACTACGGCGCCGACGGCGTTCCGCTGCCCGGCGATCAGTGGAACGGGCTCGCCCGGGGTCTCGAACAGGCTGCGGCACTGGGCAAACCGCTCCTGGTCGGTGAGATCGGCGAACTCGCCGGACCGGTGCCACCCTGACGGACCGGGCGACGCACATCGCCGCCGAGATCCGGGGGCCGCGGGACGCAGGCGCGGCGGGGGCGCTCCTGTGGGCGTTCGTGCCCGACCCCCGGCCCGCCGAGTGCACGTACGACTCGGTCCCACCGACCCCCTGTGGGACGTGGTGGAGCAATTCGGAAGCTGGGGGCCGGGCACCGCTCCCGACGACATGTAGACGCGGATCGTCAAGCCCAGGAGACGGATTCCTCCGGGTCGAGCCTGGGCAGCCGGTCGAACCAGGGGTTCTCGCCCGGGTGGCCGATGTTGACCACGAGGGTCGAATGCCACTGTCCGTCGGGGAAGAACTCCTTGTCGATCCCGTCGGCGTCGAAGCCGGCCATCGGTCCGGCCGCCAGACCCAGCGACCGCACGGCGAGGATGAAGTAGCCGGCCTGGAGGGCGGCGTTGAAGTCCCCGGTCTTCTTGCGCATCGGTTCGTTCGCCTCGAACACGTCGCGGAGTTCCGGACGGAACGGCAGCAGTGCTGGGATGTGGTCGTGGAAACGTGGGTCGACCGCGAGGACGGCGACGGCAGGCGCCGATGCGGTCTTCGCCTTGTTTCCCTCGTTCATGTGCTCGACCAGACGGGCGCGGCCCTCGTCGGTGCGCACGAACAGGACCCGAAGCGGCTGCGTGTTGGCCGCCGTGGGCGCCCAGCGCGCGAGTTCCCAGATCTGCGCGAGTTCTTCGTCGCTCACCGGCGTCGGAGCGAAGCTGTTGGCGGTGCGCGCCGCCGTGTAGAGCAGCGCCCGTGCCGCCTCGTCGAGCCCTCTACCAGTAGAGATTGCGTGACTCATCGACTCCCTTTCTGCTTGTTACTTCTAAAATACTAGTTGCAGGGCCGATGCTAGCACCATTGCTAGGGTGGAGGGGTGGCTGACGAAGGCGAAGTGACGCACGAACCCCGCGCCTGCGACGCGGCACTCGCACGCGCCTTCACGTTTCTCGGCAAGCGCTGGAACGGCGTGATCCTGGGCGTGCTGATGGAGGGACCGTCCACGTTCTCCGAGCTACGCCGCGGAGTGGGCGGTATCAGCGATTCGGTGCTGTCCGACCGGCTCGCCGAACTGGCCTCGGCCGGACTCGTCCTGCGCTCGGTGGAGGAGGGCCCACCGGTCTCGGTCGCGTACGAGCTCACCCCGGCGGGCCGGGCGCTGTTGCCGTCCCTGAACGCCCTGACGGCCTGGGCGCGCGAAAACCTGCTGGCCTAGCCAGATTCAGGCGACGAGGACGCGGACGGTCAGCGTCCGCCGCGCCGCAGGGTCACGCGATAGGTGTAGTGCTCGGGCAGGAAGTAGCTGACCGCCAGCTCGACGGTCCGCCCCTCCGAATCGGAATACAGGCGGTCCACCCGCAGCATCGAATGACCCTCGGGGCAGCCGAGTTCCCGGGCCACGTCACCGGGGGCGGGCGCGACGGTGATCGATTGCGCCGCCTCGACGATGGGGCTCCGCAGGTGCGGCTCCAGCAGACCGATGATCGTGTACGAACTGACGGCGCCCGCGGACATCTCGGGTGCGTCGACGACGAGGCGGGCGATCTCGTCGGGAAGGTACACGGTGGTCAGCACGAACGGTGTGTCGTCGTGGCGACGCCGGAACACGACCGTGTGGACGAGGTCGGTGTCGAGGCGGAGCCTGCTCGCGGCCTCGATGTCGACCCGGCGGCGCAGGGGTGAGACCACCTCCATGGTGGTGTCGGTGGACAGATTCATCAGATCCTCGATCGACCCCAGCTGACGCAGGTATCGGCCGTCGGATTCCGCTGCGAACGTCCCACGTCCCGGGACCCGGTAGACGATGCCCTCGGCTACCAGGTCCTGGAATGCGCGTCGTACGGTCTGCCGGCTCACGCCGTGCTGTTCCGCGAGCTCGAATTCGGTGGGGAGCTTGAGGCCGCCGCGGTACTTGCCCGCGGCTATGTGCTCACGGAGCTGCTTCGACACCAGCTGGTACGCCGGCTCCGTCTCTCGTTCTCGTTCCCTACCGTTCATCGCGCACCGATCCTACGTGCAGGTTGCCGGACTACAGACCGCCCCGCGACACGAGTTGCGAGACGATGACGTTGCGCTGGATCTCGTTGGTGCCCTCGCCGACGATCATCAGCGGGGCGTCCCGGAAGTACCGTTCGACGTCGTACTCGGTGGAATAGCCGTAGCCGCCGTGGATCCGCACCGCGTTCAGGGCGATGTCCATGGCGACCTCGGAGGCGTACAGCTTGGCCATGCCGGCCTCCATGTCGCACCGGTCGCCGCTGTCGTACTGCTCGGCCGCGTGCCAGGTCAGCTGCCGCGCCGCGGTCAGCTTGGTCGCCATGTCGGCCAGGTAGTTGCCGATCGACTGGTGCTTCCAGATCGGCTTGCCGAAGCTCTCCCGCTGCTGCGCGTAGGCGAGGGAATCCTCGAGCGCCGCCGTGGCCACACCCAGCGCCCGGCAGGCGACCTGGATGCGCCCGGTCTCGAGGCCCTTCATCATCTGACCGAAACCCTTGCCCGGGTTGCCGCCGAGAATCGCCGAGGCCGGGACGCGGTAGTTGTCGAACGACAGCTCACACGTCTCGACGCCCTTGTAGCCGAGCTTGGGCAGATCCCGCGACACCGTCAGGCCGGGACCGTGTTCGACCAGGACGATCGAGATGCCCTTGTGCTTGGGGGTCGCGCTCGGATCGGTCTTGCACAGCAGCGCGATCAGGCCGGACCGGCGGGCGTTGGAGATCCACGTCTTCGAGCCGGTGATCACCAGGTCGTCGCCGTCGGTCTTGGCGTTGGTCGACATGGCCTGCAGATCCGACCCGCCACCGGGCTCGGTCAGCGCCATGGTGGCCCGGATCTCGCCGGTCGCCATCTTCGGCAGGTACTGCTGCTTCTGCTCCTCGGTGCCGTACAGCGACAGCAGCTTCGCGACGACGGTGTGCCCGCCCATCGCCCCGGCCAGGCTCATCCACCCACGGGCTAGTTCCTGGGTGACCTGTGCGTAGCAGGGCATCGACACCGGCGATCCGCCGTACTCCTCCGGGACCGCCAGACCGTAGATCCCGATCTGCTTCATCTGCTCGATCCACTTCTCGGGGTACTCGTTGGCGTGTTCCACCGCCTGCACCGTCGGCTTCACGTCGCGGTCGATGAAGGCGCGCACCGTCTCGACCAGGTACGCCTCTTCCTCGTTCAGCTTGCCCATGAATCCACCTCACGCTTTCCACAACATTTGTACGGCCATAATCCGACAATGTCTGCCTAAAGTCAACGATCGGTCTTGACATGACGGCTGCGCCGCTGCCAGCATCAGCAGCGCAGCCCTACCGGGCTGGCCGTACATATCAGCCCGACCCGGGCTCCCGGACCCTAGGAATGAAGCATCGTGCAGAACCTCACCCGCAGGCGCGCCGTTCTGGTAGCCCCCGGATCCGACGAGCGCAAGGCCGTCAAGGCGCTCCGGTCGACTGCCGACGAGGTGGTCCTCGACCTCGAGGACGCCGTCGCCGCGGCCAGGAAGGCCGACGCCCGCGACCTCGTGCGCCGGCTCGTGCGCGAGTCCGACGGCTCCCGGGCCGTCTCGGTCCGCATCAATGCGCTGACCACACCGTGGGCCGAGGACGACCTCGCCCTGTGCGCTTCCCTCGGCGACGCGCTCACGAGCATCGTGGTTCCCAAGACTGAGACAGCGCAGGATCTCGCTCGCGCCGATCAAGCGCTCGCCGGCACGGACATCGGGTTGCAAGCTCTCGTCGAGACTCCGGTCGGGGTCCAGAACATCGGCGACATCACCCGCGCCGTCGCCCGGCTCGAGTCCGTCGTCATCGGCTACGCCGACCTCGGGGCTGCCCTCGGCCGGTTCCGCTCCGCCCTCCCCGAGCACTGGCTCGCGATCCAGGACGGCGTCCTCGTCGCCGCCCGCGCCGCCGGCATCCAGGCGATCGACGGCCCGTTCCTCGGTATCGCCGACGACGACGCCTTCCGTCACTCGGCCGCCTGGACCAGCGCGCTCGGGTTCGACGGGAAATGGGTCATCCATCCCGCACAGGTCGAGTCGGCCGCTTCGGCCTTCACCCCCACCGACACCGCAGTCGAGGACGCGCGCCGCGTGATCGACGCACTCGCCGCCGCCGAGGCCGCGGGCAGCGGGGCGGCGCAACTCGACGGGCAGATGCTCGACGAGGCCGTCGCGGTGGCCGCACGACGCGTCCTCGCCCAGGTAGGTGCACAGTGACGATCACGCAGACGTACGTCGGTGGACCGTACTTCGACGAACTCGAGGTGGGGCAGGTGTTCGACACCGCCCCCGCCGTCACCCTGACCAGCGGCCTCGCCGCCGCCCATCAAGCCATCCTCGGCGACCGCCTGCGGCTGCCCCTCGACGCGCACCTGTCCCGGGCCGTCACCGGATCCGGCGACGCCGTGGCGAATCCCGGCCTCATCTGTGACGTCGCCATCGGACAGTCCACGCTCGCCACGCACCACGTGAAGGCCAACCTATTCTACCGCGGCCTCCGCTTCCACCACTTCCCCCATCTCGGCGACACCCTGTACACCCGCACCGAAGTAGTGGGCCTGCGCGAGAATTCGGCGAAACCCGGACGCAAACCCACCGGGCTGGCGGCACTCCGGATGACGTCCACCGACCAGGACGGCCGCACCGTCCTCGACTTCTACCGCTGCGCGATGCTCCCGCTGAGCGAGAACCCCGACGAGGACCGCGTCCGCAAGTCCGACGACCTGTCCGCGATCGGTCCGCAGACCGAGCAGTCCTTCGCCGCACCCGAGGGCTGGGACCTCGCCCGCTACCGCGACAAGGTTCCCGGACAGCACTTCTCGGCCGACCTCGCCGGCACCGTCCTGCGGAGCAGCGGCGACGTGGTCTCGAGCGCCCCCGAACTGGCGCGCCTCACCCTCAACATCGCGGCCACCCATCACGACGAACGGGTCGGCGCCGACGGACGGCTCGTCTACGGCGGGCACACCATCGGCATCGCACTCGGGCAGGCCACGCGCGCCCTGCCCAACCTCGTCACGGTCCTGGGCTGGAAGTCCTGCGACCACACCGGTCCCGTCCACGAGGGCGACACCCTCACCAGCGAACTCGAGATCGAGAGCGCCGAGCCGTTGCCCGGTGGTGGCGGCGTACTGCATCTGCGTTCACTCGTGTTCGCGCACAACGCCGCAGCGTCCGACGTCCCCGTCCTCGACTGGCGCTTCACCGCCCTCATGGCCTGACCTCCACCCTCAAGGAGCTTCTCTCGTGACTGCCCACACTCCCCTCGCCGGACTTCGGATCGTCGAGGTCTCCAGCTTCGTCGCGTCGCCCCTGTGCGGGCTGACGCTGTCTCAGCTGGGGGCCGAGGTGATCCGGATCGACCCCATCGGCGGCTCCGCCTGCTACAAACGCTGGCCGGTCACGAGTGACGGCGAGAGCATCTACTGGACCGGCCTCAACCGCGGCAAGCGGTCCGTCTCCGTCGACATGCGCAGTCCCGAGGGGCAGCAGCTCGTCCAGCAACTGGTCGCGGCCCCCGGTGCGGGTGGCGGAATCCTCGTCACCAACGCCGGTGGTCGTGACTGGCTCGCCCACGACGCGCTCAGCGCTCTGCGCTCCGACCTCATCACCCTCGAAGTCCTCGGTGGCACCGACGGTTCCCCCGCCGTCGACTACACCGTCAATGCGGGGCTCGGCTTCCCGTCCATCACCGGGCCCACCGATCATGCCGGCGTCGTCAACCACGTTCTCCCCGCGTGGGACGTGGTGTGCGGGCTGTACGCCGCGCTGGCCGTCGCCGCCGCCGTCCGGCACCGCGACGCCACCGGCGAGGGCACCCACATCCGCCTGCCGCTCGAGGACGTCGCGCTGGCCACCGCAGGCACGCTCGGCTACCTCACCGAAGTCCAGATCAACGGCACCGGCAGGCCGGCGACCGGAAACTCCGTCTACGGCACGTACGGAACGGATTTCACCACCAGCGACGGCGCCCGATTCATGATCGTCGCCCTCACCCCCCGGCACTTCCGTGACCTGGTCGCCGTCACCGGAACCACCGCCGCCGTGGAGGCACTCGCCACCGCACTCGACGCGGACTTCGCCCGCGACACCGATCGCTTCACCCACCGCGACGTCCTCACCGCCCTGTTCGCCCGCTGGTTCCGCGAACACACCGCGGCCGAAGTGGCCGAGGCGCTCTCGAAGACGTCCGTGCTCGCCGAGCGTTATCGCACCTTCGAGGAAGTCGTGAAATCCGGTGAACTCGAGAACAACCCGATGTTCACCCCTCTCGATCAGCCACGGATCGGCACCTACCTCGCCGCCGGGCACCCCGCGTCGTTCGACGGCCACCACGCCACGGTGGCACCCGCCTCCGCGGTCGGCGACGACACCGGCAGCGTGCTCCGTGACCTCCTCGGCAGCTCCGACTCCGACATCGCCAAACTCCTCGACAGCGGCATCGTCGGCGGGAAGTGACGCGTTGACCATGCGACGCTGCGGAAAGCTTCGTTCCGCAGCGTCGCTCGTGAGACCGGCGTTACCCGAGTTCGTACACCGGGCCGGTGTGGATTCCGTGCACTGATCCAATAGATGCACGTGCCGCCTCAGCGGCTGGTACGCGGGCATCCACTCGTCGAGTGCTCGCACGTCCGTACAGACCACACCCCACCCGGGCACCGGCTGGGCCGCGGCGCCGACGGACGCGTCACAGAGGTGCTCGGGATCGACCCATTCCGTTCCGACGTACTCGCCTCCTCCGGTTTGGACGACCGCACCTCGAGCAACCGCAATCTCGCCGACGCCGAAGACCTCATGGCCGAAGCGGTGGGGGCCGATCAGGCGTTCTTCTCCACCTGCGGAAGCTCACTGTCGGTGAAAACAGCGATGATGGCCGTGGCCGGTAACCACCCGGGCGGCCTGCTCGTCGGCCGCGATTCGCACAAATCGATCGTCGCCGGCCTGATCTTCAGCAGGGTCACGCCGCGGTGGATCACCCCTCGGTGGGACGAAGAGATGCATTTCTCCCACCCGCCGTCCCCGGAGCAGGTGCGCACCGCCTGGGAGCAACACCCCGATGCCGGCGGCGCCATCGTCGTCAGTCCCAGCCCCTACGGCACCTGCGCCGACATCGCCGCGATCGCCGGCGTGTGTCACGAGCGGGGCAAACCCCTGATCATCGACGAGGCCCGGGGAGCGCATCTGCCCTTCCACGACGACCTGCCGACCTGGGCGATGGACGCGGGCGCGGACGTCTGCGTCGTCAGTGTCCACAAGATAGGTGCCGGGTTCGAGCAGGGATCGGTGTTTCATGTCCAAGGTGATCTCGTAGACGGTGCCCACCTGTCCGCGTGCGCCGATCTGCTGATGACCACCAGCCCCAACCGCCTGCTGGGCAAGGAGGCTTCCCACGACCTGGACCGCCTGCATCCTGATCGACGTGAGCGAGACCGGCGCGACCGGATACCAGTGCGCCGACTGGCTGCGCGGCCACTGTCAGCAGGACGTCGGTATGTCCGACCACCGGCGCATCCCTGCTGCTGACCGTGCACATCCGCAGCCGCTGATCCTCGCCGGACGCAACGGTCCTCTGGCCGTTGTCCGCTGTTATCGACTATTTCTACGCATTGCGATGTGAGTGCTCGGCATACTGTGGCAATGGCATCGAGACGAGGGTGCTCGAGCAAAGAGGGCAGTGGGTGTAGCTGTGGACAGTGATGAGCTCCTCGGCTCGAACGCACCCCCACAGGGCGGAAGTTTCCGGTTCTACCTCGACGGCGAGCGCTGGGAATGGTCGGATCCCGTCGCCCGCATGCACGGCTACCAACCGGGCGAAATCACCCCCACCACCGAGCTTCTGCTGTCCCACAAACATCCCGACGATCAAGCGCAGGTCGCTGCACTCTTCGACAAGATGATCCACGCCGGTGAGCCGTTCAGCAGCAAGCACCGCATCATCGACACCGACCGCCGTATCCACCACGTCATCGTGGTCGGCGATCGAATGTTCGACGAGAACGACAAGGTCATCGGCACATCCGGGTATTACATCGACGTCACCGAATCATTGGAGACCGACCTCCGCGAATTCAACGCGGCGCTCACCGAGGCGGTCGCCGGACTCGAACAATCGCGGGCGGTGATCGAGCAGGCGAAGGGTGCACTCATGCTCGTTTACGGCATCACCTCGGAACGGGCCTTCGGCATCCTCACCTGGCGCTCACAGCAGACCAACACCAAGCTCCGCATCCTCGCCGAGCGCTTCGTCGACGCCCTCGCCGGAGAGGCGATCCTCCCCGAGTCGTTTCGCGCCCGGTTCGACCACCTACTCCTGACCGCGCACGAGCACTCCGACGAACAGTCGGGGGCACAGGACTGATCGGCGGTCCCTCGCGTTGGGAGTTCGCCCTGCGGAACCTCGGTCCGAGACACCCGCAGCACCAAGCTCCGCCTCCCGACAAAGGGACCCTCCCTATGCGGTGGTGACGTCGGGCGGGTCGGGAAGGTCGACATCGAGAACGAAGTCGAGCCAGATGATCGCGTCGGCCAGGGTCTCCGCTCGCATGGTGAGGTCGAATTGCTCGGCGGCGGTGAGCGACCGCTCCCCCTCCGCGACATCCTCGGCGAGGAACGCCGACACCGTCCGCAGCACCCAACGCGCCGATGCCGGCAAGGCGTCGACGTCGACGTACCGCCCGTCCGTGAAGCGGAGGTCGAGGATGAATCTCTCCCCTGGACCCGCGGCGCCCAGGCGCGCGCTCACCACGCCGACAATCGCATCGACGACCCACGCGAGCACATCGCCGTATACCGGCCGGCCTCCGACGGGGTGCGGCTCGGCGCACAGCCGGGATATCTCGCACGAGACTCGGGCCGCGTCACGGTCGCCAACCAATTGCACCAGCCGACCGCCGAGAGCTGCGGCCGAAGAGCTGGTGGGGCGGCGTGCGTTCGATCCCATACTGGAGAGTGCCCGGCGCCGGGGACCCACAACCCACCCGCCTCATACGGTGCCGGGTTGTTCCGGCGATCGTTCGCTCGCGCCGCCGGTGCCGGTGATTTTGCGACCGCCACTCATGTCCGGTTCGGCAGCGAGGGCAGGATCCAGAAACTGAAGAACATCAGCATTGCCACTGCGGCCGCGATGATCCCGGTGGGCAAGTTGACCACGAAGCTGAAGATCAGCAGAACCACGCCGACGAGGGCGAAACCCAGCACGGCGATGCCGCAGATCGCCAGTCGCTGTCCGGTCGCGACGAGCGTGGGAAGGGCATGCTGCCGGAACAGCAGCCGGTGTACGCCGACCAGCGCGACCAGCATCATCGTCGCGGTGACGGAGAGGGCGACGGTCACGAGATAGATCACCTCCTGCGCGTCCGACAGTTCCTCGAAACGCTGCTGGAACGGCAGGGTCAGCAGGAATCCGGTCAGGAGCTGGACACCCGTCTGCACCACGCGCAGTTCCTGCAGCAGGTTGCTCCAGTTGCGGTCGAGTCGCTGGGTTTCGGTTTCGTCGCGGACCCTGCGGTTCCATGCGGCGTCGTCCCGACCATCTGCGGTGTCCATGCTCAGGAAGTACCCGATCTTAGGGTCGATGGAACCCCCAACTGCCGCCGGTGTGTAGACGCGAGCTGGCACCCGACGGCGGTGCGGGCGCACGCCGTTCGGCGCCATCCGCCGCGAGAGGCGAACCGAATGCGGTTGCGGCACAGCGATCCGAACACACCGGGCACGCATCGAGGCCCTCGTCATCCCACCGGCGTGGCGACGGGTGTGGATCAGCCCTCACCCGAACGGGCATATCCAGGCTGTCGGGGTCGACGCCGCCGGCCGACGCCAGTACCTCTACCACGACCAGTGGCGCCACGAACGCGACGAAGAGAAGTTCGGGCGCGTCCTCACGATGGCAGAGCGACTGCGCGTCGTATGTGGACCCGCGGGTACTCGCCGCGTACGAGTCGGATCACACCATCGCATCCGCACTCGCCCGCGCACAGCGCTCGCGCTCCGAGGAAGCCGAGCGGGCTGTCGTCGAACGCGCAGTCATCCGGCTGCTCTCGCGGTAGGAGCGGTCCAGGAGGCGCTGTGTGCGTTGGACGTCGCTCGTGTCGGCGGTCGGACACCGCATTCCCGCTCGATGGGGTCGAGCACGCTGTCCCGATTCGCGGCGTCTCGGATAGCGGCCGCGACGAAGGGGTAAAGCTGCGCCACTTCGTACCGATGCGCCGCATCCAACGTGTGGGTGACCGCCCGACAGACCCGATCGAGACCGGCGTCCAGGAACTGGTCCCGTCCGACGGATTCACCGAGAATCGCAGCCTTGACCGCCATGGACAGGAAGCGGCGGCGCTCCCGGGGCGGCATGCACGATCTGCAGTTGAGCCGAACTGGAACCGATATCGAGCACACCGACCGACAACGGGCGGATTCGGGTACCCGGTGAGCAGCATCGAAGCGAGGAGGGCACCATGCCGCGGTCATCGATCAAGGACGAGAAGGTGTACCAGGAAGTACGGAAGGACGGTGCGTCGAAAGAGAAGGCGGCGCGGATCGCGAATTCGGCCGCCAATCGTGGCCGGTCCAGTACCGGCCGTAAGGGCGGCAAGTCGTCATCGTACGAGGACTGGACCGTTGACGAGTTGAAGAAGAAGGCGAAAGAGGTTGGTTTGTCCGGCTATTCATCCAAGCGCAAAGGTGAATTGATCAAAGCGCTGTGCAACCACTGATGCCCTCCAACTCACGTCGGAGCCTGCACCGGCCGCGCGCGGGCTGACTCCTGTTTCGGTGGTACCGATCCGGGCGCAGATTGTTTCGTACCAAACGGTTGCCGTCGGGTACCCGGGTCCAGAAATCACTGACGAAAGGGAGCGCTGGTAAATGCACTCGTGTGGCACGGTACATGCCTGGAATGAAGGAAGGAACCATCGGCGGCCATGAGGGCGTCGGCGTCGTCGAGGACGTAGGGCCGCCGTGCGCGGCTTCACTCCCGGCGATCGGGTGGTGATCTGCTCGACCATCGCCTGCGAAAATCTGCGCGTACTGCCGGGCCGGCCGCCAGCACACGCAGACGGTCCCCGAAACTCGGAGACGGGGGGCTACAGGGTCGGGTCCCCGCGGCCGCGGCGACTTCCCCGATATGCTCCGACCCGCACCCCGGCGAGCCACTCGGGACGCAGCGCCAACCGCGGTGAACGGTTGAGTACCGGGTCGAAGGTCGGTTGCTCGTCGTCCGGCAGATCCTCCACGTGCGTCAGCGTCACCTGCCCGGCGGGAACGGGCGAACCGGTCAACGAAACCAGCTCGAGCCGAAACGTCAGTGGCGCGTGAGTGATCGCGTCGCGCAGCGCGTCCAGCGAGGTCGACGTCGGATGTGTGCCGACGGGAACGGCAAGGACCCATCTGGTGTTCGTCCCGTTCGACGAATACGGCATCAGGCTGCTGTAGCGAGCCCCAACACGTCGGGCACACCCCTCGGTGTTCCCACTCCGCCGGACAGCCTCGCCATCACGTTGATCGGTGTTCCCGTCGGCAGCGTCCACCACGGGTTGTCGAATTCGATGTGCCCGGCGGCGACCATGCCACGCGGATGGAAGACCCGAACACCACCCCGCAGCGCTGCGAACGCCTGAAACGGTGCCTGGACGAACACCGCCCGAGCCGCACCCACAGCCCGACCGGTCAGATTCACGGTCCCCGCCCAACACGCGATCGCCCCTATTTGATCACCGCGTCGACCGTCTTCTTCAGGGCGGAGGGCTGTGCGGGAGAGGTGGGCGCCTTCTCCTTCAATTCGAGCAGCCGTTCACCGATCTCCTGGAGTTTCTTACGTCCCAGCTCTTCTCGCACCTTCGGGAACCACTCCTGCTCTTCCTCTTCGATGTGGTGTTCGACGTTCTCGATCAGCACGGTGGTTTTCGCGTCGAAGCGCTCGTCCCCCGGCTTCATCGCTGCCAGCTCGACGACCAGCACGTCCGCGACATGGTGCTCTTCGTATGATTCGAGGATGTCGTCCTCGAGGTCCGGGGCGAGCTCACGCACCTTCGGGTACATGCCCTCGTTCTCGATGTAGGTGTGTACCGTCAGAGCCTCGATGATCTTGTTCACGATGCGGCCCTTCTCCACCTCCGCACCTGATCCCGCACCGCGGAAATCACGGAACAGTTTCCGGATCTCCTTGTGGTCGTTCTTCAGGAGCACGATCGCATCAGTCGACATGAGTACCTCCTACTTGGTTCGGGGTGACGTGCGCATCGCCGGTCACAGTGCACACGCCAGTGCTGAGTCGTGGTCACAAACGATTTACCCACTGACCGCCATCGCTAACACGGGTCCGGCCTGATTCACGGCGTGCCCGTCGGATCGTGACAGATTGCCGTGCCGTCAGTCATTGCCGCTGGCAACGGGGTTGGTGCGGAGCGTCCGCTGCTCGTCCTGCTGCCGGACCTGGATTCGTCCGTCCCGGACGCGTGTCTCATACACCTGCTGCGGTCGGGTCGCTGGACCTCGCAGTACCTGACCGTCCGCGACGCGGAAGCGGCTCCCGTGCCAGGGGCATTCGATGCACCCGTCGTGGAAGGAGCCGTCGTTTAGTGGAGCACCCCGGTGGGTGCAGCGGTTGCTCAGCGCGACGACGGTGCCTGAGCGGTTCACCAGCAGCACCGACACGGTACCGACCAGCACGGCGACCATTTCCTTCCCGGTCAGGGCCGTTTCCGGGGCCGCGTCCGTCCAGTCCGAGGGGAGGGTGGAGAACGCGGTGGTGTCGACCCCGACCCCGGCGGCATAAGACAGATGGCCACCGAGCCAGCCGCTGACTCCGAGCAGTCCTGCCCCCGCTGCCGACAGACCGATGCCGACACCGTGACGGCCCCGACGTCGGGCGGTCCACGACGCCAGATACGCGGCAATGGCTGCATAGTTCGAGACCGCGTGGACTGCGCCGATCCGGCGTTCGGCGCCGAGTGTGTCGGTCCAGTCCGAGGCGCCTGTGAGAGTGGCAGGCACGGCGGCGAGAGCACCCAGCCCCACGAGTTTCGTCGCGGCGGGCCGCGCCCCCCGGCCGCCGAGCGCATCGAGGAAGCCGGCGCTGGCCCACGCGCCGATAGGAACGGTGACCAGGAGTGGATGCAGAGGGTGCCCCAGATCGGTGCCGGACAACGCATCCTTCACCCGGCCCGGCGGAAGCCACTTGTTGATCGTATTCACTACCGCGCCGGCAGGGCGATCCAATGCGTGAGCGTGTTCGAGCCGACGCACACTTCGCTCGAGCAGATTCACGTTCACCAAATTCCTATATTCCTTCGATTCGAACACCTTTCGGACCGCTCCGGCGCGAATGCCCCGATGTTGTCCGGCGCAAACCACACCCTCATGGATGGGATCAGAATCCCGGACTCCGGATGCCTCGTTCACTTTTGCCGGCGGAGAAATGCGGCCAGGGCGTCGTCCGGGCTCTTCGGGACGACGCGATCGGCGACGGCCCCTCATCCTGGGTGATCATCCGCCCGGAGCGAGGTGAGCCGGCGGCGGGCGGTGGCCGTCTCAGGTGAACCGGAGTCCGTACGCGACCCGGATCGCTCATGACGACCGCTTACCCGCCACCCCCGCATCCAACACACCGATCCATGCCGAAATCGACAGTGGCGCCGCGCAACAGACACGGTGCTACGACTACGGCGGCGGCCGATGCGGAGTGGGATAGTGCTCCCACAACGAATCGGCTGACGCTCCTCGACGGCCTGTTCCGTCGGATTTTCGCACGGGGACACACCTGTCGGGTTTGGGAACCCTCCCCTGAGCTGAAAAGCCGAACAGCGTGTGGGCGAGGGAGGCACCCACGCTGCGGGAGCCCGTGGTACCGGGCACCACCCTATACAGGCCGTCGAATAGCGGCGGCGAGGGCGTGTCGGTGCACCTCGTGGGTGTATTTTTGGTGTATGGGTGCACGAGCGAGAACGGGCGGCCGGACATCGGTCGCATCGCACCGTGGCGGCCCGGTCGGCAGCGGCAAGACCACCGGCGGTGACAGCCCGACTGCGACTGCCAAAACCAAGCCGACGGCCCGGACATCGGCGAAAAGGTTCGCGGCGACCGCCACAACCGCGACGGGGCGGCTGCCGCGCCGGCGGCCGGCGGCCGCGACATCGACCGGAGCCACCTCGCGGCGCAGCAGCCCGGGGCGGGCGGAACCGACGCCGCGACCGAGGCGAACGGACGTCACCGGCGAATCATCCTCGGGCACACCCCGGCGGCGGCGAGCCGACAGCGCCGCGCCCTCCGGGCGTGCTACCACCGCGAAGCCGGCGGCTTGCACACATCCCCGAGGTGAGCGGTCCAGCACGGCCGCGCACCCGCGGTCCACCGCACCGAATCGCGCACGCCGACCGGACTCGTCAGCGAAGGACACCGAACGCGGCGGGCCTGCCGACACCACCTGGAGGCGGGTGTCGCGGTCGGTCGAGGCCGCCATCGAATGGCTGAAAGCCCACCTTCACCGACTCCAGGAGACGGTGCGAGACCGCGGCGCCAGGGTGACGGAAAAGGTTAAGCAGAAGATCGAGGAGTGGATGAACCCCCTCGTCGACGAGGTCGCGCACGGCGGGGTGGGCATGACAGCAGGACTCGAGGGCGTTCGGGCCGCCCTGACAGGTAAGAATCCTGTGTGGGCCTCGATCAAGGGTCTGGTGTCCGGATTGAGCGGCAAGGCCAAGGTTGCCCTGATTCTCCTACTGATCCTCGGACTCCTGCTCGGGCCGGTACTGCTCGTGGTCCTGTTGCTGGCCCTCCTTGTCATGGCGATCGTCGCGGCGGTGCGGGCCGCCGCAGGCTGATCTGATCGACGGGCGGGCAGCGGTATAGGACGTCCCACAAGAAAAAAATCATCGCGGCATTGCGCAACCATTGATCACCAGCGATCTTCCGTTGCTCGCCGAACCCTCGCAGAACCGCCGTGAAAGTGCTTGATTCGTTGCACGGCAACGTCTCCGAAAAGTCTTTGCGTGCGCGGGCGTCTCGGTTCGGACAGTCGGTGCGGGTAAGTGGACGGAGAAACAGGGCGTCCGTGAGGTCGGCCGGGGTGGTGTTTGTGCTGGTGATTGAGCGTTGCCGGGTTGGGGTAGTCGAAAATGCGCACCCCTACCACGCACGGTCTTGCGACACATCGCCGAAAACGGTCCTGCGACACATCGCCGAGGTTGGCGAGAGGTGCGTGGTGATTACTCGGTAGAAGGGGTTCAATGATGAACAACAAGACTCAGATGGCGGCCGCGATCGGTGCGGGCTATCTGCTGGGCCGCACCCGCCGGATGAAGCTGGCACTGATGCTCGCCGGGGCCGGGACGACCGGGCGCTTTCGCGGCGGGCCGCGGGAGCTGCTCACACTCGGCACAAAGATGCTCGCGAATTCCCCGGAGGTCGCCAAACTCGGTGAGTCGGTCCGGGGTGAGCTTCTCGGGGCGGCGAAGGCCGCAGCGGTCACCGCTGCCAGCCAGCGCATCGACTCGCTGAGCAACCGGCTCCAATTGGGCGGCCAGGAGATCACGGGCACCGTCAGCGATGCCACGGACAACGTCACTGATGTCACCAAGGTGAGCAGATTCGGCCGCAAGAAGCGCACTCGTTCGCGGGACGACGACGAGCAGGCCGGCACCGACGAACAGCCGGAGGACGACTACGCCGGCGACGAAGATGAGGCCGACGACTACGAGGAGCAGGACGAGGACGAGGCTACGGCCGAGGAGCCGGACGACGACGAGGCCGACGAGGAACCGGCCCCACGTAAGCGGCCCACGCCGCGCCGCCGGGTCTCGAACACCGGCAGCACCCGGCCCGCCAGCAGGTCGCGGACCGCGAAGTCAGACGAAGACGACGAAGAGGCTCCTGCCCGCAAACGCAGGGCACGGGCCAAGGCCACGACGGACTCTGCGCCCGTCCGACGGGCACGGAGGTGATGGCGATGACGAACGCCGCAAAGAAACTACAAGAGGCCGTGCCGGGCGACGGGCACGGCGCGTCGAGTGTGCTGCAGGACGCGGTCCAGCAGCTGATCGGGACGGTCGCCGATAAGGCACTGTCGTCGGTCTCGGACAAGGTGTCGAACGCCTCGGGACGGCTCACCGAGTACGCCGAGGGTGGCGGCGACGGGGGGCTGCTCGCCGCGCTCACCGGTTCCGAGAAATCGGATGACAATGAGTCGCCGGACAAGTCCGACACCGGTGGCGGCTGGGAGGGCGCCAAGCAGATGGTCAAGGACAAGGCGTCCGACCTCAAAGAGGCGGTCACCGGTGGCGGTGGCGGAAAAGGCAAGAAGCTGAAGTTGACCAACATCGTCGAAATGATCGATGTCGGGGTTCCGGTTGAGCTGGCCTACAACCAATGGACCCAATTCGCCGACTTTCCGTCGTTCATGAAGAAGGTCGAACGGGTCGAACAGGAATCGGACGAGAAGCTCGAGTGGAAGGCGCAGATCTTCTTGTCGCACCGAACCTGGGAAGCGACGATCCTCGAGCAGGTTCCCGATGAGCGGATCGTGTGGCGCTCGAAGGGGGCTAAGGGTTTCATCGACGGTGCGGTGACGTTCCATGAGGTGACCCCCGATCTCACCCGCATCGTTCTGATACTCGAGTATCACCCGAAGGGGTTGTTCGAGAAGACGGGAAACCTCTGGCGTGCACAGGGACGACGAGCACGGTTGGAGTTGAAGCACTTCGGACGCCACGTGATGACGCAGACAATCCTCCATCCTGACGAGTTGGAGGGCTGGCGCGGAGAAATCCGGGACGGCCAGGTAGTCGAGCCCGACGAAGCAGAACCGGAAGACGAGCAGGACGAAGCGCAATTGGACGAGGGCGAAGAGGACGAAACCGAGGAGCCCGCCGAAACAGACGAGGACGAAACCGAGGAGCCGGAGGAAACAGACGAGGACGAAACCGAGGAGCCGGAGGAAACAGACGAGAACGAGGAGCCCGCGGACGAGGAAGCAGTAGAGGACGACGAGGGCGAGGGTGAGGAAGCGGTCGACGAGGAGGCCGAGGAGGACGAGGCGCCTCCGCCGAAACGCCGCGGCCGACCGCGCAAGTCCGCGGCCGCGAGTGAGGACACTGCATCGGCACGCCGTAGCCGCCCACGCAAGACCGCGGCCACAAAGTCCGCCGGCTCGAAGCGAGGAGCCCGCCGATGACCACCGGCGGGCCCAGCTCGAGCAGCCTCGCCGATGTCATCGACACCATCCTCGACAAGGGCCTGGTCATCGACGCGTACGTGCGGGTCTCGCTGGTCGGGATCGAACTGCTGACCATCGACGCCCGCATCGTCGTCGCCAGCGTCGACACGTATCTGCGGTTCGCCGAGGCGGTGAACCGACTCGAGATCGGCAGCGAACCCAAGGGCCTGACCGATCTGGTGGGCGACGTCACCGAAGGTGGTGCCAAATCGAAGACCAAGGGCGCACTCGAGTCCGCGGGTGAGAAACTCGGTGACCTCCTCGGCGGCGGACAAGAGGAGCCCGAGCGCGAGCGGGAGACGCGTAAATCCAGCAGAGGGGACAGATGATGTCCACATCGAACCAGGCCACCGATGCGCCCGACCAGCCGCGTACCACCGGCGTCTACGTCTACGGCATCGTCCCCGCGGACGTGGAGACCGAAGACGACGCCGTCGGCGTCGACGACTCACAGGTGAGCATCATCAGACACGGCGACATCGCGGCGTTGGTGAGCGAAATATCGGTGGACCGGCCGCTCGGCAAACCCGCGGACCTCCAGGCCCACGCGCACCTGCTGGACGGCACCGCGCGGGTGGCACCGGTACTTCCCCTGCGGTTCGGGGCGGTCCTGACCAACTCCGACGCGGTGAAGGACGAACTGCTCACCGCGCACGCCGACGAGTTCGCCGCCGCAATGGAGCAACTCGAGGGTAAGGCCCAATACGTGGTGAAGGGCCGCTACGTCGAACACGCAATCCTGTGGGAAGTGATCGGCGAGAACGAGCAGGCCAGCGCACTGCGCGACACGATCCGCGACCAGCCGGAGGCCACCACCCGCGACGCCCGGATGGCCCTCGGCGAGATCGTGGCCAACGCCATCGTCGCGAAGCGAGAGGAAGATACGGCCACGGTGGTCGAGGCACTCGACTCGCTGGCCGACTCGGTCAACGTCCGCGAACCCACACATGAGGAGGATGCCGCGCAAGTGGCGGTCCTCGTCGAGGTCGCCCGGCAGGACGAGCTCGAGCAGGCGGTGGGAGCGTTGGCGGAGCAGTGGGACGGCCGGGTCGAAATGCGGCTGCTCGGACCGCTCGCCGTCTACGACTTCGTGATGGCCCAGACGCCGGAGGGCTGAGGCGACGGGACAGTCGGAGGACGCCCGACCGTCGAAGTGGAAGTGATCGAGGATCGACGCATTCCGTCCTCGACCGACGTGCTCGCCCTGTACGAGGTGGTGCTGAATCTGGACAGAGAGTTATTGTCCTACCGCAGAACTCGCCGCTACAGCCCCGGCACGCGGGGACACCGCCTCGAACCGGAACTGCCCACGACACGGTTACCGTTGAATGGTGTTGCCGCGCCCACCCGGCGCGGTGGCCCGGTACCCCGCCGGATCGAACCCCCCGGCGGGGTCACGGAGCCGCCGGAAATGTTGCGTTGCGCATAGCAACAATCATGAAAGGGCGGGCGGGAGGGTGGTTACCCGCCGGGGTTCGGGTACCCGTCCGGCCTGGGAGTACGCGGGGGCGACGGTGGCCGTTACCAGGGTGCCGGCGACTCCCCGAAACCACTGTTTCCGGGCGCCCGGGCGAGGCGCGTGTCGACGAAGTCCCTACGCACGCAGGTACCGATACTCGGGTCTTGCCTCGCAGCTGTACGGGTACGCCCCATATCGAAGTTTTGGATGCCCGAGCTCCTTTGCGGCAACAGCATGGAATTAGTGAGGACGCCGGCGCCCCGGCACTCCCCGCCTCTTCCGGGGGTTGCCCTTCCCTACCTCGGCACCGAGTCGTTTGGTTTGTGGTCGGCCGGTGCGCGGCCCGAGGTTGCCTTGGTGGTGATGATCTGCACGAGATCGTCGAGGGCGGTCAGGGCGGCGTCGGCGTCCCGGTCGACCAGCCAGCGCAGCACCAGCCCGTTCATGCACGTGAGCACGAACCGGGCGACCTGATCGATCGGGGTGGTCCAGCTGACTTCGGCTCGGGTCGCGCACAGGTCGAGGAACGCGACGGCTTCGGCGTCCATTGTGCGATATTGCTGCTGCGCGATCGCACCGGCCGAGAGGTTGCCAGCGCTGCGTTGGCGTAGCGCGTGGGCGGTGATCTCGTAGGTCAGCAGTTGGTGATTGGGGGTGGATTCGATGATCGGCCAGAGTCCGCGGATTCCGGCGCGCAGTAGGTCCTCGAGCGCCGGAATTCCGGTCAGGCCGGCGGGTTCGGTGTACTGCTCGAACGCCGACCGCATCGCGTCGTTGACGTGCAGGATCTGGGTTTGCCCGAGGTGGGTGAGGAGGGTGTCCTTGTCGTGGAAGTGGTAGTGCACCACCCCGAGGGAGACCCCGGCGGCGGTGGCGAGCGGGCGCATGGTCAGCGCGGCGACGCCCTGCTCGGCTGCGATCGTCAACGCCGCATCGAGGATCTGGGCGCGGCGCTCATCCGCGGGGAGCTTCTTCGCCATCGATTGAGCGTAAGCGCTAGACCGTGGGCCGGTGGGTGTGCGAGCCCGCATTCCGAGCAAGGATGTGTGGAACTCGGGGCCCGGGGGTGTTCGGGCGACCTGTGCGGCTTCCGATCCGCCCATCTCAACCCTCGGGACGTGGGGCCGCGAGCTGATCCTCATCCCAAGATGATCAGCACCCCGATGAACGCGACCGCGCTGAGAGAGGCGGCGACACAGATCGTCCACACCCGTATCGCGACCCGGTGCCAATCCCGCCCCTTGTGCACCTGCTCGCCGGTGAGCACCTGTGACCGCGGGCCGGATGCAGCCTGATCGGCCTGTTCCGCCATCTGCTTGCGCGACGCCGCGTCGGCGGTGACCGCCGCGGCGAAAGACGCAGCGACCACGATCAGTGTGGCAGCCAGCACCGTGACCATCCAGGACATGTTCATACCGGGCACTCGATCTTTCCTTGTTTGCTGGGCGTCCGCCGCTGACGCGATCGGTGCCCCCTACGGGCCCCGCCCGCGGGTGTATCGCCGCGGGGGCGCATATTGTTGCGCGGCGGCGAAGGCCCATCCGATCGCGGGAGCGGATCCGGCACCCCACGGTGTGGTGCTCGGGCGGCTGCGGCGCGGCACGAGTCGCCGGGGCGCCACGCCACGTCACGCCGGATCGACCCCTCCCCCCGGCCCTGAATCACCCCGGGAATTTTCACACATTTTGATCAGTCGTCCATTTCACATTTTGATCAGTCGTCCAAATCGAATTGGTCTTTCGTTCAGTTTGAGAGGGTGTCTAATTTCAGGTTTTGTGAAACGCCTAGGGTACCTCGATGCGATATGCAGGTAAGCGGGATCGGTGATCTCGTAAACGACAACAGGTAAGAGGAGTGAAGGGTTCATGGGTTCTGCAGGTATATGACTTTTCGGTCGCATTCGATGCGTTCCTGAAATGGCTCAGCGTGACATTCGGCGGCGGCATCGGCATCGGCTGATCGCCGTATACGCCCTGGAACGGCGGTGGCTCGACTCACCAGGTGGGGGCCGAGCCACCACCACGAGGAACGCTTTATCACCGAAACCAAAGAATTATTCCCGGCGCGCCCGCTGCCCGGCGCATATTCGCCTGGCACTTGCAATATCGCGGTACATTACCGGCGAAAGTGGCCCTGCGGAGAAGGAGCGGTGATCGTCATTCAACAACGATCTCGTGGCACCCGAAACAGCGTATTGCAACGTGCGGCCGAAGAATTCGACCGGCACGGATATGTACGCACGACGTTGGAGATGATCATCGGGCAGTCGGGCGTCGGCAAAGGCGCCGTGTACCACCATTTCTCATCGAAACCGGATCTCGCCGGCGCGGTCATTTCCGAGGGCATGAACCGAATGGACCATCTCCGTACCCAGCAGATGCGCCGCCATACTCGTGCCGTCGAAGCGCTCATTGAGCTCTCCTACACCCTGGCGGATATGGGACGAGGTGAGGCGATGGTGCGGGCCGCGTTCCGACTGGTCCGCGAGATGGGCGACAGCAGCGGCCGCTTTCATACCGCGACCTCGACCATCCATACCTGGACTGAGACGTACCGCGGCTTGGTGGAGCGAGCCATCGCCGAGGGAGACATCCGGGCGGACCTCGATCCGGGTGAGGTCGCCGAGGTACTCGTCGCAGTTGCCTACGGCGCCCAACTGCACGCCACGGCGACCGGCATCCTCGACGCGGGGGCCCGCCAGGTGGATGAGAGTTGGCGGGTGCTGCTGCCCGCGCTGACCACCCCGGTGGACGGAACGTACTTCCTGCGCTTCGCGCAACGCCGCACCCCAGTCGCCACGCCCACCGGAGACACACCGGGTGGATCCTGACCCCGGTCATCCGGTCCACCAGTCGCCGGTCCGTCGTGGGCGGGAGGATCGGTGCAGTGCGATGCTGGGGTGACTACCAACGATTTGCACGCACGCAACATCCGGTTCTCGACATCGCTGAAGGTGTCCTGATCACGCTGCGACGATGCGCACCGGGCGAGGCAGGGCGTTCCCGCACACCTCCTGCCCATGGGACCAAACCTTGGTGTGGTGTCCGCTCGCTGATCGGACCGGCCGGAAATAGTGCCCTCGGGCCGGCTGTGGTGTGTCGTCGCGAACAGTCCTCAACAGATCACGCTACGAAACCCCAAGCTGGGAAACATGGTCCTGCAGGCGAACCCACTTCCCTAAACCTCGATTCGGGAACCCATGATCACTGTCCGCTCCCCTGGCAGGCCGAAGTACTCGGCAGCGTCGGCCGTGATGTAGGAGGTGGCGATGAACAGGTGCTTGCGCCATTGCGCCATCGTCGGTGCCGTCCCCGTGGTCAGTTCGATCTTCGACAGGAAGTAGGAGGCGTCGTCGATCGCGATCGGCCCCTCGGTGTCGGCGGGGTCGAGCAGCCGCAACACGGCCGGGATGTGCGGTGATTCCATGTACCCGAAAAATGCTGTGACGTGGACGATCCCGTCTTCGGCGTAGCCGAGCTTATCGATCTCGGTCCGCTCGGTGTCCGGTACGCGCGGCACCGGCAGCGTGTTGATCGACATGATCACCACGTGTTGCTGCAGCACGCGGTTGTGCTCGACATTGGCCCGCATCGCCAACGGCGCCGTCTTTTTACCGCGGTTGAGAAACACCGCGGTGCCCGGGACCCGCACCAGCGGCGGCCGATAATCGTGCAGTTGGTCGACGAATTCCCGTAACGATCCCTCGGCTCGCTCCCGTGCGCGGGTGACGATGGCGCGACCACGCTGCCAGGTGGTCATCACGGTGAACGCCGTGAGCGCGATCAGCAGCGGCAACCAGGCTCCGTGCACGAGTTTGGTCAGGTTCGCCGCCAGGAACAGCAGGTCGACCGCCAACAAACAGCCGGCACCGATCACGACCAGCCACAACGGCGTGCCCCACCGGGTCCGGGCGATGTAGAAGAACAGCAGAGTCGTGATGGTGATCGTCCCGGTCACCGCCATTCCGAACGCATACGCCAACGCCGCCGAACTGCGGAAGGCGAAGACCAGCGTGAGCACCGACACCATCAGCACCCAGTTGATCCACGGGACGTAGATCTGGCCGATCGTCGACTCGGAGGTGTGTGCCACCCGCAATCTCGGCAGGTAGCCGAGCTGCGCCGCTTGCGACGCGACCGAGTAGGCGCCGGTGATCACCGCCTGGGAAGCGATCACCGTCGCAGCGGTCGCCACCAGCACCATCGGCCACCGCGCCCAGTCGGGGGCCAACAGGAAGAACGGGCTGCTCACCGCGCCCTCGTCGCCGAGGAGCAGCGCCCCCTGGCCGAGGTAACTCAGCACGCACGCCGGCAGGACGAGCAGCAGCCAGCCGCGGGTGATCGCCCGCCGACCGAAATGCCCCATGTCGGCATACAGCGCCTCCGCGCCGGTGACCGCCAGCACGACCGCGGCCAGCGCGAAGAAGGCAATTTCGAAGTGCCCGAACAGGAAGCTCAGCGCATAGGTCGGCGAGAGCGCCTCGAGGATCGCCGGATGCCGGGCGATGCCGCTCACGCCGCAGGCCCCGATCGAGACGAACCAGACGATCATCACCGGCCCGAACAGTCGCCCGACCGCCGCCGTGCCGCGGCGTTGGACGGAGAACAACCCCACGATGATCACCGCCGTGATCGGCACGATCCACTCTGCCAACCCCGGCTCGACGACCTTCAGGCCTTCCACCGCGGACAGCACCGAGATCGCGGGGGTGATCATGCTGTCGCCGAAGAACAAAGCGGCACCGAAGATGCCGAGCCCGGCCAGCACCACGGCGACGCGACGGCCCCGCACCGCACCCAGGCGCCGCAGCAGTGTGATCAGCGCCATCACCCCGCCCTCGCCGTCGTTGTCGGCGCGCATCACCAGCAGGACGTAGGTGAAGGTGACGATGAGCATCACCGACCAGAAGATGAGTGACACCACGCCGTACACGTTGTTCGTGCTGATCGGCACGGGGTGCGGATCGGCCGGGTTGAACACCGTCTGGATGGTGTAGATCGGACTGGTCCCGATATCGCCGAACACCACACCCAGTGCGCCGACCACGACGGCGGCCCGCACCGGTTCTCGACCGCCGCCCTCCACGCGACTCGGCGGACCGACTCCAGGCTCTGTGTCCATGGCGTGCTCCTCGTCTGCAGGACCGGATCCCATTGTCTGTCTTCCTGTACGTGCTGACCGCGGAAGTCGAGTTTCTCGCTGTGGGTCGAGGAACCCCACCCACCACCGGGCGGGCCCTCAGCGTCACCTGCACCAGCGCCGGTGGGCGAGAACAAGCACCGTTTATCCGAAAGAGGGCCGACTTCCTTGTCACCTCAGCAGGATTGGCTCATTCGAATGAGGCCGGTGAGTGCCGACCACCCCTTTCCGCCACGCGGGCGCGGACGGCGGGCCCGCGTGGCTGGCGCGCAGGCGATGTTTGCCGATGATGCGACCGGCGGTGTGGCGTGCGTGACCATCACCCCCCAGCCCAGGATCGGCCAGAGTAGACGTCGACGACGCCCGGGTGTGCGACTGGCGACGGCGGATTGCGCGTCGTTCAGTGCGTGGTTCCTGCCTGTTCCACTACCCACGCGGCGATCTGTGCGCGGGAGGTGAAGCCAAGTTTGGCCAGCACATGCTCCACATGCCCCTGGGCGGTGCGGGGCGAGATCACGAGTCGAGCGGCGATCTCCTTGTTGGTCAGGCCCTCCGCGACCAGGTCGGCGACCTGCCCTTCCCGATTGGTCAATTTCGGCAACGCCGCGGCCGCGGCCGGCGGGGAATCCGGGGCCCGCTCGCCGAGGGCGTAGGCGACGGCGGCATCGAACCCCAGCCGCCGGCCCTCCCGGCCGGCCTCCTCGAATCCTCGCTCACCGAGTACCCGACGACACGTCCGTTCGCACTCCTCGTGGTCGACGAGCATCGTCGGAAACACGACCGCATCGCTGCCGACCGACCGACCCAGCTCCTCGGCCGATCCCAGCAGCACGGCGGCGCGACGTGCTGTCTGCTCCCCGGCGGCGATCCAGGCCAGCGCCTCGAGACCCGACGCGGCGGTGCGCCGGTTGTTCACCTCTCGGGCCAGGCGCAACGACTGTTCGAGCAGCCCCACCGCCCGATCTGCATCCCCCTGCCGCCACAACGCAACACCCATCGCCCACAGTGCATACGACCGATACACGACCTCCCCGCGTGCCTGCGTGAGCGTGAGCACCTGCTCATAGCACTCGATGGCTCGTTTCGTCTCGCCGCGCAGTGTGTTGGCCAGCCCGAGCATGTTCGTCGCACCGGTCTGGAGCGTGCGGTCCTCCCGCCGACCGAACGTCTCGATCGCGCTTTCCAAGCGCGAACACGCACGGGCCAGGTCACCACCGAAGATCGCCAGGATGCCGTCGGCGTAGGCGATGAGGGCTTGGATCATCGGGTCGGTCGACTGTTCGGCGAGCGCGAGTCCCTCGTCCACAAGTGCGGCGCCCGCCTCGAGGTCACCCTGCACCTCGGCCAACACGCTGGCCGCGTGCAGCGCCTTGGCCCGGTCGACGCTCGGCTCCCCGGGGGTTCGGGCGAGGAGGCGGGCGAGCCACCGGCGGCCTTCGCTGAGTAGTCCACTGGCACTCCAGAACGGGAACAGGGCGGCGGCGATCCGGAGACCTGTGTTCGGGCTGTCGGACGAGCAGAATTCCAGTGCCTCCCGGAGATTCGATTGCTCCCGATCGAGCCGGGTGATCCATTCGAGCTGTCGGGAACTGATCCAGTCGGCCTCCCCGGCGAGCACAAACTTCTGGTAATAGTCGCGGTGGCGCCGGCACAGCTCCGTGATGCCGCCCGTCTCGTGCAGCGTCTCGCGGCCGTAGTCGCGCAGTGTTTCCAGAAGCCGGAACCGCACCGCGGTGCCGGATTCCTCGCGGATCAGGATCGACTTGTCCACCAGGGAGGCCATCGTGTCGAGTAGCTCGACGGCATCGAGCCCGGCTCCGCACACCACCTCGGCGGCCTCGAGCTCGAAACTGCCCGCGAACACCGCCACCCGCGCCCACACTCGTTGCTCCACCGGTGTGCACAACTCATAGCTCCAGTCGAAGCTGAGTCGCAGGGTCTGCTGCCGCGACGGTGCGCCCCGGCTGCCCTGGGTCAGCAACGCATATCGGTCGGTGAGCCGAGTCAGGATTTGTTCCGGCGACATCGCTCGCAGCCGAGCTGCCGCCAATTCGATCGGCAACGGCAACCCGTCCAGTCGGTGACAGATCTGGGCCACCGCAGTCTTGTTGTCCTCGGTCAGTTCGAACCCCGGGACGGCCGTGGCGGCGCGCTCGGCGAACAACGTGACCGCGTCATAACTGGGAAGCCCGGACAACGACGACTGCCGATCCGGATCGGGTACCGGCAGCGGTGGCACCCGAAGCGCCTCCTCCCCACCGATGCCCAGAAGCTCACGACTGGTGGCGAGGATCCGCAGCCCCGGGCAGCCTCGCAACAATGTTTCGGCGAGGTCCGCCACGGCGTCGACCACCCGCTCGCAGTTGTCCAGTATCACCAACAGCACCCGCTCGGCCACGAACTCGACGAGCACCTCACGCAGTGGCCGCGCCGAGTAGTTCCTCAGCCCCAGCGCTGCGGCCACCACATCGGTCAGCAGCGACTCGTCTGATAGTTCTCCCAACTCCACCAGCCATACCCCGTCAGGGAAATCGCGTTGCATATTCGCGGCCACCCGCAATGCCAGGCGTGTCTTGCCGACACCGCCGATCCCGGTCAATGTCACCAACGGTGAGCGGGAGAGCATCTCCCTGGTCACGGTGAGTTCATTACGGCGACCGACGAAGCTGGTCAGCTCGACGGGAAGATTCCCCGCGCTGCCCCGCACACGATCCGGGGCCGCCGAATCGCGCACGACCGCAGCGCCCTCGGGATCGACGACCGGGCGGGTGGGGTTCGGCTCTCCCGGCAGCGCATCCGGTCCGGCATGCAACGCCATCTCATCGACCGGGAATCCGTTGCGGGCCTCGATCCGCCGCAGTTCGTCACCGAGCTCGGCGGCGGACGGCCGATCCTGCGGGTTCGCGGCCATCGCTCGGGCGATCTCCGCGGACACGTCGTCGTCGATGCCGAGGCCGTGCAAGTCGGGCACCGGTGCGGTGGTGATCCGCAGGAATTGGGCCACCACCTGCTCACCGGTGCGGCGCTCGAAGGCCGCGTGGCCAGTCAGGGCACTGAACAAGACGGTCCCGAGGCCGTAGACGTCCGACGCGGTGCTCGGTGGATCACCCCTGAGCACCTCCGGGGCGGTGAATGCCGGCGACCCAGTCACCGTTCCGGTGCCGGTCTCGAAGCCACCGGAGATGTGCGCGATTCCGAAATCTGTCAGCGCCGGCTCCCCGTAGTCGGTGAACAGAATGTTGGCGGGCTTGATATCGCGATGCAAAATTCCGAGTCGATGCGCGGTCTCCACCGCCCCGGCGATCTTCACCCCCGTCCGCAACGCGTGGTCCAACGGCAGCGGACCGTGTCGGCGGATCCGCGCCTCCAGCGAATCCTGCGCGTGGTACTGCATCACGATGTACGGGCGCCCGCCTTCGGTGTCACCGACCTCCAGGACATTGACGATGTTCGGGTGCCCGCTCAGCCGGCCCATTGCCCGCTGCTCCCGCAAGAACCGCGCCCGATTCACCTTGTCCAGGTCTGCGGTGAGGACCTTCACGGCCACGATCCGGTCCACGTCGGGCTGCGTACAGCGGAAGACAACACCGAAGCCGCCACGGCCGATCTCCTCCGCGTCCCCAAAACCGACCGCCGCCAACTCCGCAGCGACCGCCGGTCCAATGTCACGCTGCGTGACCAGTGGATCATCGTCTCTGACCATCGGCCACCCAGCGATTCATCCTGTTCGTGGCATCGACGATCGACACCCGCGCTTACTCAGCTCGAAAACTGTGCACCCAAGGATATCCACCACCCGGCACCCCGGACCTCGTCCCGCGAAGGATTTCGGCGTCGCCCGGCCGGCCGGCGGCGCGGTGAGGGTACACATTCGTCTCAAACGGCACCCTGACCAAAACACAGCAGAGATGAGCCTCCTCCGGGTTGCGTGCGATGGGTCATCTGGCATGAGCGGCCGCTGCGGGTCGGGGCCGGTTCACTCCGCCGCCCGTACCCCGGCGGCGGATCTGCGGTGCGCAGCACCGGAGTAGCGAGCGAGGAAGGCAATGTTCGGTGACGTCGACTCGCTCGCTCTACTCATCAGAATGAATACGCCGGAACTGGGTATGCCCGGGATGCACCGGACCGACATCCGACAAACGGAAGACACGAACGAGGACCGATTCGAATGAAATCACCCCGGCACACCACTACCGATCACGACGAAATCCGCCGCTGGACTCAGTCCCATCACGGCGTACCGGCACGCATCGCCAAGACTGCGGGCATTGACGCCTCCGTGTTGCGCATCGATTTCCACGAGGCCGGCACGCCTGTCCTCGAACACATGCCGTGGCGCGACTGGTTCACCGCCTTCGACGAGCAGGGCTTGGCCTTGCGCTATCCGGACCCGCACATTCACGGCGGCACCAGCGCCTGGTTCGAACTCGTCCCCCGCGATATCCGCACCGATGCCCGCGGGTGAGCCCGCCGGCACCCGGAGTTGCGTCGAAATAACCTGATTCAGGCGGATCTCGATTCGGCCGTTCCAGTCCCGGGCGAGTTCACCCACTGTCTGTTTCGGGTTCGTCCTGCCGGTCGACGTCGGAGGACCGCGATGTGCACGGCCTCCTCCTCGCTGCCTGGTCGCTCTCCCCGATCACCTCCCCGGGATGGCCGCCTCGTCGTAGCGGCCTTTGACGACGCACTGGGCCTTGCCCTCGAGTTGTTTCAAACGCGGCAGCGAACTCGTCTCTGAGTAGCCATCACTTGTCCTCCCGAGTGGACCTGCGCGTCACACGTTCGCGTTCAGGTTCTTCGTCGCCGCCGCTCAGACCATCACCTTTGTCGTCACCGGATTCGATCGAGCTCTGCGCCGTCGATTCCGCGTCGCTGTCGGTGCCGCCCGACGCGAGGTCGGATAGGCCTTCCGGTTCGCTGCCGATCTCGAGCCGGTTCACGGCTTCAGCGAATCGCAGGTAGGTGTCGACGCTGGCGACCACGACGCGGGCGTCGATGGTGAGTATTTCGATGCCGACGAGCGAGACGCGCACGTAGGCATCGATGACCAGGCCCTTGTCGAGGATGGTGTCGATGACGTCGGCGAGGCTGCTCGACCTGGGACCACCGGCGACACCTCCACCGCCTGCGGGTTGTATCGCCGTGGTCATACCGGTGCTCCGTGCTTGCACCCGCAGAGGAGATCCCTTCCGCCCGAACGAAACTGGTCGCCCGGTATATCGATACTGTCGCCGGCCGCACTGAACGTCGGCGCGAGTAGCTCCGCCGCAGTGATCCTGTGCGCGCTTACCGGCGGATTCCCCGCCCGGACGGCCGAAGGCGGTTGAGCTTTGGTTGTCATCGTCGAAGCCCTTCGTCGCGAGATCTCGGCGCGCTCGAAGCCAGCTCGGTGAAATGTGTCGCAGGACCGTGCGCGGAGGGTGCGCCTATGTCGTTCGTCTACCCCTCCTCGTCAGGGCTCAACCACCAGCGCAAACAGCGGTCTCGAGCTGACCGACGAGAGTTCCTTCGCCGGTACCGAGACGGGGTATTAGCGTTCCCACGCGATCCGGCGGCACGTTGGTCCCGATGGTGCGGGTGTGCGCCGGGGTTCCGGGTCGGCGCATCGGTTGCCTGGTCCCCTCGGAAATCACTTCTGTCGTCGCTTCGACGCGTGTTCGCGCTCGGTGTCCTGTCCGCCGAGGAGTTCACTGAGCGTTTCGCCGACCCCTTCGAGGACACCTTTGGTCTTGGACTTCGAACTGCCGCCACCCTTGACGTCCGACACCAGGTCCGTCAGACCTTTCGGTTCGCTCCCGATCTCGAGCCGGTTCACCGCTTCGGCGAATCGCAGGTACGTGTCGACGCTGGCGACCACCACGCGAGCGTCGATCGTAAGTAGTTCGATGCCGACGAGTGAGACACGCACGTAAGCGTCGATGACCAGGCCTTTGTCCAAAATGGTGTCGATGACATCGGCGAGGCTGCTCGAGCTCGGTCCACCTGTGGTCATTGCTGTGCTCCTTGCTTTCGGCCGCCCGAGGCCGCCATGGCGGCTCGTTACCGACGGAGCGGCGCAACGCGGGCTGCACACACCGGTAGATGGACTCGTCCCGCCCGGTTCTGCTCGGGCCCTGAGTACGGTCTTTGCGACTACCCCGATTCGGGAGACTTCAACCAGCGGAACATCAGCCAGGATCGGCACCCGAGAAGTGCACCCCTCACGGGAATCGGACAGTTGTTCACCATCGTTCTGACCTGGCAGGCGTGGGCACCGCGCTGTACATGTTCGGCGTCCTCCTGGAGGCGCTCATCGAAGGCCACCCTGCGCAACGTCATGGAACGACGGCGAATGGACTGCGCATCAGCCGGATGACCGGCCACATCATCATCTGCGGACGGGGTCGGTGGGCACTGCGAGCGCGCGGTAGCGTTGCCCGCGCCCGCGTCGTCCGCACCGGACTGTTCAACCGTAACTCCGGAGCGCACAGACGAGCGGGTGCGCGGGCAACGCTACCGCGACACGCTGTTGCTCCAGCACTTTCGGGGGTGGAGGACACCCAGGAGGTGATCTACCCCGGCATCTTCGTCACCGGGACGATGATGCTGGTCCCTCCGGTCGAGATTTACCAACAGGTGTTCCCACACTTGATCGGCGGCATCGCCGTCCTTGGTTTCGCCGTCGTCGGTGTCGTCCTGCCCATCTTCAGTTCGTCGTGAACCTGCGACCGGGTGATCGCGGCAGCAGCGGCCACCCTGCCGATGTTTCTTCGGTTGCTGACCCTCGGTGGTGGCGCGTTCTTCTCTCGGCGGCCGTCGCCGCGCCTACTAGCCGACCACCGGTTACCGCTCGGTTGTCAGTGGGCGTCGCGGAAAGTTTGCTCGATGTCCGCGGGTATGCGGCCGCGCGAGGAGATCTCGTAGCCTTGCTGGACGGCCCACTCCCGGACTTCTTTGGCCGTGCTTGTGTCCCGGGTCCGTCGGGTGCGGGGACGGCGCCTTGACGGTTTCTCCCGCTCGGGCTGCGCGGTCTCTGCGCTCTCGTCGGTCTCGCCCGTCTCCTCGGCCCGCTCCTCGCCTTCGTCGTCCGGTACCTCTCCGGCTTCCCGCACCTGTTCGCCTTCTGCGGACTCGATCCGCTCGCGGGGCTCTTCCTTTCCCTCTTCCGGCTCGCCGACGTGGTGGTCGCGGATCTCGCCTGACCTGGTGCCGGCCACCTCGCCCACGCCCACCGCCAGGTCTTCGCCGCTCGACTGGAGCCGGCTGTTGAGCGACTCGATACGCGTGTTGACCGCGGTGACCGCCGCAGCTTTCGCCGCGGTCATCAGCTCTCCCCGAATAGTCTCACCGAGCTTGGCGACCTCCGGGGACCTAGCGAGCTTCGCGGTCCACCCCCTGAGCAGATAACCCGCCCCGACGGCCACCGCCAATTGACCTCTGATTTTCATTGCCCTCACCCACAGTTGCCGAGTCGTCACCCGCACCTCGGCGTCGGCGGGCGGCGAGATACAGCATGGAACCGTGCCCGGCGGGGGTGCGTAAGCCGTGCTTACCCCAGGCGGGAGCGATTAATCATCATCAGACAACACCCATCGGCGGGCCACCGAAGCTGCTGTCACGGGCGATGGGGGATCGGCGAGCGTCGTCGGTGGACCACCCCGATCTCTGGCCGGCACCAAAGACCACTGTGGGCGTCCTGTCCGCGCGACCCCTACAACTCTCGGGTTACCGATCCGCTAGAAACACCGCATCATCGACACCGTCGGCAAAGTCCGCCAAGTTGTGGTCGTCGGCGACCGTCTGTACGACGACACCGGAGCGGTGATCGGCACGACGGGGTTCTACATCGACATCACCGACTCCTACCGCAGTGACGTGAAAGGGTCGGTCAACGAGGCGGTCGACGAACTCGAGCAGTCGCGGGCGGTGATCGAGCAGGCCAAGGGTGCACTGATGCTGGTCTACGGCATCCCCGCCGCCCGCGCCTTCGACGTCCTGACCTGGCGCTCGCAGGAGACCAACACCCGGCTCCGCACGATCGCCGAACAGATCGTCGCCGGCCTCGCCAAGTGTGAACCAAACTCCGGTCTGCGCGCAGTTCGATCATGTGCTGCTCACCGCACACGAAAGAGCCCGGCGACCGAAGTAAGGGAGGTTCCGCGGGCTGGGTTGTCAACCCGCAGACCCTGGACCGGATGACTCGACCGGTCTGAGTGAGACCTCGGCGAACGCCCAGTGGCAGGGCACTGCGCGAACTTCTCAACTCACCCGAACAGTCACCGCGAAAGCCGCGGCACGGAACGCCGCGAGGCTGCTGAACGGTCGCACCGCGTGGGGAACGCAACGATCGGGTATCCGCTGCCTGTGGAAATCATCGGAATCGTCATTCTGGTCGGTGTCATCGCCTATGTCTTGTACAAGAAACGCGGGAGGAAGGGACCCTCGGGGAACGTTTGACTCACCCGACCGCGCGTACCGCGCCGGGCGCAGTGGATCACACCGCACCCTGCGCATCATCGAGGCGGCCGCCCGTGCACGTACTCGCGCGAACGCGGAGGCGTACAAGGATCCGGAGTCGACAGCTGTCGGGGAGTTCCTCGGATCCGATGTATTGGGCCAGACACCCAGCCTGGCAGGATATTTCGGGTTGCCAGCCGCGACACGAGGCTGGTGCGATGGTAGCCGAACACCGTGAGCCGCCGGTGCCCGGCGTGAGGCAACGATGCCCGGCGAGCGCTCGACAGGCCGTTCCGGTGCCCGCCCGCCTTCGGACACCACACCGTAGGAGGTTCCCCGCACGAACAGAACACTGCCGACCCGCCGCCCCGGCCCGACCCGATCGAGGCCCCTCGGCAGCGTCACCCCTAATCCTGACCTGTCACCCGTACAAGGAAGCTCCATGAACATCCTCACCGCACTACCCCTGGCCGTGCTGCGCGTGCAGTACACGATCGTGCGCTACCCCCTCCACGTGATCGATGACCGGGTGATCTCACACCTGGCGCCATCAGCACCGGCTCGACGGCTGTATCGGGGTGGCCTCGGCCTGCTCGATGGTGCCGTCGGCACCGTTTTGGGTCACCAGGACCGTGCCCATCGCGCCGCCAACGCCCCAGCCCCACCCCGCGTAGCCCCCGCCCCCGGCAGTGCATCCGTCAAGGATGACGATGCACGCGCAGTGGAAGTCACTGACGCTGAGGTCGAAGCTACCTCTCGATCCGCGACCGTCGAGCACGCCGAGCTGAACGAAAAGGCTGCGCAGCAACTCGACACCGATTTGCTCGCCGAGCGCCTCAAAGTCCAGGCGCCGCACCAACTCGAGCACTCTCCGAGCATCGACACCGTCGACCCGTCGACCGCCACCGTCGTAACCCAGCTCACGGACGCCGCGAGCACCGAACCCGGCACGACACTGACCGGAGAGCTGGCCGACCGCGTAGCCGAAATCGCCCGCGCCGAGACCCCACCCCCGGGCACCGGGACAACCCCGACCGGCAAGCACCACTGACAACCAGACCAGCGCGGCCGAACCACCGGATACGTTCGGAGTCGCCTCTCACATTGACCCTGTCACTCACGCCTTTACGACCAGTGCAGCAGCCGACCGGCCGCCAGGACCCGAGCGTGAGGGCCGTGCCACCGCTGTGGTCGGGTTGCATTGCTTCCGTCAGGAAATTACGCGCGGCGGGTGCGCTCGTACTCGACGAGCACGCTGCCGCTGACCACTGATGACCCGGCCCAGGGTTCGATCGCCACACAGCGCGCGAACCCGGAGCCGGGGCGCCGGGGTAGCCGGAACCTCGCATGGGTACTCGACCGTGCATGTCGACCACCTCTGGGAACCCCGCCGATCCGAACACCGACTTCTCACCGGGGCCGCGGCGCAGCGGCGTCCCCCCGGCGGGAACGACGCCGGACCCGGACGCTGCCAGCCACCTGCATCCCGACCCCGCCCGACGTAAGGGCATCACACACACCCGTACCGGTGCGCTCTGGACCGGTCTGGTCACCGGCGTGCTCATTCTGGTGCTGCTACTGGTGTTCATCCTGCAGAACCTCGACAGCATCACCCTGGAACTATTCGGGTGGGACTTCACGCTGCCGCTGGGTGTGGCGCTGCTGTTCGCCGCGGTGGCCGGAGCGATCATCATCGCGGTCGCCGGTGGTATGCGGATCCTGCAAATCCGCCACGCCGCGAACCGGCAACGCGCGCTCACCACCGATCCGTGAGAACCACCTGTCATACGTGTCGAGGCCGGTGCACGCCCCCGGACATACACCTTCGAAGCGAAACGCGATCAGCGACAAGAAACCCTCGCCCAGATCGAGAACCGGCGAACTCAATACCGACCAGTACGATTCACACCATCATCCACGTCGAACGAAGGGGCCGGTGTCTTGCAGAAGAGAGCGATAGCCACGCGGCAGACTGTGCTGACCGCCGCGGCCAAAGTGTTCAACCGCGTGGGCTACACGGAAGCAGCCTTGCACGAGATCATCGCCGTTGCGGGCGTGACGAAGGGCTCACTGTACTTCCACTTCAGCTCGAAAGAGCAACTGGCACGGGCGGTCATCGACGAAGGCTGCGAACGTTTGAACGCGGTATGTTCTTTGCAATTCGACTCTCGCACTCCGGCACTGGAAACGCTGATCGGAATCTCGTACGTGATGGTCGACACGGCCAACAACGACGACCTGATCTCGGCTGCGTTCCGGCTGCTCAACGAAATCGGCGACTTCCGCGGCACCGGGCCCGCGGTCTTCGACCAGTGGTCCTCGACCTTTCGAGCACTGGCGGCGCGGGCAGTCGAGGAAGGCGACTTCCGCGAGGGCACGGACCCGGACGAGGCGGGCCGTCTCCTGCTGGAGATGGCGTTAGGCACACGCCTGGTGGCAGTCGCAACCGCCACATTGGCGGAGTTGTCCGAGCGTATGACTACCGCATGGAAGGTCTTCCTACCCGGACTGGTCGCCAATGCGAAGGTCGAATACTTCTCCCAGTTCGCCGCACGCCGACTGTCCTCGGTCCTCGTGCCCGCCTAGTGGGAATTGATCAGCGAACCTCCAGCGGATAGCTGTCCAAGGGGCAGGCTCACCGACGAGGAAGAGAACGCGGTCGGGCTCGGACCGAAGGCCCGGTGGTTGGTGGAGGACGAACTCATCGCCCTGAACGTCGACTTCACCAAGGATGAGATATGGAAGCCCTATACGGTCGTCGACCGCAACCTGTTCACCGGGCAGAACCCAGCGTCGGCAGCCGTACTGGCCGAACGACTGCTCGAGGTCTTGTAGCGAACCACTGAAGTCCGTCGGCTGCGAGCAACAGATCAAACCTTGCCCACGTCGCAGGCTACGCCATCCCAGCGTGAAAGGCCGCCGATTCGATGTCGATCCTCGATCGGTGCGGGTGGAGGACCTGTAGGCGGATGCAGAGCAAAGCCGCCGACACCTTCCCCGGTGTCAGCGGCTCCTCATCCCGTCCGGGAACGCTACGCAATGTAGGTCTTACCCGGTCAAGGGTGACAGTGACGCCATATCGCCTCTCGGCAAGTGGTCGCTCGCAGCGACTTTTCTGGTGTGGTACCCGGGGTATGCGCGCCACCGTCAGCTTCTTCAACAGCGGACAAGCCGGTGGTATTCCGAGGAGGCGTTCGCCGAAGCCGCAGCGCCGCAGGCTTCACCGGTGGGAATCGCAGAGATGCAGCGTGAAGGCGGGATTGCCCGGTCGAGGATGCCGTCGATTTCGCCAGCGACGCGACGGCGGCGTGCATGTCGTGGGCGCAGATCGCCGCACAGCTCGGCGTACCACCCCCAGCCGCCCGCGATCACGTCGCCGTGACCGATCAGGGCTGGCAGGAGGCAATAGTCGGCCACGAGAATGCCCGGGCAGCACGGCTCGACGACCAGACCAGGACCCGACGATCGTCGGCAGAGCACCGTGGGCCGCTCCGATGCACCGCTCACCGAGCAGGAGGCGAAGACCACGCCCACTAATCGACTTCTGAGCCGCAGTCAGCGTTGAGGCCATGAAGATCGTCGATTCCCTGGACGGCCACCGACTGTCACGCGCGGGCCTCACCGGCGCGAAACACGACTGACGCGACCGGTGAGGCGATAGGTACACCGAACGGCCGGCCCGCTTTGTTACACGACCTTTTCTGGTGCCCCGTGGAGGCCTGACGTCGACAGGCAGTCGACAGCGGACTGCTTACGCCCTCGTCCCCTTTCGACCTCGAAGCTTCAGGAGACGGATCGACGGTGAGGTCATCGAGGGCCACCGGCCCTGCCGGTCCATGCGATGCGGCCGGGCACCCGAAGGATCGCGCATTGCTATGTGAGCTTGGGCACGACCGAACAGCCCGCGCAACTCCCCAGCTATCGATTTGCTAGAAAATAGGGCGTGGATTCAGAGCAGGTATTCGGTGGCGGCGAGCCGCAGCGGGTAGGCAGTTTCCGGTTCGTCCTGGACGGACAGCGGTGGGAATGGTCCGATACCGTCGCCCAGATGCACGGGCACCGGCCCGGCGAAGTCACGCCGACCACCGAACTGCTGCTCTCCCACAAACACCCCGAAGACCACCCCCACGTCGCCCGGGCCCTCGACCGGATGATCAACGACGCCGAACCCTTCAGCAGCAAACACCGCATCATCGACACCACCGGAAAAATCCGACAGGTCGTGGTCGTCGGCGACCGCCTGCACGACGACACCGGCCAGGTGATCGGCACCGCCGGGTTCTACATCGACATCACCGAGTCCCACCGCGACGACGTCAAAGACTCCGTCGACGAAGCGGTCGCCGAACTCACCGAATCCCGGGCCGTGATCGAACAGGCCAAGGGCGCCCTGATGCTGGTCTACGGCATCCCCGCCGACCGTGCCTTCGGCATCCTCACCTGGCGCTCACAAGAAACCAACACCCGACTCCGCACCATCGCCGAACAGATCGTCGCCGGCCTCGCCGAGTGTGAACCAAACTCCGGTCTGCGCACCTGGTTCGATCACCTACTGCTTACATCCCACGAAAAGGTCCGGCACCCATAGGTAACGGTTCCGCTGGCGGCGGCTCAGACGGTTGCGTCGGCCCCCGGACCGGATCTCGGGCTGCCGGGCTCGATGGTGAGGTCGGCGGTATCGGCGAAGACCAGCCGCCCGTCGTCCAGGGCGACCGCCCACCGATGCACGGGCGCCCACTCGTGTCCGCGTTCGGCCGTATCGGTCAGTTCGGAGTAGTCCTCGATGATCACGCCGGTCGCGGCTTGTCCGAACTGTCGTTGGACCAGCACCCGGGTACCCACGGTCACGGTTCGAGGCTCCGGTTTCTTGTCACTTTTCTCGGGCATGCGTATCGAACCTCCTGCTCGCGGTGTTCCCGGAGCATAAGCATGACCCCTCCACTGCAATGGCGCCGCAACCGCACCCACGATGCCAACTAGTCCAGGGAACCGTGTCGGCAGCGTTTCAGACCTCGCCGTGATCCCTGCATCGCGGTAACCGAACAGACGATGCGGCGCCGGCGCCTATGCGGTGTCATCGCAGGAAGGCGCCTGGGGTTCATCTGCGGTGGCCTTCAGGCGAGGGAAGAGTCGATGCGCGTTGCGGGTGGTCAGGGCGCGCCAAGTGTCACCATGAGGTTGTTCTGCGGAATCGATGGATGCTATCTGGCGTGCGGTCGCGGGTGCGGGAGTCCAGCAGTAGTCGCTGCGCCGCCGCCGTGCGTGAAGACCCACGAGATGTCGGGATACCGCAGGAAGACGCCGGCGAAGACCAGGTCGCTGACGGTGCGGGCGGAGTCGAGCAAGAACTCCAACATCGGTCGCGGCCGACCCAGTGAAACGGCCTCGTGACCTGGCGGCGACGTCGGATGCACGAAGACGACGGCACGGCGGCGATCAAGTTCGGTCCACACCGGTTCGAACAGGGCGTCGCCGAGATAACGTCCGTGCGCGTTAGTTTCCACGGCGACGCCGTCGCTGCCGAGAACATCGAGGGAGTAGGCAATTTCCCGCAGAGAACCGTCTACATCCGGTAGAGGCAGGTTGGCGAAATGACCGAAGCGCCCCGGATGCTCCCGCACCAGTTCGGCGGCGAACTCGTTGACTTCCCGGGCGAGCGCGCGGGCGGCCCCGTCGTCACCGAAGTGTGTACCGGGCGAGGACACCGACACCATGGCGGTGTCGATCCCGCCTTCGTCCATCAGAGCGAGATGGTCGGCCGCCTTCCAGGTGGGCCAGCCAGGCATCCCGTCGGGGTGCTGGTGCCCGGCAGTTTTCGCTGCGTTCACGTACCGGTCGGTGACGAAGTGCGCGTGCACATCGATGAGCGATTCGGCGGCCGTGCTCATTGTCCCTGCCCTTCACGATGACCGGTGGCCGGTCCGGCGGGGCCGGTCGCCCTTCCTTATCTCGTTCACGATGCGGTTGCAGTGATCGAGGGCAGCACGGTGTGCGTGCCGAAGCTGCGCCGGCTGTACACCAGGGGGGGGTGCGGTCGGTGGTCGAGCAGCCCCGCACCGCGCCGAGGAGCAGGGTGTGATCCCCTCCGGGGATCTCGGCCGCGACGTTGCACTGCAACCAGGCTGTGCTGCCCATCAGGCGATGGTAGGCCCTCCTCGAATTCCCATGTTGCAGTGGCAAATCTGCCCTCGCGGCGGCTCGCGAAGCGCATCGCCGCCTCGTGTTGCCCGGCGGAGAGGATGTTGATACCGAAGGCACCGGTCCGGCGGACGATGCTCAACAGCGTCGAGGCGTTGTCGAGGGCGACCGAGATCATGGCCGGCGTCAGGCTCAGGGACGCGAGCGAGCTGACCGTCGTGCCGTGTGGCGTTCCGTTGTCGTTGGCGGTGACGATGGCGACCGGTCCGGTCACTTGAGGTTTCCCCCGAACGGTGGACACGGGGGTTACATGATTTCAGGCGATTGCCACCTGTAGCGACCTCTCGAAACTGTCCGGGCTATGCATGCC